>NZ_JAGYGN010000050.1:0-21859 GCF_019947515.1 Pseudomonas sp. A-B-19
CATTGGAACCACCTGATCCCATCCCGAACTCAGCAGTGAAACGATGCATCGCCGATGGTAGTGTGGGGTTTCCCCATGTGAGAGTAGGTCATCGTCAAGATTAAATTCCAAAACCCCTATCTGCGCACGCAGGTAGGGGTTTTGTTTTAGTAGAAGTCACCAATTTTCACTGGCACGTTAAAGTTCTAACGGGCTGGTCACAGAATTTCTTGACGACCATAGAGCATTGGAACCACCTGATCCCATCCCGAACTCAGCAGTGAAACGATGCATCGCCGATGGTAGTGTGGGGTTTCCCCATGTGAGAGTAGGTCATCGTCAAGATTGAATTCCGAAACCCCTGTCTGCTAACGCAGACAGGGGTTTCGTCGTTTCAGGGGTACTGAAAAGCCCATTGCGGAGCCTCTCCACAACGCAATGCTGTTCAGTTAAGGAAATTGTAGGAGCGAGCTTGCTCCTACAGAGACCACATTCGCTTAACTGAACAACATTGCTCTACACAACGGGCTTTTTCACATTTCAGGCAAACAGTCTCAGCACGTTGTTCATCGCATCATCGGCAAAGCCCTGCACGAAATCCTTGAAGCCCGGCAGCGCCTCGGCGCCACCCTGCGCCGGTTCGGCGATGATGGTCCAGGTAGCTCGGGATTTGTCCGCATCCAGTGATTCAACGCTCATCGCTGCCCACAGATTGGCCACACCCAGGGTGTTGTAAATGGTAGTCCAGGTCATGTGCCGTGCCTGGTCGTCCCGGGAGTTGAGTTGTTCGACCACCAGATTGCCGTCCCTGAAGAATTTTTTGCGCAGCGAAGACACACCTTCACCGGTCATTTCGATGTGCGACAGCGCCGGGATGAAGTGATCGAAGCCAGCAAAGTTACCGACTACGGCCCATACCTGCCCGGCATCGGCAGGCACGTCCACCGAGGACACTACGTGGCAGCCTTGAGGGTTTTTGATCAGGGTATCGGGTTGCAGAGTGCTCATGGTTTTGCTCCGTTGGGGTTGAATCAGATGAAGTTGATTTCTTTGAGGTAGTCGCAGCCGCGACGCAGCAGCGCCGGGGACTTTTGCGGGTAGTGCGCACCCATCAGCCGAACGCCGGCCTGGGCGTTGTCGTGCCCGATCATCGAGATATCGCCGATGTCCTCCTCAAAGCCATTGAGGTAGAACCCCAGCACGCCGAACAACGCGTTGTCGCTGTCGACCCGACCCAGTTGCTGCTGCCAGTCGGCGACGCTGACCATCACGAATTCGCGCCCCGCCTCGCGGAAGGACGCCACATAGTTGTCCCAGCTCAGGGGTTCGGGGTTGTGCAGGTTGAACACTGCTTGTTCCGATTGATAACGACTGGCGTGGAAGGCGATGAATCGGGCAAGGAAGTCCACCGGCATCAAGTCGAAATTCAGGGCGAACTCCGGTACCTGGCCAAGCTGGATCGAGCCCTTGAGCATCAGCATCAGGCGATTCTTGTGCGGCTGGCACACGCCTGTGAGGCTGTTGAAGCTGATATTGCCGGGGCGGTAGAGATTGACCCGCACCCCAAGCTCCCGTGCCCGCTCGAGGATTCGTTCGCCGACCCATTTGGACAGGTTGTAGCCGTTCTTGATGTAGATGGGTGGTGTCGGTGCGGCTGGCATCTCAAGCACTCGGCCGTCGGCGGATATCGTGCTGGAGGCCGAGAGTGTCGAGATGAAATTGAAGATTTTTTTGCTGTGCCCTTCGCACAGGCGCAAACATTCGAAAATCGGCTCAACGTTGTCCTGCGCCAGCGACTCGTAATCGAGGACGTGATTGACGTTGGCCGCGTTGTGCACCAGTGCGCCAAATTCTCGATCCAGTCGCTGGTAAGCCTCGGGCGCCAAACCGAGCTCCGGCCGCGTGATGTCCGCCGCGTAAACCCTCACCCGGCTCATATCCAGATGCTCCAACCGGTTCTCCTGCAGCGCCTGGGCAAAGCGTTCGTCCGCCGATTGCCCATTGCCGTCGCGAACCAGGCAGGCGACTTCGCTGGCCCCCCAGGCCAGCAACGCCTCGACGATATGTACACCGACAAAACTGTTGGCGCCGGTGACGATCACCTTGTGCACATCGCCCATGCGGCTGATTGGCAACGGCTGAATATCCAGTTCGCGGAAGGCATCGCGCCGAGCCTGTTCGCTCAGTACTTCTTCGCTGCCGGAGCCGCGCACCAGAGTCGCCAGTTTGGTGAGGGTGGGCAGTTCGATAAAGCGGTTGATCGATATGCTGCGCCCGAATTCCTCGCGCAGTCGCAGGAGCATGCGCGACAACAGGATCGAGTGTCCGCCCAGATTGAAGAAGCTTTCGTCGGTGGAAATGTCGCTCGCCGGCAGCTCAAGCAATTCGGCCCATATTTCCAGCAGCAGGGCTTCATCGGCGTTGCCGGGCAGGCGCCGTGAAGGGTTATCGGTGACGCTCACGGGCAGATCCAGCAACGCCTTGCGGTCGACCTTGCCATTGCTGGCGTAAGGCATGCTTGCCAGTTCGGTCCATGCAGCGGGGTGCATGTAGTCCGGCAGGTGCTGTGTAGCGTGGGCCCTCAACGCTTGGCGAGCGGTGCCGGGGAGGTCTTCCCGAGGTTGGGCAAGGAAGGCCAGAATCCGTCGCTGGCTATCGATGACCACGGCAACCTGGCGGTACAGCTGGCTGTCGCGCAGACAGCGCTCAATCTCCTCCGGCTCGACCCGGAACCCGCGGATCTTCACCTGATTATCACGCCGACCGCACAGCTCGATCCCATCAGCCGTCCACTTCGCCATGTCCCCGGTGCGATAGACGCGCAGGCTCCGGCCATCAGGCAGACTCAGGTGAAGATAGCGCTCGGTGGTTTGTTGCGGGTTGTTCAGGTAACCCAGACACACGCCCGGGCCGGCGATGTACAACTCACCGACGGTCTGCTCGGCCACTGGTTGAAAGTCATCATCGAGAATCAACACCTGGCTGTTGGCGATCGGTGCACCCAGCGAGCGGTTGTGGTCGCCTGCCTGAAGCCGCCGCGCAGTAATCAGCACTGTGGCTTCGGTTGGCCCGTAGAGGTTGTAGAGCTTGCCCTGACGGCTCAGTTGCTCGATGACCCACGGCTCGCAGACATCGCCGCCGGTCATCACATGATCCAGGCACTGCAACTGCTCCAGTGGCAGGATGCTCAACAAGGCGGGCGGTAAAAAGGCGTGGGTCAGTTGTCGACGACGAATCAGTTCCACCAGTTGCAGCGGATCGCGACGTTGGTCATCACCGGGCACGATCAGCTCGGCGCCTTGCAACAGGGTCGGGAAGATGTCGATCAGCGATGAGTCGAAACTCAACGAAGAAAACTGCAACACCCGGCTCTCGCTGGTCAGCTGCACATAGTCGGCGTACCAGTGTGTGAAGTGCGCGAGGTTGGCCTGGCTGAGCAACACACCCTTCGGATGGCCAGTGGTGCCCGAGGTGTAGAGCGCCATGCATGGCGCATCGAGGTCGGGGCGTTGACGCATCAACGGTTGAGTGAGGTCTGCATCAAGGACATCGATGCGGCTGATGTCCAGCCCCGGCATATCTTCGGCCAAGGGATGTCCGCCATCATGCAGTAGCAACGCCGCACCGGCATTCGACAGAATGTACTGCTGACGCTGCAACGGATGGCTCGGCTCCAGTGGCAAGTACACCGCGCCACTGCCCAGGATCGCCAGAATCCCCGCATACAGCGCTCTGCATTTGGGCAAGCAGATCCCGATGACTACCGGGCCTTGATGCTGATCCAGCAGCGGTCGCAAACGTTGCTCGATGGCACGGCTGAGGGCGTGCAACTGGTGATACTCGAGGGTGTTGCCAGCGATGCTCAAGGCCGGATGCCCGGCGCTCTGGATGAATTGCTGTTCCAGCCTTTCGATCATCGGCGTTTGTGCGAGTTGCTGCAGCCGTGGATCGGCGGTGCCATTGAGGCGATGCACGAACGCGAGGCTGTCCAGGAACCGCAGGCTCTCGATGCGCTCGAAGCGGGCAGGTACAGCGGGTTCGGCGTGTCGGAAATAGTCGGCATCGCGCGAGTAGCGGCTGACCAGCAGCGTCACGTGGTCAACCAGTGCTGTCAGGGCCTGCATACGCAAAACCTGACCGTTACCCGACGGTTCATCGGCAATGGGTACACGGGTCAGCAGCGTTGAGCCGAGGCAGCACAACACGTCCAGCGATGGCAGGCCGGACACCTGCGGCAGGCCGAGACCCAATTGAATTGCCAGTCGTGGCGCACCGCCGATGTACTGAAACGGTGTGCCATCGTCGATCAGCAGATCAGCCTGTTCAGGCATATCGTCGAGCGCGCAGATCCGCGTCAGTGAGTGACCGTGTTGTTCGAGTTCCAGCGCCAGGTCGCTCAGGGCCTGGCCTTGTCCGTAGAGCAAAATGTCGAGACGTCTCATGATGGGCTCCTCGTCAAACCAGATAGTCGCTGAGGGCGGTTTGTACGCACGGCGAATCGAGCAGCGAACTGCTGTGGAAAAACCGCACAATGTTGGCCACCAGCGGGTGATGGCGATTGATCGGGAAGGCCAGTGCCGACATTTCATTCTTGAGTGCGCACCGCGCCGCATCGTTGATCTGCAGTGCGTCGATCAAGCGGAAGTCGAACGACTTCTGGATGTCGTTGGTCAGGTAATGGCCAATGAACACCGGCAGGATCTGCGCGATGCACTGGCGGTCGCCTGCACTTGCGGTATGCCAGTAGATGCGTACCAGCCGTGCCCAAAAACCGGAATGTCGCCCCTCGTCCAGCAGGTGATCGGCCATCAGGCCCTTGATCGATTGCTTGACCGTGTCGTCCTTGGCGAACGCGGCGACATCACCGGTCACCGTGTTTTCGGCGATGGCCACGCAGATCAGTTCTACAGCGCTGCGCAGGTGCTCCGGTGCCAGTGCCACGGCCGCCGGTATCGCCCGGCTCAGCTCGATCTCATCCGGCAATTCGATGGGGGTGATGCCGGTCAACGCGATGGTCTGTTGCATGAAGTCCATCGCCACCAGTGCGTGGTAATCCTCGTCCACCACGACCGTCATGGCGTCGTAGCGGCAGGCGAACGGGAACTCGAACGCGAAGCGATTCTTGGCGATGCTGCGGGCGGTTTTGTCGACGATCTCGGTTTCGAAAATCACCACATCGTTGATGAACTTGTAGAGCGTCTGCACCAGAGCAAAGTCGCGCTGCTCCGGGCATTCGCGCACAAAGGTTTCGCTCAGCACCAACGGCTGGCGGCTCAAGGGGTAGATCAGTTTGTCGTCGTTCTCCAGCACGCGGCGCGGGCGTGTGCGGATGGTTGCGCGACTTTCCCAGGCGTCGGCGAAGGATTGGTAGTCGGCGGCGTTCATGCGCTCACCTCCGTTACGGATTCGTTCATGCTCAGGCGCAACCCGTCCCACAGGGCGATACGACTTTCCACGGCAGCGATGGCGCTGGCGTACACGTCCTCCTGCCGTTGCGGGTCGCTATCGACCAGGCGCGACAAGAGCTTTTCCGCTGCCGGGCCGTGGTCTTCGGAGTCGACCTCAATGTGCCGTTCAAGGTAGTAACGGAAGGTCGGCGCCTGCTCGATGCCGATGCCCCAATCGTCGAGGATGCGCTGGAACATCCGCGGGATAACGCTCTCGCGACCGTGCAGAAACGCCGCCGCCACACTGTGACCCGGCGCATGCAGTGCGGTGTGTAGCGTATGGCGAACGAAATTTGCGGCCGCCGGATCGACGTTGACGCTCTGCAAGGCCACGTCGTAGCTCACGCCTTCTTGCTGCAGGGTCACGAAACGTTCGATGGCAACGGTGCAGGCGCCGACTTCGCGCATTGCATCCAGGTATAACTCGAAGTGGCTGTAATGACCTTGGGCCGGGCGGTCATCCGACTCCTCACCCAGCACGATCTCGTTGATCAACCGCGCTGCCTGGGGATCCTGCGGCGGCAACCAGGGTAGTTGCACGCAGGTCAGCTCCTGTTGCAGGCGCTTGGTCAGCGACATGAAGTCCCATACGGCAAACACGTGGGTTTCCATGAAGCGTCGCAGGACCGCAAGCGAATGTATTTCAGAGAAAATCGGATGTTCGCTAAGTTCGGCTTTTTTTTGAATCAGACGTTCTTTAGTTGGTTTCATGGATGAGCCTGTAAGTGATCTTTGGTGAGAGTTGATCAAGTACTGAAATTCGCTGGAAGTTTTCTCCTGACGAACGGGTACCTCAAACGAATTGATCTTTTTCAATGCTATGGATGCCGAGTAAACAAGGCGTTGCTGCCGCTTGTGGCTGGCAGCGAAGAAAAACTAATACACATTTAAAGTGTCGATCAAGTTGTTTTTATATTATTTTGGCATTCAGCTTTTTGCAGGGTGATAAGTTCCAATAAAACTTTTTATATTGGTTTTATTTTGGCGTAGTTACTCCTTCCGGCCTATATAAGTCAGAATTGAATAAAGAGTGAATGCCTCACTCGAAGTAACTTTTTATCGGGCGTCGTTGGGGGTGTCTGAGGGGGTGGAAGCTGGTCGCGAGTGATGCCGATCCTTCCGTTCCCGTAATAAGGCTCCTTCCTTCGCTTCTTGGGGCGGAGGCTATGCCATTCGCACGGCGAGTCCCCCGTTTTATTGTGTCTTGGTTACTCAGAGTGGGCGCAAATCAAGGCGGCCGCCATTACCGAGGCATCACGCGATCATTGCGATAGTCAGGATTGAAGGTGGCAAGGCGTTGGGTTGCGGTATGGCGTCGCGAGGGTGGTGTGATATGGACGCAGGAGGTTTGTAATCAAATTATTCGCGGTGCGCATTCGGGAGGAGTGTGCGGCAAGCGAGGCGAACCCTTCGGTGCGCCACCCGGATTTGCCGCTGCGGGTTACTTCGAGGTGTTTTTGGCCTGTGCTTCAGGGCTGTTGAGGTAGCGCGTAATGACCTCGACCCCTCGGTTCAGGTGATGTTCGAGCAGTTTCACCGAGCGTTCGACGTCCCGGTCTTCGGCGGCCTGCAACAGTGCCCGGTGGTCGTCCTGGGACAATTTGCCCAGGCCCATGGCCTCCAGGTTGAAACGCAGGAACCGCTCTTCTTCGATCAGGCCGTCTTCGACCAGTTTCAACAGCCGGCGATTCGGCGCCCGGCTGTAAAGCGCCATGTGGAACAGGCGATTGAGCCGTCCGATTTCGGTGTAGTCGTTTTGCGTTTCGAGTTCGTCGATGTAACGGGCAGCCTGTTCGAGATCTCCGTCCTGGAGCAGTGGCACCGAGAGACGCAGGGCTTCGGATTCCAGCAGGATGCGCAGCGCGTAGGTTTCCACGGCGTCGCCCTGGACCAGTGGCGCGACCACGGCGCCCTTGTGGGCAACCACGTTGAGCAACGATTGCGCTTCGAGCTGGCGCAAGGCTTCGCGTACTGGCATGCGGCTGACGCCAAACAGGTCGGCGAGGTCTTGCTGGCGCAGGGCCGCACCACAAGGAATGCGCCCGTCAAGTATCGCTGCACGCAGGGTTTCTTCGATCACCGAGCGTGCCAGATGTGCGGGAATTGGCCCGTTGACCTTGATACTGCTGAGAGGGTTGGGCTTTTGTGTCACTAAACGCACCCTGATTGATGGAATATTTTTGGATCCAAATGACACTAGTAACTGACTGACAGCTTGTCAAACAAGCTCACGAGTGCCTTTCCTGCAGTTTAGCGCGCTGTCAGTGATTGCACTGTGCCATTGTCTTTTTCCGGTCTAACCTTCAACATTCAAACAACTCCCTCCTGCCTATCCAGGATGCCTCGCATTGGCGGCAAGTTTAACGATCCCGCGGATTTTACGCTGGCTGTGCAGTGCATTGCTGCTGGCTGGCGTGATGCTGGGCAGCTTGAGCGCCGATTGGGATTTTTCCCTGATCAGCCGGCGGGCGCAGGCATTGTACGGACCTTTGGGAGAAGGTCAGCAGCGCATTAATGATTGGCAATACTTGTTGGCCAGTCAGAAGCAGATCGGCGAGCTGGAACAACTCGATGTGGTCAATCGCTTCTTCAATAAACAACTGCGATACGTCGAAGACATCGACCTGTGGCACGCAGTCGATTACTGGGAAACCCCGATCGAAGCCCTTTGGAAAGGCGCCGGAGACTGTGAAGACTACGCTATTGCCAAGTACTTCAGCCTGCGGCACCTCGGCGTGGCCAGTGAAAAGCTGCGTATTACCTATGTCAAGGCGCTGACCCAGAACCGCGCGCACATGGTGCTGACCTACTACTCGAGTCAGGAAGCCGAGCCGCTGGTGCTCGACAGCCTGATTGATGCAATCAAGCCGGCCAGCCAGCGAAAGGATTTGCTGCCGGTCTACTCTTTCAACGCGGAAGGGCTATGGCTGCCGGGCGCCAAGGGCAATAAAAAGGTCGGCGATACCAAACGCCTTTCGCGTTGGCAGGATGTGCTGAAAAAAATGCAGGCCGAAGGATTCCCGGTCGAGACGACTAACTAGGAGCACACGCTCAGATGTCTTTGTTCAAACAGCTGTTGATTGCTATCTGTCTGTTCCTGGTGGTCGCCTTCACCGGCGGTTTCATGGTCAGCCTGGAGAGCTCGCGTACTCAGTACGTCAACCAGTTGCGCTCCCATGCCCAGGACGCCGCGACGGCGCTGGCGCTTTCCCTGACACCGAATATCGACGACCCGGCGATGGTCGAGTTGCTGGTCAGCTCGATTTTCGACAGCGGTTATTACGCGAGCATCCGCGTGGTCGATCTCAAGACCGACCAGACCCTGGTTGAGCGCACGGGTATCCCGGCGGTGAACAATGTTCCGGACTGGTTCGTCAAACTGATCGGCCTGGAACCTGCCGGTGGTGATGCGATCGTCAGCCGCGGCTGGGAGCAGGCTGCCCGGGTCGAGGTGGTCAGCCATCCGATGTTCGCGCTGGCCAAGTTGTGGCAAAGCGCTTTGGGCAGCCTGGGCTGGTTGCTGCTATGTGGCGCGGTCAGTGCGGTACTCGGCGCGCTGTTGCTGCGTCAGCAATTGAGGCCGCTGGATTACATGGTCCAACAATCCCACGCCATCGCCCGGCGGGAATTCCTCAGCCTGCCGGAACTGCCGCGTACCCCCGAACTTCGCCGGGTGGTGCAGGCCATGAACCAGATGGTCGAGAAGCTCAAGGCGCTGTTCCAGGAGCAGGCCGAGCGCAGTGAAAAGCTACGGGTCGAGTCCTATCAGGACTCGTTGACCGGGTTGGCCAACCGGCGTTATTTCGAGATGCAACTGAATGCGCGGGTGAGCAACCCGGAGCAGGCCAGTTCGGGTTATCTGCTGCTGTTGCGGGTCAAGGATCTGGCCGGTCTCAACCAGCGCCTCGGCGGCCAGCGCACCGATGAAGTGCTCAAGGCCGTCGGTGAGCAACTGTCTCGCGAGTGCACCAAATATCCGGAAACCCAGAACCTGGTGACCCGTATCCGCGGTGGCGAATTTGCCGTGCTGGCGCCGGGACTGGTGCGCGAAGAGGCGCTGCAACTGGCACAGAGCCTCGACAGTGCCTTGGCCAGTCTGCACGCTACCGGCGCCACCGATGTGGCTGCCGTGGCGTCCATCGGCTTGGCGCCTTTTGCTCACGGCGACTCGCCGCAAGCCGTGCTCAGCCTCGGCGATCAGGCGCTGGCGCAGGCCGAAGGCCAGGGCGAACAGAACTGGGCCTGTATCGAACACAGCCTCTCGGCCAATGTCGGCGACGATCACCACGCCTGGCATCTGATGCTCGACCAGGCGCTGACACAGCGGCGTTTTGAGCTGTATTTCCAACCGGTAGTCGCCGCCCAGGACACGCAACTGGTACTGCATTACAAAGTGTTGTCGCGACTGCTCGATGAACACGGCCAGACCATCCCCGCCGGGCGTTTTCTGCCTTGGCTGGAGCGTTTCGGCTGGACTGCGCGTCTGGATCGGCTGATGCTCGAGCAGGTGTTGGAGCAAATGAGCGAGCATGAGGAGTCGCTGGCGCTGAATCTGTCGTCGGCGACCGTGGGCGACCCGCAGGCGCAAAACAAAATCTTCGAAATACTGCGTGCACACTCAAACCTCGGCCCGCGCCTGACCCTGGAGATTGGCGAAGAGCAACTGCCTGACCAGGCGGTGCTGGAACAGCTGACCCGGCGCCTGCGCGAACTCGGCTTCTCCCTGAGCCTGCAACGCTTTGGCGGACGCTTCAGCATGATCGGCAACCTGGCACGGCTGGGGCTGGCGTACCTGAAGATCGATGGCAGCTATATCCGGTCGATTGATCTGGAGAGTGACAAACGCCTGTTCATCGAAGCGATCCAGCGCGCGGCGCACAGCATTGATTTGCCGCTGATTGCCGAGCGGGTCGAGACGCAAGGCGAATTGTCGGTGATTCGCGAGATGGGGCTGTACGGTGTGCAGGGCCAGTTGTTCGGCGAGCCCAAGCCCTGGAAGTAACTCTTTAGAGCTGGATTGTCAGTGATGCCCTTATCGCGGGCTTGCCCGCGATGAGGTTTGAACAGTCACTGAAGATCAATGATCAGATCAACCCGCTTTCATCCTCATCGATCAACTGACTCAACCCACCCAACGCCTCACGCGCCTGGGTCCGGTCCATGAGCTTGGCCTGGGCCGCCGCCGGCAGGTCGGTGACGCGGATCACGCCTTTCTGGGTCAGCACCTGAATCAGGTCATCGAGTACCCGGATCATTTCCAGGTCACTTTGCTTGAGCTGCTTGAGGCTGTTTTCCACCGCCGCGTTGGCAAACCAGGCCAGGATCTCATGATTGTCGGCCGCCAGCGTTTCCGTGGCCTCGGCATAGGCGGCGGGTTCCACGCGAACCAACAGGCCCTGCGCATCGCGTTGCACGTAAAACATTGAGCATCCCTCGGATTTGAGCCAGCGTCGTGCTGTCAGCAGCATAGGTCAACTGCACGCCAGTATGTGGCGCGGTGACGAAATCGTCACCGGGCAGTGGGCGCAAACGTGATGGCCGCCCCATAAGGCGTGGCCGTTTTCACGCATCAGCTGTTGTTGTGATCGACTTTGATGGTCGGGTCACTACCAGCAATCAGGTTGTGCAGGTTGGCGCTCGACCAGTTGTTGCCTTCCAGTTTGATCGTCACGTCCGGTGTGGCGGCGGCCGCGTTACCCGAGTTGAACTGGCCGCTCGAGCTGACTTGCAGCGACGACACGCCATCGACCGTGGTGATCTTCAGGAAGTTGTCGATGGTGCTGCCGGTTTCGCCCTGCAACAGATCGCGCAGGTCGATCCGGTCGCCTTCGCTGGCGTTGAAGTCCTTGATCACATCGTTACCGCTGTCGCCTGCTTTCCAGACGAAGGTGTCACCACCGGAACCACCGATCAGGATGTCACTGCCCTGTCCGCCCATCAGCGTGTCGTTGCCGGTGCCACCGAGCAGGATGTCATTGCCCTTGCCGCCGTCGAGGGTGTCGTTACCGCCCGAGCCGAACAGAATGTCATTGCCCGCACCGCCGAGCAGGGTGTCGCTGCCGTCATGGGCACCGGACACATCGAACGCGGTGTAATGCTCGGTGATGTACTGGTGCACGTTGCTGGTGGTGACTTTGCTGACGTCCATGCCGGTTTGCTGCGCCACGAAGGCTTGCATCGCCTGGTAACCCTCGCCGGCAATGCCGTTGAAGCTCACCAGATCGCCGAACAGGAGGTCGTTGCCGTCGCCACCACTGACGGTGTCGTTACCTGGCATCGTCGCTTCGGTGTGGCCGATGATCGAGTTGGCCAGATTCTGCGGGTCGATGTTGGTTTGTGGCGTTTGATCCGAGTCGTACGGCTTCAGGTCGTTGAGCGTCACGTCCTTGTTCAGGCCAATGGCCTCGACGTTCGACAGGTTGTTCAGCAATGTGAAACTGCTGGTGGAGTTGCTGATGGTATCCCCGTCGGTGCTACTGCCATCGCCGTCACGACCCGAGAACTCGTAGGTGCCGTCGCCCTGGGCATGCAGATAGCCGAAGTCCTTGGATGACCAGTTATTGCCGTTGCCGTTCCCGTTGTTGCCATTGGTGTTCTTGGTCCAGACCGTCACGTAGCCCGAGGAGGAAATGTCGATCTGGTGCGTGCTGTCGGGGAACAGGCTGATCGCTTTACCCAACTGATAGTTGCTGGTAGTGATCAGGCTATCGAGTGTTGTGCTGCCATACAGGGTCGGGTTGGTCGACTCGCCGCTCTGGTAGTAAGTCGGCTTGCCGTCAGTAATGAAATACGTGAGGTTCTTCGCCCCGGTGTTGGCCACCGCATCCGCACTCTGGAACCAGTTGGCCGTGGTCTTGAACACGTCCTCGTAGTTGGTGCCGCCGCCGGACGACATCGAGTCCAGAGTGGCCTTCAACTGAGTCAGCGCATTGGAGTCATTGAGGTTCACCGACACCGACTTGTTGACCTGGGCATCGAAGTCCACCAGGAAGATGTTCACCGTACCCGAGTTGCTGCCCAGGCTTTGCTTGAGGGTGTTGAACACCGACGTCAGCGAGTCCTTGGCTGCGTTGATCGACGAGGAACTCATACTGCCGGAACTGTCGACCATGAACGCGATGTTGTAGTTGGTGCCCGGCACGACGGTCAGGCCGCCGATGTCGGCGATCATGATGTCGTTGCCGTCGGTGCCAGTGACGGTGTCATTGGCCGCGGTGGCGGTGACGGCGTTATAGACCGCCGGGTACACGGTCACGGGAATCTGCGAAGTGCTGCTGGCCAGACCACCCAGGGCCTCGGTGGAGGTCGAGGTCATGGTCAGGTCGAACTGGCCGTTGTAGTACGGTGGCGGAGTTACGGTCAGAGAGCCGAGGTTCCAGCCCGTCACGTTGGCCTCGCCATTGGTCGCGGTAACTGTGAAGGTATGTCCTGCGCCGTCGGTGAGCACCGAGCCGACCGGCATGCCGCTGATCTTCAGGCTCAGGGTTTCCGAACCGTCGGTGTCGGTCAGCGCGGTGGTGATGGCGGACAATTTCACACTGGTGCCTTCAGCGCCGGTATTGAGCTTGTAACCGTCGTAGTAGCCTTCGCCATTGGTGCCGTGCAAGTCGGACACGGTCACACCGCCACTCACCAGATCCGACACGCCGGTGTAAATCGGTACACCGGCACTGCTCAGGTCGATCGGCGTGCTGCCATTGACCGACAGGTTCACGTCATAGCTGCCCGGGCCACTCTGGTTGTGGTGGTAGACGTCCAGGGTGTAGTAGCCGCTGGTGGTCGGGGTGAAGGAACCATTGAGGTTGCCGCCCGCACCCCACGTGATTGCGGCCACGTTCTTGCCACCGATGGTCACCAACAGGCTGTCATCGCCAGTACCGCTGAAGGTGTAGGTCTTGCCGGCTTCGAGGTAGATCAGGCCGGAGGTTTTCGACGCCGTACCGGCGGTTACGCCACCATCGGACTGTACGTTGGTCACGGTGCCTGTGGAGTTTGGTGTACCCGCGGCGTCGATCACGTTTTTCAGCGTGGTCGAGTCCGCGCCGCTGCCACTGGTACCCAGACCTGAAAGGCCGGTCCAGACTTCCTTGATCAGCCCGGTGGACTTCACGCTGTTGTCGGCAACGCTCAAGGTCGGGGCATCCGCCACCGGGGTGATGTCGATCTTGATCGTGCCGGTGTTGCCCAGGGCCTGGCCGTCCGTTGGCTGGAACTTGATCTGTGCGTAGTCGGCCTGATTGTTGCCCAGGCCGGTACCGCCATATCCGTCTACGCCCGACTCGTTGGCATCCGGCGTGAAGCGTAGCTTGCCAGCGTCGATATCAGCCTTGCTGAAGGTCTGGTTGGTGGCGACGTCTTTCC
Source organism: Pseudomonas sp. A-B-19 (assembly GCF_019947515.1). Lineage (NCBI taxonomy): Bacteria > Pseudomonadati > Pseudomonadota > Gammaproteobacteria > Pseudomonadales > Pseudomonadaceae > Pseudomonas > Pseudomonas sp. A-B-19. The sequence goes on from NZ_JAGYGN010000050.1 coordinate 13,788, forward strand.
AGGTCGAGCCGTCCAGATATTGCAGTTTACCCTCGCCCGGCAGTTGAGTGATTTTCACGCCCAGGCTGGTGGCCGGACTGTCGACGTCACTGACGCCGAAGGTCGACCAGCCGAGAACCAGAGGCGTGTCTTCGGTGCCGGTGACGTTGATCGGCGCTGCAACCGGTGCGTCATTGACCGCCACCACGTTGACCGTGGTGGTTGCGGTGTTGGAGTAGTTGCTGCCATCGGTCACTGTCACAGTGATGATGCGTGGCACGGTGCTCGGATCTTCACTGTTGTTGGTGAAGGTGATGTTCTTGATCTGCTGCATGTAGTCGGCCAGCGTCGCGTTGCCCGACAGGGTCAGGGTGACGGTGCCATTGGTGCTGTTGGCATTGATGGTGATGCCGTTGACGCTGTTGCCCAGGTTCAGCGCATCGCCGTCCTGACGGTTGGTCAGTACGATGGTCGCGCCGGTCAGCAGAGTACTGTCCGGGTCGGTGATGCTCAGGTCGGTATCGCCGATCGACACGCCTGCACCCGGAGTGTTCTCGGTGAAGGTCACCTTGTAATCAGCCCCGATGGCGCCGCTGGAGTTGTTGGTGTCGAGGTCCAGCGCGGGCGGTGCATCGTTGTCGATGATCGAAGTGCTGACGCTGCCGTTGGACGAGCTGATCGCCAGGTTCTCGAAGTTGCCGCCGGTGGCCGAGTCGATCTTGACCACGAAGTTTTCGGTGCCTTCGGTGATTTTGTCGTCGATGGTCGCGACGTTGAAGCTGGCACTGCTGGCACCCGCCGGGATCTTCACGGTGTACACACCGGTGAAGTCCGAACCGTCGGCGGCGGTACCGCTGTAGACGATTTTCAGCGTCACTTCAGTCTGGGCCGGGTTGGTCAGGCTGACGGTGTAACTGGCGGGCTGGCCTTCGGTCACCGAGGTGCTGCCGCTGATGCTGACAGTGGTGGTGTCCTGGAAGTCAATGACGCTGGTCGACACTGGCGTCTTGTCCGTGCCGAGGGCTTCCAGGTTGCCGCCGCTGGCGGTCTTGATTGATTCGGTAACGGTTGGCGCGCCTGTGTAGACGTCGTTGCCCACAGTAATCGGCAGAGTGCCGGAACTTTGGCCGACGGCGATGGTGATCACCTTGCCGCTGTCCAGCGTCACGGTCACCGGGGTGTCGTGTGCCGTGACAGGGACGCCATTTTTGTCGGTGATGGTCGCGGTATACGTGATCGTGCCGTTTTCGCTCACCGATGGGGTTGCTGTCAGCTTCACGGTGGTGGCGTCGTTGACGTCGTTGACCGTGGTGGCCACGGGCGTGGTGTTAGGCGACACCAACTCCAGGTTGCCACCCACTGCGTCCTTGATGGATTCGGTGACGGTGGTCGGCCCCTGGTAGACGTCGTTGCCCACCGTGACCGGCAAGCTGCCAGAACTCTGGCCTTCGGCGATGGTGATCACCTTGCCGCTGTCCAGCGACACGGTCACCGGCCCGTTCTGCGCGGTGACCGGGTCACCGTTTTTGTCGGTCAGGGTGGCCGTGTAGGTGATGGTGCCGTGCTCGTCGACGCTCGGCGTCGCGCTCAGGGTCACCGTGGTGGTGTCGTTGACATCGTTGACCGTGGTGGTGACCGGGGTTTTCACCGGATTGATCGCTTCGAGGTTACCGCCCACCGCGTCCTTGATGGACTCGGTCACGCTGGTCGGGCCCTGGTACACGTCGTTGCCGACGGTGACCGGCAGGCTGCCGGAACTCTGGCCTTCGGCGATGGTGATGACCTTGCCGCTGTCGAGGGTCACGGTGACCGGACCGTTCTGCGCGGTGACCGGGGCGCCGTTCTTGTCGGTTAGGGTCGCGGTGTAGGTGATCGTGCCGTGCTCGTCGACGCTCGGCGTGGCGGTCAGGGTCACGGTGGTGGTGTCGTTGACATCGTTGACCGTGGTGGTGGCCGGGGTCTTGATCGGGTTGATCGCTTCGAGGTTGCCACCCACTGCGTCCTTGATGGATTCGCTGACGGTGGTCGGGCCGGTGTAGACGTCGTTGCCGACCGTGACCGGCAAGCTGCCAGAACTCTGGCCTTCGGCAATGGTAATGACCTTGCCGCTGTCCAGCGTCACGGTCACCGGCCCGTTCTGCGCGGTGACCGGGGCGCCGTTCTTGTCGGTTAGGGTCGCGGTGTAGGTGATGGTGCCGTGCTCGTCGACGCTCGGCGTCGCGCTCAGGGTCACGGTGGTGGTGTCGTTGACGTCGGTGATCGTGGTGTTCACCGGCGTTTTCACCGGGTTGATCGCTTCGAGGTTGCCGCCCACCGCGTCCTTGATGGATTCGCTGACGGTGGTCGGGCCGGTGTAGACGTCGTTGCCGACGGTGACCGGCAAGCTGCCAGAACTCTGGCCTTCGGCGATGGTGATGACCTTGCCGCTGTCGAGGGTCACGGTGACCGGGCCGTTCTGCGCGGTGACCGGTTGGCCCTGGGCATCGGTCAGGGTGGCGGTGTAGGTGATGGTGCCGTGCTCGTCCACGCTCGGGGTGGCGGTCAAGGTCACGGTGGTGGTGTCGTTGACGTCGGTGATCGTGGTGTTCACCGGTGTTTTCACCGGGTTGATCGCTTCGAGATTGCCGCCCACTGCGTCCTTGATGGATTCGCTGACCGTGGTTGGTCCTTGGTAGACGTCGTTGCCGACGGTGACCGGCAAGCTGCCAGAGCTCTGGCCTTCGGCGATGGTGATGACTTTGCCGCTGTCCAGCGTGACGGTCACCGGCCCGTTCTGCGCGGTGACCGGGGCACCGTTCTTGTCGGTCAGGGTCGCGGTGTAGGTGATGGTGCCGTGCTCGTCCACGCTCGGCGTCGCGCTCAGGGTCACCGTGGTGGTGTCGTTGACATCGTTGACCGTGGTGCTCACCGGGGTCTTGATCGGATCGATGGCTTCGAGGTTACCACCGGCCGCTTCCTTGATGGATTCGCTGACCGTGGTCGGCCCCTGGTAGGCGTCGTTGCCGACCGTGACCGGCAGGCTGCCAGAACTCTGGCCTTCGGCGATGGTGATGACCTTGCCGCTGTCCAGTGTGACGGTCACCGGCCCGTTCTGCGCGGTGACCGGGGCACCGTTCTTGTCGGTCAGGGTGGCGGTGTAGGTGATGGTGCCGTGCTCGTCCACGCTCGGGGTCGCGCTCAGCGTCACGGTGGTGGCGTCGTTGACGTCGTTGACCGTGGTGCTCACCGGGGTCTTGATCGGATCGATGGCTTCGAGGTTACCACCGGCCGCTTCCTTGATGGATTCGGTCACGCTGGTCGGCCCCTGGTACACGTCATTGCCGACCGTGACCGGCAGGCTGCCGGAACTCTGGCCTTCGGCAATGGTGATGACCTTGCCGCTGTCGAGGGTCACGGTCACCGGGCCGTTCTGCGCGGTGACCGGTTGGCCCTGGGCATCGGTCAGGGTCGCGGTGTAGGTGATGGTGCCGTTTTCGTCCACGCTCGGGGTCGCGCTCAGGGTCACCGTGGTGGTGTCGCTGACGTCATTGACCGTGGTGCTGACCGGGGTCTTGATCGGATCGATGGCTTCGAGGTTGCCGCCCACCGCGTCCTTGATGGACTCGGTCACGCTGGTCGGCCCTTGGTACACGTCATTGCCGACGGTGACCGGCAAGCTGCCGGAACTCTGGCCTTCGGCGATGGTAATGACCTTGCCGCTGTCGAGGGTCACGGTCACCGGGCCGTTCTGCGCGATGACCGGTTGGCCCTGGGGATCGGTCAGGGTCGCGGTGTAGGTGATGGTGCCGTTTTCGTCCACGCTCGGCGTCGCGCTCAGCGTCACGGTGGTGGTGTCGTTGACGTCGGTGACCGTGGTGCTGACCGGGGTCTTGATCGGATCGATCGCTTCGAGGTTGCCGCCGTCGGCCGATTTGATCGACTCGGTGACGGTGGTCGGCCCCTGGTACACGTCATTGCCGACGGTGACCGGCAGGCTGCCGGCGCTCTGGCCTTCGGCGATGGTGATGACTTTGCCGCTGTCGAGGGTCACGGTGACCGGGCCGTTCTGCGCGGTGACCGGGGCACCGTTCTTGTCGGTCAAAGTCGCGGTGTAAGTGATCGTGCCGTGCTCGTCCACGCTCGGGGTGGCGCTCAAGGTCACCGTAGTGGTGTCGTTGACGTCGTTGACCGTGGTGGTCACGGGCGTGGTGTTTGGCGACACCAGCTCAAGGTTGCCACCTACCGCGTCCTTGATGGACTCGGTCACGCTGGTCGGCCCCTGGTAGGCGTCGTTGCCGACGGTGACCGGCAGGCTGCCGGAACTCTGGCCTTCGGCGATGGTGATGACCTTGCCGCTGTCCAGCGTCACGGTCACTGGACCGTTCTGCGCGGTGACCGGTTGGCCCTGGGCATCGGTCAGGGTGGCGGTGTAAGTGATGGTGCCGTGCTCGTCGACGCTCGGGGTGGCGGTCAGGGTCACGGTGGTGGTGTCGTTGACGTCATTGACCGTGGTGGTCACGGGCGTGGTGTTTGGCGACACCACCTCCAGGTTGCCCCCCACCGCGTCCTTGATGGACTCGGTCACGCTGGTCGGGCCCCGGTACACGTCGTTGCCGACGGTGACCGGCAAGCTGCCGGCGCTCTGGCCTTCGGCGATGGTGATGACCTTGCCGCTGTCGAGGGTCACGGTCACCGGACCGTTTTGTGCGGTGACCGGGTCACCGTTCTTGTCGGTCAGGGTGGCGGTGTAGGTGATGGTGCCGTGCTCGTCGACGCTCGGGGTGGCGCTCAGGGTCACCGTGGTGGTGTCGTTGACGTCGGTGACCGTGGTGGTGACCGGCGTTTTAACCGGGTTGATGGCTTCGAGGTTACCGCCGTCCGCCGATTTGATCGACTCGGTCACCGTGGTCGGCCCCTGGTACACGTCATTGCCGACCGTGACCGGCAGGCTGCCGGCGCTCTGGCCTTCGGCGATGGTGATGACCTTGCCGCTGTCGAGGGTCACGGTGACCGGGCCGTTCTGCGCGGTGACCGGTTGGCCCTGGGCGTCGGTCAGGGTGGCGGTGTAAGTGATGGTGCCGTGCTCGTCGACGCTCGGGGTGGCGGTCAGGGTCACGGTGGTGGTGTCGTTGACGTCGGTGATCGTGGTGGTGACCGGGGTCTTGATCGGATCGATCGCTTCGAGGTTGCCGCCGTCAGCCGATTTGATCGACTCGGTGACGGTGGTTGGCCCCTGGTACACGTCGTTGCCGACGGTGACCGGCAGGCTGCTGGAACTCTGGCCTTCGGCGATGGTGATCACCTTGCCGCTGTCCAGCGTCACGGTCACCGGACCGTTCTGCGCGGTGACCGGGTCACCGTTCTTGTCGGTCAGGGTCGCGGTGTAGGTGATGGTGCCGTGCTCATCCACGCTCGGGGTGGCGGTCAAGGTCACCGTGGTGGTGTCGTTGACGTCGGTGACCGTGGTGCTGACCGGGGTCTTGATCGGATCGATCGCTTCGAGGTTACCGCCCACCGCATCCTTGATGGATTCGCTGACGGTGGTCGGGCCCTGGTAGACGTCGTTGCCGACCGTGACTGGCAAGCTGCCAGAACTCTGGCCTTCGGCGATGGTGATCACCTTGCCGCTGTCCAGCGTCACGGTCACCGGACCGTTCTGCGCGGTGACTGGGGCACCGTTCTTGTCGGTCAGGGTGGCGGTGTAGGTGATGGTGCCGTTTTCGTCCACGCTCGGGGTCGCGCTCAGGGTCACGGTGGTGGTGTCGTTGACATCGTTGACCGTGGTTTCCACCGGTATTTTCACCGGGTTGATCGCTTCGAGGTTGCCACCGGCCGCTTCCTTGATGGATTCGCTGACGCTGGTCGGCCCCTGGTAGACGTCGTTGCCGACCGTGACTGGCAAGCTGCCGGCGCTCTGGCCTTCGGCGATGGTGATCACCTTGCCGCTGTCCAGCGTCACGGTCACCGGACCGTTTTGCGCGGTGACCGGTTGGCCCTGGGCGTCGGTCAGGGTGGCGGTGTAGGTGATGGTGCCGTGCTCGTCGACGCTCGGGGTGGCGGTCAGGGTCACGGTGGTGGTGTCGTTGACGTCGGTGATCGTGGTGTTCACCGGCGTTTTCACCGGGTTGATCGCTTCGAGATTGCCGCCCACCGCGTCCTTGATGGATTCGCTGACGGTGGTCGGGCCGGTGTAGACGTCGTTGCCGACGGTGACCGGCAGGCTGCCGGCGCTCTGGCCTTCGGCGATGGTGATGACCTTGCCGCTGTCGAGGGTCACGGTGACCGGACCGTTCTGCGCGGTGACCGGGTCACCGTTCTTGTCGGTCAGGGTGGCGGTGTAGGTGATGGTGCCGTGCTCGTCGACGCTCGGGGTGGCGGTCAAGGTCACCGTGGTGCTGTCGTTGACGTCATTGACCGTGGTGCTGACCGGCGTTTTCACCGGATTGATCGCTTCGAGATTGCCGCCCACCGCGTCCTTGATGGACTCGCTGACGGTGGTCGGGCCGGTGTAGACGTCGTTGCCGACGGTGACCGGCAGGCTGCCGGCGCTCTGGCCTTCGGCGATGGTGATGACCTTGCCGCTGTCCAGCGTGACGGTCACCGGACCGTTCTGCGCGGTGACCGGGTCACCGTTCTTGTCGGTCAAGGTCGCGGTGTAGGTGATGGTGCCGTGCTCGTCGACGCTCGGGGTCGCGCTCAGGGTCACGGTGGTGCTGTCGTTGACGTCGGTGATCGTGGTGTTCACCGGCGTTTTCACCGGGTTGATCGCTTCGAGGTTGCCGCCGTCGGCCGATTTAATCGACTCGGTCACGGTGGTCGGGCCGGTGTAGACGTCGTTGCCGACGGTGACCGGCAGGCTGCCGGCGCTCTGGCCTTCGGCGATGGTGATGACCTTGCCGCTGTCGAGGGTCACGGTGACCGGACCGTTCTGCGCGGTGACCGGGTCACCGTTCTTGTCGGTCAGGGTGGCGGTGTAGGTGATGGTGCCGTGCTCGTCGACGCTCGGGGTGGCGGTCAAGGTCACCGTGGTGCTGTCGTTGACGTCATTGACCGTGGTGGTGACCGGCGTTTTCACCGGATTGATCGCTTCGAGATTGCCGCCCACCGCGTCCTTGATGGACTCGCTGACGGTGGTCGGGCCGGTGTAGACGTCGTTGCCGACGGTGACCGGCAGGCTGCCGGCGCTCTGGCCTTCGGCGATGGTGATGACCTTGCCGCTGTCCAGCGTGACGGTCACCGGACCGTTCTGCGCGGTGACCGGGTCACCGTTCTTGTCGGTCAAGGTCGCGGTGTAGGTGATGGTGCCGTGCTCGTCCACGCTCGGGGTCGCGCTCAGGGTCACGGTGGTGCTGTCGTTGACGTCGGTGATCGTGGTGTTCACCGGCGTTTTCACCGGGTTGATCGCTTCGAGGTTGCCGCCGTCGGCCGATTTAATCGACTCGGTCACGGTGGTCGGGCCGGTGTAGACGTCGTTGCCGACGGTGACCGGCAGGCTGCCGGCGCTCTGGCCTTCGGCGATGGTGATGACCTTACCGCTGTCTAGGGTCACGGTCACCGGCCCGTTCTGCGCGGTGACCGGGGCACCGTTCTTGTCGGTCAAAGTTGCGGTGTAAGTGATGGTGCCGTGTTCGTCGACGCTCGGCGTCGCGCTCAAGGTCACGGTGGTGGTGTCGTTGACATCGTTGACCGTGGTTTCCACCGGTATTTTCACCGGGTTGATCGCTTCGAGGTTGCCGCCGTCGGCCGATTTGATCGACTCGGTGACGGTGGTCGGCCCCTGGTAGACGTCATTGCCGACGGTGACCGGCAGGCTGCCGGAACTCTGGCCTTCGGCGATGGTGATCACCTTGCCGCTGTCCAGCGTCACGGTCACCGCCCCGTTCTGCGCGGTGACCGGTTGGCCCTGGGCATCGGTCAAGGTCGCGGTGTAGGTGATGGTGCCGTGCTCGTCGACGCTCGGCGTCGCGGTCAAGGTCACGGTGGTGGTGTCGTTGACGTCGTTGACCGTGGTGCTGACCGGGGTCTTGATCGGATCGATGGCTTCGAGGTTACCGCCCACTGCGTCCTTGATGGATTCGCTGACCGTGGTTGGTCCTTGGTACACGTCGTTGCCG
>NZ_JAGYGN010000051.1:0-17299 GCF_019947515.1 Pseudomonas sp. A-B-19
TTTGGGATAGGAAGTTCTTTGGCGCATGGCAATCCTGAAGATAAGGGCGATGGTGTCCACGTATTTTTAAGTGGAGAACATCGCCCTTATCGCAGGGATCGGGTAGGTGACTTCGCCAGACGCTTACCGCTATGCGACCTTTACACCCCCTCTAATCGGCCTGCCGAGTCAAGAAACAAGCCTTCTATTCAATAGTGTTTTTTGACGTTATCAACTCATTGTCTTTCAAAATATATTTCCCGTCGTAGTGCTTCCCTTGGTAGTCAGGGCGAAGCAATTCCTTGTGCCTGCTTCGCTGTTTTTTGGTCTTGGCTGTCTTGGCTTCCTGCATACGAAGTTGACGACCGAATCCACCTGTTCCGAAGTCTTATGTAGCCCTCAGAGATTGTGCAGAAGCCAGTACGCAGTGGCTCGCTATTAAAAGGTTTAGAGCTAACTCCTAGGCTCTCGAAGCGACGAGCGGTAGCCGTACCTGTCAGATCTGACAGTAGTCAAGCGGATGAAAAAAGAGCGAAATTGGCCTGCACGTTGATCCTTTCAGTGCGAGGTCGACGAACTTTTAATGTCATGAGAAGTGAGTCAGCTACATAAGTGGTTTGCTAGCTTGGAGTTGGGCAATGAACGGATCAAAAGAAGACCAGGGCACCGCCGAAAAGAACAGGATTCTCGCCAGAGAAGGAAAGTTGAAACTCGCTCCCCTGAAGAGATTGTCGATTCCTTCGGTCATTGATGATGATGACCCGGAAGGACTGCTTCCCACAGGGTCGCAGAATGAATCATTGACTGTTTGTGTGCCTGAACGATGGCCCAATTATGCGATTGAAGGTGAAACAGATACTCTCGAACTGTATTGGGACCGTCCTAACAGAACACCCCAGCTTATTGACAGTGTCCCGATCCCGGGACCGATTGCAGAGGATTTTTCCTACGAACTGACGGTGCCGAAAAATCTCCTTCATCCGGATGGTCGCTTTGAGGTCTGGTATGCGGTCGTTATCTCTGCCGGTGGTCCTGGCGCACCCTCTGAGCATCGATTTGTCACGGTAGATAGCGAGCCGCCCAGTTACGATAAACAACTTGAAGAATTGTTATACCCCAGTAATTTACCCGACAGGGTTATTACCGAAGAATACCTTCAGGATAACAATGACAAGGTTGAGTTTCGTCTTCCGCCAGCTCTTTATACAGGCGCCGCGGATCGCGATGTACTTGAATTGTTCTGGTCGGTAACGAACCCTCCCATAGAGGCTTTTGTCAGTACCAAAACGATCCTTCAGGCGGAGATCGATGCCAGGGATATACGCGTGGATTTAAAGGGCGATGATATTCGTGCTGCCAATCAGAACGGCACGTTTTACGCCTTTTACAAACTGCGGGATCGTGCCGGAAACGAAACGCTGACATTTTCAAAGCCGGCAATCGGAACTGTTTCGCTGGTACCTTGGCCTGGTCGATTACCGCCACCCACTGTGCCGCGGCATGAAGACGATGGCCTCGTTCACCGGGCTGATGCGCGAGCACAAGTGGAGGCGGTAGTTGACGGCATCACTAACCTGCAACCCAATGACAAGATTGAACTGGTTTGGAACGGTGTTCCGCTGCCCAGGGAGGACGCCGTTCTCCCTTTGACAATACCCGTGCCCTGGAGTGTATTGATCGCCCAAGGACCCGGACCTTTGGTTGCCAAGGTGTATTACAACTTCATTCGTGGCGGGCGCCCGCGTCCCTCGGAAGAAGCCGATATCCGCATCGACTTCACGGTGGCCGGTCAGGACCATCCCAGCGCGCCGGCATTGCTCAACCCGCTTTTGCCGCGCATTGATATCGTGGGTGGTTCGGGTGTGCCCAATGTGCTGTTGCCCGTTGACCGAGACTTTCCCGTAATTCCGAAACTTAAACTTTACCAGTCGCCTAAACCAGGAGAACGTCTCGAACTTCACTGGGGCCAATATGTTGGCGCCGTTTCCGACTATACCGTGCAGGCAGGCGATCGCGAAGGCGACTCGGTTTCGTTCAGTGCCGTACCTTGGGAGGTAATTGACACCGAGCCCAATAACGCAAGACTGCCGGTTTATTACACCACTTATAACGGCGTCAACGAGCAGCAGTCTGATGTTACCTACGTCAAAGTTCAAGTGACCACGATTGATGATCTGCCTGAGCCTGTCTTTGAAGATGCAGACGGGTTTGGTTATATCGGTTGCGAAGATAAACCCTGGGAAGGGATTCGGGTTCGAATCAACTTTGATAGTGGCCATTTTGCCCTGAACGACGTGGTCAGGGTGTTCTGGCAAGGCTATCGAGCATTCAATTCGTATGATCCGATCGAAGCGACCTATGGTGAGTTTCCAGAGACAATAAATGCCAATCATCTTCGTGACGGATTTATCGATGTCTGGATTTTACCTTTTGATCCTTACATAAAACTGGTTACGCGGGGGTCGTGGGGGGCCTATTACACACTGACCAAAACAGATGGACAGTTTGGTACTTCCCAGGCGCCGGAGAATTTGAAAATTATCGAGACGGTGTCGGAAGAATTATGCAATGCGTTGAGGCGTGGGCGTTGATGAGACAAGCCTGTGCTCAATGAGCAGTGCAGTCTATTGACGCTTGACTAGAAAAGGAGACGTGGATCTCAGGAGTGATAAAAGTCAGAAAAAGACAATTATTTGAAGTGAGCAGCATGCTTTGCGAAGGGACGTGATTGCAAATGTCCCGGGTGTTTACGTGTGTTTAAATTCATATCTGTTGGAGTTTATAAAATGAGCAGTGAACAAAAATTTACACTGACCTCGGCGCAAGCTCGTCAGGCTTACGTAACTTGGTATTTGAACGAAAGTGCCCATGATGCGGCTCAGCTCTTGCCTCCCATGGTTGTTCCCGATTATTGGCCTGAGTATCCTGAATACAAAGGCTACGTACCTCGGGAACTGCAGGAGACGGATCTTGAGTTAAAGGTTAAGCTTTGGCCAAACTATGCTGAAGAAACAGATGAACTTGACACTCTCAGAATTTACGTTAGGCCGCAGGGAGCGCCCAATTGGGGGAGCCCTGTGGATACCCATTTATTTCCCGGGCCGCTTGACCCTACCGAATTTGATTATCCAGTCACCGTAAGTGCCAGCGCCTTTGCCCGTGAGGGAAGTTACGAGTTGATGTACACCGTGGAGATATTCACCGGGACCATAACGGACTCAGAAACAGTGTCTTTCGTTATCGATAAGACGCCACCGAATGATGGCCAGATTTCCACGAATCCGTTGGAGTTCAAGGACCAGGAAGCTAAAGACGATGGGTTGACGCAGGCTTATCTGAGCAGCTTGAGTCCGGATGGCGTACCTATGATCGTGCCAGCATACTTAGGCGCACGTAACCAGGATGCTATTGAGGTCTATGCCAAGTTTGAGGGAGACATTGTTCCGCAAAAAGTACGTGACGTTGTAATTCCCGACGATCGAACAGTTTTTATCCCGGTTACGCTCTTCACGGGCAAAGACGACGGTCGGCTCGCTTTTACTTTTAAGTTGAAAGATATCGTAGGTAACGTTGGCCCGTTTTCAAATCCACTCGAGACTGATTTGCTGCTACTCCCCCTGCCTGTCGGTCCTTTCCGTCCTCTCAGGGTTCCGTTGGCCGAGGACGCCAAAAAATTGATTGATCGGGCCGACGTTCGAGCCGGAGTCAGGGCTTTGGTCCCGCGCTATACGAATTACGGAAAGAATGACAAGATTTTCATAACATGGGGTACGAAAACTGCCAGTATCCCCCACACTGTAGGCGAAAACCCGGCAGATGAAATCATCATTGATGTCAGCGATACCGAGCTTATTATCCCGGATTATGGTGTCTCTACTGGCGAAAAACCGACGTCGGTGACTTATCAGATCCAGCGAGGCAACAAAAAGTTCGACGCTGACAGCGCCCTGGATATCAATGTCGATTTGTCTCAAGTGATTGACCCCGACATTCTGCCGGCCGTGCTTGTCAGGGGAGGTGGTCTGACGGCAGAAGACAATAAGTTGGTGGAAGGAGACATAGGGCTCGCTGCAACAGCAACCTTCACGGTGCCCATGGGCCTTACCGGTGTTGACTGGGCCAGGTTGTACTGGGGGGATCTGCCCGATCACGTAGCTGAGGTGTCGCCTGTACCGACGCCAGGAGACGATCTCACCTTTACTGTTCCTTGGGCAGAGATTGCGAAAGTACCTGGTGTTCTTATCAATGTCCGGTACGAGGTCGGCATCACGGATGATAACAACCCTTCTCCCTCTCCCATTACCCAGGTGGATGTACAGGCCGCTGTTCCTATCAGGCTGGCAGAACCGGAGTTTCCTGATGCCAGACTTGTAGGAACGGTTTTGCGGATTAATTGCAGTTCCTGGATCGGTGAAGATGCCAACTTGCAGCTGCGTATTCCACCCAATCCGAGATTGACGGAGGGTCAGGCAATGAATATCACGGTACAAGGGTATTCTGACTTCCCGCCTGCTACGCCAGTGGGAACACCTTGGACAAAATCAATTCCGTCACTGACTGACGATCAAGTGAAGAATGGCTTTATAGAGTTGGTTGGACCCAGGCTCACTCACTTTCATGATTTGCTCGGCGTTAGGGGTGCGTTGAAAGTTGACTATACCGTGGTTGTCGGCGTTGCCCCATTGTCGGGTACTCTTTCAATTCGCGCAGCTTCGCGGGATGCAGCCGGCCTGTGCCCAATCAACCCCTCTTGATAGTTGTGAGTTCCGAATAAGGTGAATGGCAACAGAAAGGAAAGAGCTCAGCTCCTTCCTTTCTGTTTGTTGTTCGACAAGGCTCGGAAATCGTTGTGCGTTTTTAATTTATAGGATTGCTCCCTATTTCTTTAGGATTTTTCCTACATCGTGAATGTTTGTTTCTGAGTACTCTGCCGCCACGTTGCACTTTGATTGCCTCTGAGTCTGAGGGAGTGCGCGTTCACCCTTATTTCAGGTGTATCACTATGTATCTATTGAATTCTACGCGAGCGTTTTTGTCCGTTACGACCCCGGTGTCTTGTTCCTTTGTCTTGTCGATGTTGGCGACAACATCCGTGCAGGCTGCCTTGGTGGAAAATGGTGAGATCAGGGATGTTGCCCCTGGCACCCCTGCCGATCGCTACGAGGTGGTAACAGGGTCCACGCTCAATGTAAACGGTGCCGATATTCTGGATATCAATTCGAATAACTCCACCATTAATGTCCGCCCTGGCAGTACGACCTTGCAGGTTTTGGCCACCAACGGATCGCGGGTGGGGCTTGCTGGCGCCACCGTAACGGCCGCGGCGGGAAGTGCTGCTGGAGTGCGTCTGGAGGGCAGTGAGGCAACGATCAGCAACAGCACCGTGACCAACGACTATGGGATTGGCTTGCAGCTGTTGCAGAATCCCACAGTGGGTTCGACGGCAACGGTATCGGCCGGTAGCGTTATCAAGGGGCGTGATGGCGGCGCCTTCGCTTCGGCGTTAAGTACTTTGGACGTCAGCAACTCTCATATCGAAGGCACGGGTGCCGGCAGTTACGGTGCCAGGTTGTTCAGCGCCGACGCGAAATTTACCGACAGCACGATCATTGGCGGCCTGAACGGACTTGATCTGCGGGGCAACCGGCCGCTTCCGCGTGAGGGCAACGTGCTGCTCGATGGCACAACCGTTGAAGGAAAAAACGGTGCAGCCATTCGTGTATCGGGTGCCAACGCTGCATCGGCCGTGCTCAATATCGATCTGGCCAATGGCTCGAATCTCATTGGTGGCAATGGCAATCTGCTCGAGGTCGTGGGTGGTGCTACGGCGAACATGAAGGTGAGCAATAGTGGCGGTACCGTGCTCACAGGCAACGTCGATGTCACCGAAAACAGCATCGCCAACCTGTCCTTCGACGCCGGCCAGATGACCGGCGATTTCAATGTCGAAGCCGGCAGCACCGGCAACCTGGCCTTGGCCAACGGCTCTGTATTCACCGGTAGTCTGAACAATGTTTCAGGCGTAACCATCAACAGCGGCTCCACCTGGAATATGACGGCCACCAATAGCGTCGGCACCCTGGCAATGGATGGCGGCACGGTGACCTTCGGCGGCGTTGACCAGTTTTATCAGTTGAACGTCGGCACCCTGGCGGGCAATGGAGCCTTCAAGATGGATGTGGACTGGGCCACCAATCAACACGATGTGCTGAATGTCACCGGCGTGGCCAGTGGCAGTCACACGCTGATGGTGAATGGTTCCGGCCTCGACCCGGTGTCGCCCGAGGCACTGACGTTGGTCAAGCTGGCGGCGGGAGACGCTACCTTTGGCTTGGACGGCGGCGAGGTGGATGTCGGCACCTATTCCTACAAACTGGCGTCTACCAGCAATGCTTCCGGTGGTACCGACTGGTACCTGGATCCCGAGACTGCGACGGTCAGCCCCAGTACCCGCACGGTCCTTGCGATATTCAACACGGCGCCGACCGTCTGGCTGGGTGAGTTGACCAGCCTGCGCAGCCGCATGGGCGAGTTGCGTTACAGCGGTGGCAAGTCGGGCGCCTGGGGCCGCACCTATGGCAATAAATACTCGGTGGACGCGGCTTCCGGCACTGGCTACAAGCAAACCCAGCAGGGCTTCTCGCTGGGGGCCGACGCGCCACTGCCGGTGGGCGATGGGCAATGGCTGATCGGCGCCATGGCGGGCCACAGCAACTCCGACCTGGACCTGAGCCGTGGCAGCTCGGGCAACGTGAAAAGCTACTATGTGGGTGCTTACACCACCTGGCTGGATGCGGACACCGGCTACTACTTTGACGGTGTGCTCAAGCTCAACCGTTTCCACAACGAGGCGAAAGTCTCGATGAGCGACAATACCCGTGCCAAGGGCTCCTACAACACCGCGGGCCTGGGCGGCTCGGTGGAGTTTGGCCGTCACATCAAGCTGGACAAGGGATATTTCGCCGAGCCTTTTACCCAGTTCTCCACGGTGGTGATTCAGAGTCAGGATTATGGTCTGGACAATGGCATGCAGGCCGAAGGCGACCGCACACGTTCCTTTCTGGGCAAGGTCGGCATCACCGGCGGGCGAAACTTCACCCTGGACAGCGGCACGCAGGTGCAGCCCTATGTCCGTGTGGCCATGGCCCATGAATTTGCCAAAAACAACGAGGTGCAGGTCAATAACAATGTATTCAATAACGACCTGTCGGGTTCGCGCGGCGAGCTGGGCGCTGGTATAGCGGCGCAGCTCAGTGAGCGCTTGCAGTTGCACGCCGATTTCGACTATGCCAACGGCAAGCATATCGAAATGCCGTTCGGAGCGAATGTGGGGGTTCGTTATAGCTGGTAAGCGCAGGCCCGGCTGGACAAGCAAAAGAAGAACCCTGCCTTTGCGCAGGGTTCTTTCGTTTTAAAGCGGCTCCTGTCGTGAATGATCAATGGGTGATGACACATCTGCTTGAATCGCGAACACGAGCCCCGCCGTGTGTCGGGGCCTGCGTTCAACGTCTCTGCCTCACCTGCCGATGCCCAGGCCCGTGCCACCCGGGTTGAGATCCCATAGTTTCCATGTCTGCCCGTTGTTCATGGTCAACGCATACATATACACCGGAGGTAATGGCCAGTGAGCACTGCTGGACCACGTATAACCTCCCCATGGAAAGCGTCCCCCGTAAGCTGCGCTGATCGCCCTCAGCGTACCGATATCAGGAACATGCAGGCCCCGCGCAGCGGCCGAAGCATAAATCACTTTGTAATTCCCGCCCCCAAGGTGATGGCATAGCCAGACACCCGTCACCGTCACGGTGTAGCTTCTTGACTGTTGTGGCGAGGCCGAATCGGTCGCGGTGATTGTCGTGCTGCCATTGCGGCGAACGGTTACCAGCCCGCTGCCATCGACCACAGCGACTCCGGTATTGCTGGAGCTATATCGATAGGGCGGTACTCCTCCGCTGGCTACATGACGGACCGCGGTGCCGCCGCCAAAGTTGGGTAGCGTACCGTTCCCGACGAGTATGTACGCGGTTCCATTCAAAGTTACCGGGCTTTGGTTGAAGTTCAAGGGCGGCGTAGGCGCGCGCACGGTAAAGGTTCGCGCTGGCGAAACGGGCACGTTGTCGCCATATAGCGCCTTAGCGGTCAGGCTGTAGCTTCTGGGTGTCACCGCCAGTTGTGCAAGGCTCCAGGTGCCCGTGGAATCGGCAATGATCTCGGGCGCGGTCGATGTCGTGCCGAGTATCTGGACCCTCTGATGTGCGCTGGCGGAGCCCCTCAAGGCCACACGGTTGTCGGTCGTGATGGCGCCGTTGCTCAGTTCGCCGCGGGAGTCTCGGACGCTGGTGATGACAGGGTTGGCGACCGCCGTCACGGTGAATGCCCGTGGCGCGGAAGGCGGGACACCCTCACCATAAAGTGCTTCGGCAACAACGCTATATTGCTGCAGGCTCAAGGCGCTGAAAGTGGTGTTCCAGTTACCATTGTCATCGGTAGGCACTTGCGGTGCCGGGGTTGTGACGCCCACGACCTTCACGTTCTGCCTGGCATTGGCTTTACCGCTTACCGTGACTTGGCGGTTGGCGGTGTAGCCGCCGTGGGCAATTTCCCGCCAGGCGTCCCTGACGCTGGTGATGGTCGGGGCATTGGCGGCTTCCACCGAAAAGGTCCGCGGCGGGGAGACAAATTCGCTGCCATCGAGCGCATGCACGGTGAGCCGGTACGACTTCACGCTCAGCCCGGACAGGACATGAGACCAGCTACCCTCGATAGTCACCTTCAGAATCTCTCCGCCGGCGGTGCCGTCGTAGAGTTGAATACTGGAATCCGGGGTTGCCGTACCGCTTAGTGTCACACGTCTATCGAGGGTATTTTCTCCTTCAGCCACTTCGCCCCAGGAGTCCTTGATGCTGACGATCTCTGGCACGACCCAATCATGGCGGGTCTTGAAGGTGTAGCGGGTCAGGGGAAAGGTCAGTGCATAAGTTTCGTCAGCTTCAGCGCTGAAGCCGACCTTGCACACGGCCGTCAGCGGAGTGTCGTGCCCCAGTTTCTCCAGCTCGGTTCGCAATACCGTTTCGCTCAGGCCATTGCCTGCCTGGTCGTCGGTCAGTTCATGGCTGTCGAGCAACGGAATGGAATAAGACTCTCCAGCTTGAGTATTGCCTTCAAGCCGTAGCCAGATGCGCTGTTTGGCGGCAATGAACGGCCATTTTTCGAGGGTGATAGTGGCGTTGCCAGCAAAGGTTGCCAGGTTCAGTACCCGCGTTGTGTTGTTCGCCTGGGGAATCCAGGGTTTGGGCAGTTGTGTTTCCGGATCCTGAAAGGCCGCCACTTTCAGTTCCAGGACTTCGGAGGGGAACAGGAAGCCTTTGTGGATCACCTCATAGCCAAGCATCACATTACGGTTGATGTTGGCCCCGACCACCGAGGCGGGAACGTTGAATCGAACGCTGCCAGTGGCACTGCCGGGCAACTCCAGATCGTCGGATGTTCCGGCCCCGGGGGTGCCCAGCCATTTCAAACGGATCTCATGCGGCGTATCCATGCTCGCGTATCGCACCTCTACCGTGGCGCCGGCGAGTGCATTCATCGGGTCGAGAAAATCCTCGGGTGAGGCTTCGATGACCGTCGGAGGGGGACGTTCTCCCAGCAGGTCGCCGATAGCCAGCTCCAGCAGGGCCGAGTAGCGATACCGGCCGGTGCTTTTCTCAAGGAGCACATAACGAATCCGCACAATGTCATTGATGTTCGGTTCGATGTACTTGCGCAGAATAGTAAAGTCCAGTGCCTTGCCGGCGCTGACTTCGGATATCGGCACCCAATCACTGGTACTGCCGTCTCCGGGGTTCCCATGCCAGTAATAGGTGAGTGTGTCGCCTGCCTTGGTGCCGAAGTACTCAATGCGCAGCGTCACGCTGCCGGTGTAGATTTCCGGGTCCAGTGTATTCTCAGGCGCTTCAACGACCCGAGGCGCCGGGAGTTCGGCACGGATGGCCTGGACATTGGCATCGAGGTAGTCGGACTCCCTGAGGTCATACACCATCGCCTCGTCGTTGGAGACCCAGTAGCTCAGTCGCAGGCTGCCGTTCCTCAGGGCCTCGATATGTTCGCCAAAAACGAACATCACGGTATCCGTGCCGACTTCATTCTCACTGATCGACTCCTTATCTTCATGCAGATAAGCGCCACCATCGGCTTTTTTGCCCAGCCAGACCAGTTTGATTTGGTCGCCGTTAGCCATTCCTGGATAGGCTTTGATAACCACAGTGGCCAAGGGCAGGTCCGGATCGAGTACGTCCCCGACCAGCTCTATGATGGTCGGGGGTGGTAATGAAGAGAGCTCGCCTTCGACATTGGCAAAGGCGTGCCTGGACGACAGGGCTGGATCGCCGTTGGCTTTTTCCAGAATGTAGAAAGCATCTCCCGAACCGCCTGCCAGGGCACGAATTTCAGCGTTGGGGATTTCGAATTCATAGATGGCGGGCAGGTTGTCGATGGTTTGGGATTGGTGATTTTCCAAGGGCAGGCCAATCACCGGGGTACCGATCCAGGACATCTTCAAGGTGTCGTTCTGGGAGAATTCAGGTTGACTTGCGTAAACCAGGAGCCTGACGGGTTTTTGTCCAATGCGATCAGATCGATAACGCCGTTGAACGCCTCCTTGATGACCGGCGCTGGTAACCGGGCGGCGCCGGCGTCTACCTGTACATAGGTGCGCAAGGAATATTTTTCGGCGTAATTCCAAACCAGATCAAACACCATGTAGTGCACCAGCAGTGCGGAACTGTCCCCTCCGGCGAGGATCGTCTGCTGGTCGATCCGTATGAAAATCGAGTCCGTGGTAGCCGCTTCTTCCGGGGTTATCTCCCGATATACAAAAGCGCTGCCCCAGGCCAACTGAATGGTGTCGTAGGCCGCACGCCTCGGGTAATGCTTGATTTCCAGGTCGAACCCTTCTTTCGCGGCCACGGCGTCCACGCCGTTATCGATTATATCCTGGGGTGGCAGTGGCGCCTTGAGCTGCGAGTGACCTGGATTTGGGCCGCTTCCGAACGGCGGGCCTTGGCCTGGGCCTGATCGATCAGGCCGGCGTTGAGGTCGGCGTCGATCGCCATTTGCTTGCCGGGCATCGCATCGAGAGTGAAACGCGCGCTCACCTCGGAAATCCGCCCCGCACCTTTGGTCACCACGACGAAGTTGATGATCATCAAGATCGCGAAGACCACAATACCGACCACGTAGCCAGCATGACCAGCAGCAACAGCGGCACACCCAGATTGCCTCGACTGAGGTCGGCATTGTTGCTACGGGCACTGTTGATTAACTGAGCGCGATCCACCGGTTTTCCCCGTTTCTTTAAAGCAAATCTTTGACGCCTGAAGCGGGCGCAGGGCGGCTACCGCAAGAAGCCTTCCAACTTTTGCGGGGGGAGAAATAGAGAGTTTTTTCAGGGGGAAATGCATGGCCTGGACTGACGCCTTCGCTGGCAAGCCAGCTCCTACAGGTTCCGCGAAATCTTGTAGGAGCTGGCTTGCCAGCGAAGGGGCCGGCAGAGACAACGCGAAATCAGGAGTCGCGGCGCAAATCCGGCGGAATCGGGAGATCGTCCCTGCCAGCTAAATTCGTCGAAATAGAAGTGACGGATTCATGTCCATCAAATGAATGGTCATAAATAGATCCGTCACCTTTTTTCAGATCAATTCCATCGAGCAACCAGTGCAGTTGCTCCACCGTCAACGTCGGCACGGTGGCGACGTCAGGCCAGATAAAACGGTCTTCCTCGAGACGTTTCATCAACATCCAAAAGCCGTTTCGCTGCCAGCCCAAAATTTTTACGCGATCACGTCGCCGATTTCTGAAGACGTACACCGCCTCGGCAAACGGATCCAGCCCGAGGGCTTGCTCGACCAGGATCGCCAGACCGTTGAGACCGACCCGGAAGTCGATGGCCTCGCGATGCAGGTAGACCTTCAGCCCTTCGTCGAAGCGGAACATCGCAGTCTCCCGAGCGCCTCGATCATCGCCAACGCCTGCTGCGTGTCGCAACCACGCAAGTCGACCACAACTCCGTTGGGCAGGCGGGCCTGCACGTCCATGGACGACGTCTCTTCCTGGCGCGCCGCTGCGACTTCGAGCGCCACGAATGCCGGCGTCTTCGCTTCGACAACGTCCACGCTCGGCGCTGTGCTCTTGGCCAACTGTCGCTCATACAAGCGCACTCAGCTGCTCACCTGGTTCGCGTTGACCCCGCAATCGCGAGCCAGCTTCGCTATCGATACGCCGGGCTCACGACACGCCAGGACCAACTCGCGCTTGGCCTGCTCGTTGTAGATGCTGCGACCATCGCGCTTATGCCCGACAACCGGGCGCCGCGCCAACTCTGAAATCCAATCTGACATTACGTGCCCACGTTCCTGTACATGGGTACGTAGCCTCACACTTCGTCGCGCTCGAAGGAAGGGCGTGGTTTATTGCGCGCTTACGATCAGACCGCTCCCAGCGTGTCATGTTCGTATCACGAACCAAGCCCCGAGTATGTTCGAATTATCAAAGTCGGCACAGTGGACGGCTTGGAGTTCGAAGTGGTAGAACGCGGCCGCGTTCCTGCAACCCCAATTAGAGTTGGGAAGCCAATAATGGCTTGTTAGCGGAAGCCATCCATATAACAGCTTCATTGCGTTCACCTGCGCGGCCTCGATTGGGGATGCATTTGGTGTTTGATTCATCCACGCAACTGCCTGCGAATAATGCGTAAACGTACCTGATGCCATCAGGCGAAATACATTGGAAACCGTCACTGAATAAGAGGCGGTGCGTTGGTTGCTGTCAGTGACCGTGATTGTGGCCGTCCCGTTGGCATTGCCCGTGACCTTGCCCGTCAATGTCACCGAGGCGATGGAAGGGTTGGATGATACGTAGGTATAGGGCGGCAGGCCACCGGAGGCGACACGCGTTTCCGTGTTCCCTGGCATCTCCTCTCTGACAGGTGTCCATCCATCAATCCTCACAACAACTCCATTCAGGTTCATCGGATCAGGGCTGACGGAGAGAGGAGGCGTCACGGTCAACGTCCGGGCCGGCGACACCGGTCCACTGCCATAAAGCCCCTTGGCCGTGAAGCTGTGGCCGCCTGCGGCCAGGCTTGTCACCCGAAGCGTCCAGACGCCATTGCCATTGACATCGGCCGTGCCCTTGAAGGTGGTGTGATCGCGGATCTCGACCTTCAAATCGGACGTCGCATTGCCGGTGAGCGTGACAGTGGTATCGACGGTGTTGCCGCCTTCGGGAATCTCCCTGCCGGCACTGTCCTTGACCGAGGTGATCGCCGGTGTCAGCGCCGCGGCCACCTTGATCGTCCTGGCGGGCGACACCGGATTGCTGCCATACAGCCCCTTGGCCGTGAAGCTGTGGCCGCCCACGGCCAGGCCCGTCACGCGATGCGTCCAGACGCCATCGCCATCGACATCGGCCGTGCCCTTGGAAGTGGTGAGCCCATCGAAGATCTCGACCTTCTGGCCGGCCGTCGCGGTTCCGCTGAGCGTGACGGTGGTGTCGACCGTGGTGCCGCCCTCGGGGATCTCCGTGTCCGCACTGTCCTTGACCGAGGTGATCTCCGGCGTCAGCGCCACCAGGGCCTTGACCGTGTAGGTTCGCACCGGGAAGGTGACGGCCGTGGCCTCGTTCGCGCTGCCGTCGAAGGTCACCTTGAACTCGATGCGCAGCGATGAGCCGTCCTTCAACCCGCGCAGGGCCGCGACCGGCGCTTGTGTGTGAACACCCGCCAGGCCGCCGGAGCTGAGCGTGGTGCCCGCATACAGCGGCGCGGGATCGAAAGGTGTGCCGTCAGCGGTGGTGCCCTGCAGGCGCAGCCAGATCTTCTGGCCGACCGCGATCAGCGGCCACGGGGCCACGCGCACGCGCGCCGCATCGGCCAGCTTCGTCACATCCAGCTGGTTGCCCGCATTGTCGGCCCCGTCGATGGTCGGCGTGGTCAGGTTGGCATCGCCATCGGCAATCGGCAGCACCGCCAGCGTAAGCGGCAGCGAAGGTTTTGGTGCAGCGTCCCCGCGCGTGACCGTGTAGCGCACCGTCACCGGCTGGCCGAGGTTGAAAGCCACCACGCTGTTGGGAATGGGGAACTCCAGGCCTTCGCTGACCGGCCTGGGCGTGGAGGTGTGCGAGCCGCCAGCCGGTGTACCGGCCGCGCCGACCCACATGACGATCAACCGATCATCGGGCCGCAACGCTGCATTGGCGGGCACCACCAGGGTCAGGCGGTCCTTGGCCGCGATCGGGTCCAGGTTGCTGCCATTGGCTTCCTTGATCGCCGGTTCCTTTAAATCCAGCGCGGCCCCGATTCTGAAGGTCAACGGGTGCGAAGGACTGGTCCGGCCGGGGGCGCGCTCTTCGAGGGCGAGCGGAGCGGGGTCGGGCGAGTGGGTGGTAGTCATGGGCGAAAACTCCGGACGATGGGCGACGGAGTGATTGAAGGCCAGCGTTGGGGGAGGGCGCTACTGTCAGATCTGACAGTAGCGACGGGCGGTGAAATCCTGTCGGAGCGCGGCGGTAGAGCGTTCCCAGGCCAATAGGGGAACGACACGTGAGCGGCTAGCGCGGATCGATGTTATCCCGCGCCCGGTTCGCCAGCCATTCGACCTGTTCCGCGACAAACACCGGTCTCCAGTGGAACCAAACCTGTTCGAGATCGCAGTGGAGGGGGGCAACTTTTCCATTCAGGAGAGGCAGTATCTGGCCCCACTTTCAAGCGTTAATAAATGCGTCCCCATTTTTGCAGTTGATGAAAGCTCTCGCAGCTCGTATGACTCGTTACCGCATTAGGCTAGGGGGGCGCTCGGGCACGTTGTGGGAGAGTCGCTACAAATCCAGTGTCGTTCAAACCGATACCTGTCTTCTTGCATGCAGCCGATACATCGAACTGAACCCGGTGAGAGCTCGCATGGTGCCGCATGCAGAAGACTATCCATGGTCCAGTTTCCGTGTTCGCTTGATAGAGCATGCTGAAGACAATTGGCTGGATGTCGATCCATGCTCCAAGGCACTGGGCACGACGGATCTCATTCGTCGTAATCGCTATAGAACATTTGTAGAGCAGGCTGCTCCGACCGGAGAGCTGAAACTCATAAGAGATGCTCTCCAGTGCGGGCAGTTGACCGGAACCTCCAGCTTTGTGGACGAGATCGAACACCTCACGGGGCTTCGAATAATATGTCGAGGGCAAGGCAGGCCTGCAAAGTAAATTCAGCTAAATAAATCTGTCCCCTTTTCCTTCAATTACAGGTTCCGCGAAATCTTGTAGGAGCTGGCTTGCCAGCGAAGGGGCCGGCAGAGACAACGCGAAATCAGGAGTCGCGGCGCAAATCCGGCGGAATCGGTGGATCGTCCTTGAGCGAATCCGGACGCTTGCCATCGCCGGCGCGGCAGGCGAATCTGGTATACGTAGGTCAATACCCGGGCCACCGAGAAAGGGGAGCCCGTTATTTAAGCCCGTGGCGCCCGATGCCGGTAGAGCGGATAAATGTAGACCTGTCGTCAGGTAAGTTCGTCGAGAATAGAAGTGACGGATTCATGCTCACAAAAAGAATGGTCATAAATAGATCCGTCACCTTTTCTGCTGTCACCTTTTCTGCTTTTTTTTTGCTTCATGGAACTGATGAAGGGCCCACGAGATTAATTGGATGGCATCAGGACCCCTATGCAAGCAATTTTCCCGTTGTCATTCTCTCCATAGACAACGCCATCCGATGGGCGAAGCAACCAGTGCGATCCCCAAGCGTGTGTGTCTGAAGACCAATAGTAGGTATTGACATATCCTCCCGGATCGCCACCGTACACACCTCTCAGAGCACGCCAATGAGCGAGTGCGGGGACATGTCCGCCATCCCTGTTCGCTACATCAACCATTGTCGACCAGTTACTGCGCCCGTCTCCGTAGTTGCGTATATACCAAACATTCTGGATGGTTATCTGATAGGACGCCGTAGATCCCGCCCGATCGGAAACCGTGATGCGTGCAGTCCGGTTGCGTAGGCCGATCACTTGTCCCGTCGCTGGGTTTACTTCAACAGCCGCCGGGTCATTGGTGCTGTAGATATAGGGCGGTACACCTCCGCTTGCTTGGCGTGTTATGGAGGTCCCTGTTGGGGGATTGATCACAGTCCTGTCCAATCGTCTGACTAGCATGCCATTCAGAACTACAGAAGTTGTATCGAACGCCAACGAGGGTACAACGCTGAAGGACCAGGCATTTGACACTGGATTACTGCCGTAAAGCGCTCTGGCCGTGATGCTATGAGAACCGACACCCACCGACAAGCTGATTTCCCCCCATCCCCCGCTACCGTTGACCGCTGCGTCCTGCTTCCGAATACCATTATCGCGAACCTCGACTGTGGTACCGATAGACGCACTGCCGCTGACATAGACCGTGGTTGCCGTTGTCCTGCCGCCGTTGGTAATTGTATTTCCCTGAGGATCCCTGACCCTGGTAACGCTTGGCGTGACCAGTGCCACTACGGTCAACGTCCGCGCCGCTGACACCTGGCCCGAACCATAGAGCGCTTTGGCCGTGAAGCTGTGGGCCGCCACGCTCAGCCCCGTCACCGGAAGGCTCCAGATCCCCGTCGCCGGGTCGGCGGTGGGCTGGCCTTTGGACTCGGTGCCATCGAAAACTTCGACCTTCTGACCTTTGCTCGCGGTACCGGTCAGCGTCACGCTGGTCTCGACCGTCAGGCCGGCGTTGGGGATTTCGACCCCGCTTGGCGAGCCTTTGACCGAGGTAATGGTCGGCGCCACGACTGCCGTCACGGTCAAGGTCCGCGCCGCTGACACCTGGCCCGAACCATAGAGCGCTTTGGCCGTGAAGCTGTGGGCGGCCACCGTCAGCCCGCTGACCGTCAGGGTCCAGATCCCCGTCGCCGGGTCGGCGGTGGGCTGGCCTTTGGACACGGTGCCATCGAGCACATCGACTTGCTGGCCCTTGCTGGCCGCACCGGTCAGCGTCACGCTGGTCTCGGTCGTCAGGCCGGCGTTGGGGATTTCGACCCCGCTTGGCGAGCCTTTGACCGAGGTGATGGTCGGCGCCACGATCGCCGTGACGGTCAAGGTTCGCGCCGCTGACACCTGGCCCGAACCATAGAGCGCTTTGGCCGTGAAGCTGTGGGCCGCCACGCTCAGCCCCGTCACCGGAAGGCTCCAGATCCCCGTCGCCGGGTCGGCGGTGGGCTGGCCTTTGGACTCGGTGCCATCGAAAACTTCGACCTTCTGACCTTTGCTCGCGGTACCGGTCAGCGTCACGCTGGTCTCG
>NZ_JAGYGN010000052.1:0-13546 GCF_019947515.1 Pseudomonas sp. A-B-19
GACTGTGGACGCCGCAGGACTTCGCCTCAGCCCCTTGCTGAGCTGTTCAACCGCCGGATGCGGAAAACCGCACGTCCGGTGGTGTGGGAGGGGTAACGGGCGCAAGCCCGTTGCCTCCACCCAATCATTGGTTTTAGGCGACCCAAGGGGATTTACGAATGACCTCGACGAAGTTCATCGGCTTGAACCCCGGCTCCTGATCCACCAGCACATCGGTCTTCACATTACCGAATGCAGTCTGCGGACGATGGCGCAAACCGCCGGCAAAGGCGCAGATGATGCACTCCTTGAATCCCTCGCCCCGTGGATGCGCATGCACCACCGCTTCGCGCTGCACGCTGGAAAACGCCGCGTAGTCCATGCCCAGCACATCCATCTCGACGCCAGCCGTGACCAGCGCCACGGTGGGCCGCAAGTGCCCAGGCACACCCGGTGTGGTGTGCAGGGCAATCGATAACCAGACCTGTTCGATGTCGTCATCGCTCAATCCGTAAGGCTTGAGAAATGCGGCTGCCGCATTGGCGCCATCGACTTCGAAGCGCTCGTTGTCACTGCGATGACCTTGCACCAGGCCCAGGTCATGGAACATCGCGCCGACGTACAGCAACTCCGGGTTGTAGGGCAATTGCTTGCGCTCGCCACTCAGTGCGCCAAACAGGAACACTCGGCGCGAATGGTGGTAGAGCAGGTCCGATTCGATGTCGCGGATGTATTCGGTAGTGGCCTTGGCCAGTGCGCTGTCGGGGATCCTGATGCCGGCGATGGTGGTGCTCATGGAATTTTCCTCGTCGTGATGAGGGTTTCAGTCTGTTCCGGCCCCCGAAACCGGACAATCGATCCATGGCTGCGATCCCGGCCAATGAGCGTGCATATCGCGCCAACCTCGCTTGTTGTGTGTGGATTGGCTAGGGTTGGTCGCACTAAACCTGCTTTTGTGGCGAGGGGGCTTGTCGGATCGCCGCACCGCCCCGTTCGGCTGCGCAGCAGCCGCAAAACCTGTAATCGCGGTGTGCCTGATGCATTTGGGTTGCTGGTTTTAGGGGTACTTCGCACCCCAACGGGGGCAAGCCCCCTCGCCACAGGTAAGTGTCAATCCTGATTCATTGAGGGCGTTTTCAGACAATGAGTAAATCCGTTGCCATCGTGGTATTCGCCGGCGTCCAGTCACTGGATGTCACCGGTCCCATGGATGTGTTTTCCGAAGCCAATCGCTTCCTTGCCCCGCAGGATCACTATCGGCTGGAGGTGATCGGCGTCGAGCACGGGATGATGGCGTGCTCCAACGGTTTGGCACTCAATGCCCATCGGCATTTCAGCGAAGCGCTGGAGGCGTACGACTTGTTATTGGTGGCTGGCGGGCCGCAGTTGCCGTTCATGAGTTTCAGCGCGGCATTCGACATTTGGCTGCGCGACGCCTGCGCGCGGGCGCAACGGTTTGGCTCGATCTGCAATGGTGCCTTCATGCTCGCCCGGGCCGGATTGCTGGAGGAACGCACGGTCACTACCCACTGGAATGATGCGTCAGCGCTGGCGACCTTGTGCCCATCGACCCGGGTGGAGGCGGATCGACTGTACGTTGAGGACGGCAACCTGTTCACCTCGGCCGGCGTCACTGCGGGCATCGATCTGTCTCTATATCTGCTGGGCCGGGATCACGGGCCGGAAGTGGCGCTGAATGTCGCCAAGCGGCTGGTGGTGTTCACCCAGCGTTCGGGCGGGCAATCGCAGTTCAGCCCGTTCCTCACGCCTCACGCCGAACCGGATTCGGTGGTGGCGATGGTTCAGCATTACGTGCTGGCCAATCTCACTGGCGACCTGACCATCGCCGACCTGGCCAATGCCGCCAATATGAGCGCACGCAACTTCTCCCGGGTGTTCGCCAGGGAAGCGAAAGTCACCCCGGCCGAGTTCGTCGAACGCGCACGGGTCGATGCGGCGCGGGTGATGCTCGAAAGCACCCGCGCACCCCTCAAGACCGTGGCCTATCAATGCGGCTTTCGCGATGCCCAGCACATGCGCAGTGTGTTCAATCGTAGATTGGGGGTGACGCCGCAGCAGTTCAGGCTGAATTTTGCGGCGATGGTTTGAGCTGACATTTTTGTTGCCTGTGAGGGCCTCTTCGCGGGCAAGCCCGCTCCCACAGGTTTCTCTGGTGTTCACACAATTTGTGATCAGCAAAGATCCCTGTGGGAGCGAGCTTGCTCGCGATGGGGCCGGTCCAGCCAGCAAAAATCTACGGTGCAGCCCGCGCCGGCAACAGCTTCAAGGTGCTGCGGGTATTGGCCGTGACTTCTTCGTCATTGAGATGCGCCTGGAAGTACATCCCCTCGACGTAGGCCTCGGCCTGATCATCATAGTGACTGTCGAACAGCACGCCGCTCTGGCCGACCGGGTTGACGGTCAGGCTGTGGGCCGGGTCGGCGAAGTCGATCAGGCGCCGGGTCGAAGGGCCGTAGGTGACAGGCCACGGAGCCGGGCCGATCTTCGCCGAGAGGTTGTTCGGCACTTCATGGGTGCCGGGTGCGGCGAAGGGGCCGACGTTGAAGATCAGGTCCAGCGGCTTTTGTTGCCCCAGCGGATGACCATGGGTCAATGTGTGCGCCTTGCCCCACTGCCATTGCGCGAAGTCTGCACCGAGGGTGGTCTTGAGGTGCGCGATGCTGGCTTGCCAGGCCGCCTTGACCGTGTCGGCACGGGTTTCCTTGCCGAGTGTGCCGCGGTTGTCCCACCACGGCGAATCGGCGCTGGCGGCCAAGCGGGGTAACGCGGCGTCGATCACCCGGGTCGAGAGCAGCGTCTCGAAGAAATCGTTGCCCAGCTCATCGTGCATCGTCGCGTCAGTCAGGTTGAACAGAAACTGGTTGAACAACGTGGCACTGGTGGAGTCGAGCGGGTAATCGCCTTGCCACTGGGCCAGTTGCTCCACCAGTTTGAGTTCGGCGGGATCGCTCACCACTTCGCGCAACACCGGCAACAACGGCGCCAGCAAGCGCGGGCCATAGGCGGTGGTGGTGCCCAGTTGCAGCTGCTGGCTGTTTTCCAGGTTCCATTTGAGCGCTTTGTCGCTGAGCTGACGATTGAGTTGCTGGCCACGATCGGCAAGGTTGTAGTAGCCGGGAATCTCCATGCCGGTCGGTGATACCGGCTGGAAGTTGGCCGAGACGATGTAGCCCCGCGCCGGGTTTTCTTCCTGAGGGTTGGCCGTGAACGGGTAGAAACCATCCTTGTCCGCCTCGGCGGTGCTGCCGTCGAGGATGAACCACGGGCGAACCCCCGCCGGGCGCTTGGGCAATTGCGCCGCCGCCCACCAGCCGATGTCGCCCTTGGCATTGGCCCAGACCACGTTCAGGCCCGGGGCCTGGATTTTTGCTGCGGCACCACGGGCCTTGGCCAGGGTGTCGGCGCGATTGAGCTGGTAGAAGCCCTCCAGGATCGGATTCTGGCTTTCGAGAAAGGCCCACCACATGGCAATCGGTGTCTTGCCGGCGCCGCTACCCAAGGCATCGTTGACGATCGGGCCGTGGGGCGATTGGCGCAGCACCAGCGTCACCGGTGCCTGGCCCTTGACCGCGATCTGCTGCTCGCTGGTGACCATGTCCACCCACTTGCCGCGATACCAGACCTGATTGGGGTTGTCCGGATTGACCTTCTCGGCGATCAGGTCGAGGTCATCGTTCTGGAACATGGTGATACTCCAGCCGAAGTCGTGGTTCATGCCCAGGGAGGCGAATGGCATCAGGGCCTGATAGTGGCCGTAGAGTTCAAAGCCCGGCGCCGAGAGCTGCGCTTCGTACCACACCGACGGCGCGGAAAAACGGATATGCGGATCACCCGCCAGCAGCGGTTTGCCGCTTTGGGTCCGGCTGCCCGCGACGACCCAGGCATTGCTGCCCTCGAACTGTGGCAGGCCGTTGTCGGCCAGGGCTTGTTCGCTCAGGCGGGCGAGGGCGTTGAGGTCTTTCCAGTCGGCGTTGGCCAGGGAGGGTGCGGTCCCGTTGAGCACGCCTTTGGGCTGCCAGTCGAGATCGAAGATGTTCAGGTATTCAGGCCCCAGTTGATCGCGCACGAATGTCAACAAGGGTTCGGTACGAAATGCCGCAGCAAAGCTGTAGGCCATGTACCCGGCGATGCTGATGGTGTCCTGGGCGGTGAACGGGCGTTTTGGAATGCCCAGCACATCGAACTCCACGGGTTTGGCGTGGCTGTCCTGATACTGGTTGATACCGTCCAGATAGGCTTGCATGGCGATGAAGGCGGGCGACTGTTTGTCGAGGTTCGCGAAGTAGGTTTCGGCGCGTTCGCGAATGCGCAGGCTGCGCATCAGTTTGTCGGTGCCGAGCAGTTTCGGCCCGAGCACTTCAGCCAGTTCGCCACGGGCCAGGCGACGCAGGACTTCCATCTGGAACAGGCGGTCCTGGGCATGCACGTAGCCGAGGGCGCGGTACAAGTCGGTTTCGTTTTCGGCGCGGATGTGCGGGACGCCGCGCTCGTCGAAGCGCACGGTGACGGAACCTTGCAAGTGTTGCAGTTCCACCATGCCCTGGCGTGACGGCTGCTTGCTGTAGAGGTACCCGCCGGCCCCGGCAGCCAGCACGACGATCAACAGAGCGAGAGCGGTCAAGCTGCGTTTCATGGCGACTCCTTGTTGTTATTGTGATTCCTAGCGTCACTGTGTAACACAGCGCGCCAATTTGGCGCATCGCCCGTAGGAGGGATTCGTATTGCCGCGTCTTTCCCTATTTAGTTGGATCGACAGGCCACGGGCAGTAACATCCCACAGCCAATGTGTGCGTGGCACTCACCGCACGGCCTTCATCGAGCGCCTGCAGAATCGGCTCGATAAAACTGTTGCTCGAATTACAGGTAAGGCCTTCGCTGTACGGGCCGAAGTACGCCAGTTTGCCGCTGCGATCCCAGATCGCCACGGCCGGGCTGGCGGGGACCTGTTCGGAACCGGGCAGGATGTCGATGGTTTTGAGGCTGCTCAAGGTGCCCGGCAATTGGCCGTGGCTACCGGGTTTTTGCACGACATAGAATTCCACGCCATGGGGTACATAGCGCTCGACCAGTTCGGTCAGGTGTTGTTGATTGCCGACATTGCACGGGCAGGCCGGGTCCCAGAAATGTACCAGGCGGATGGCGCCAGGGCCGGCGAGGGATTCGGGAAGGCGCAGCGGATCCCCCGAAAACATCGCGGTGTGCTCGCTGAACGCTCGCAGGTAACGCCCCTGGAACCAGTTGTAGGCCGCCCACAACATGCCGGCACACACCACGGCGAGCAGGCAGGCAAACAGGGTGGCGCGAAAGGGCGAGCGCATCGGTTCAGTCCTCGAAGGTCGGCTAGCTTGCCATGCTTGCCGCGACAGAAGAATATCGCAGGCCTATAAAGTCCGTTTCACGTTCTGGAATCGTCCATGCCGGCTACTTTCGACCCTGATCTTCTACGCGCCAGCTTGCTGCCTCTGGCAGCCGGGCAGCCGTTGTCAGCACAGGCGCAGGCTTACCAGCGATTCTACGGGCTGGATTTTGCGCAGCGTCAGGTGCGCAGTGGCCTTGGGCGGTTCGAGGTCGATGGTTATGAGCTGGTCAGCCAGTTCTGGTGGCCCGAGCGGGCGAAGGCGACGCTGTTTGTCATCCACGGTTTCTACGATCACACCGGGCTCTACCGGCATGTGATCGAGTGGGCGCTGGACCAGGGTTTTGCGGTGATTGCCTGCGACTTGCCGGGGCACGGCCTGTCCAGTGGCGAACGGGCGAGCATCAAGGATTTCGCCGAGTATCAGGACGCGTTGCAAGGGTTGTTCGGCGAGGCGCAATCCCTCGACTTGCCGCAACCGTGGCACCTGTGCGGGCAGAGTACCGGCGGGGCGATCGTGATCGATCATGTGTTGAATGCGGGGACGAACAGCCCGGCCCAGGGCCAGGTGATTTTGCTGTCGCCGCTGGTACGGCCGCGGGCGTGGGGTTGGTCGCAACTGAGTTACTACCTGCTCAAGCCTTTCGTCAAAGCCATCGCCCGGCGTTTCAGCGAGAACTCCAACGACCCGGCCTTTCTGCCGTTTTTGCAAGCCGATCCGTTGCAGCCGCTGCGCCTGCCGACAGCCTGGGTGGGCGCATTGGCACGCTGGATCAAGCGTATCGAAGCAGCGCCTGCGAGCACGCGGCGACCGCTGATCGTGCAGGGCCAGGCCGACATGACAGTGGATTGGGAGCACAACCTGGACGTTTTGCGGGGCAAGTTTGATCGGCCGCAGGTGCTGATGCTGCCCGAGGCACGGCATCATCTGGCGAATGAAACGTTGGTGATGCGGCAGGAGTATTTCGGGTTTTTGACCAGGCGGATCAAGGGACGCAATCCCTAGTGCTTGTTCTGGCCCCATCGCGAGCAAGCTCGCTCCCACAGGTTTCGCGGCGATCACAAAGTTGTGGGTTGACTCAAAACACTGTGGGAGCGAGCTTGCTCGCGATAGCGGTCTATCAGTTGGTGAGGATCACTGGGCCAGGTTCGAATTGCTCTGCCCCACCGCCAACCCCGCCCGAATCGCAGCCAATGCGGCCTGATAATAAGCCTGGCCTTGCGCCGATTCGGCAAAGGTCGCGAACTCTTCCAGCTCGTCGTCCGACAGGTCGCGATAGACATACAACAGCGTGTTGTTGAGGTCGCTGCCGATCTGGTCCATCAGGCGCTGACGTTGTCCGTTCAGCATGCCCTGTGCCTGACCGGCACCGAGCAGCCCGGGAATCATCGAGCTCAAGCTATCGGCGGCGACACCCGCAATCGCCAGGCTGACTTCCGCGCCGGCCTCGCGTGCGGGCAGGGCTTGTGCCAAATGGCCGATGATCAGCAGGCGGTTGTCGCTGGCCTGCATTTTCGGCAAACCCTTGGCGTTTTTTGCCAGTTGGTCGCGACGGGTCGCCAGCAGCTCGGCGGCGACGATTTTCTTGCCCAAGGGTGATTGGAAAAACGTCAGCGCGGGTTTGGGGTTGGCGAGGTTCTTGCGCAATTGCGCTTCGGCGCGCTGGTCCATTGCCTGGGCGGAAAATCGCTGATTGCTGTTGCTGACCAGTGCCTGAAACACCGCTGGAGGCAGGCTGCCCTGGTAGCGTTGCTGAGCGGCCGAGAGGGCGTCGCTGAAATGCGCGCGTTGTTCCGGCCAGCCGGCGACCTTGTACAACTGGTCGTGGCTGTCTGCCCAGGCGGGCAATACGCAGAACATCAGCAGTGATAAAAGCAAACGGCGCATAGGGACTCCAGTCAGCAGGCGACTATTCTCCGTGCGGCATCCGTACTTGTCGAGAATTCGTATCAGCCCGCTGCGCGGCTCTGTCGGATTTGCGGGCACAGGAATACTATGCGCGGCATGCAAATATCCTCTGATCACCCGCTGCTGTTACGAATCGTCGACGATCTGGCCGAGCACGGTTGGTCGCAGCAGAATATTTTCCTGCCTCTGGATCTGACCCAGGCGCTGGCGGCCGAGTGTCGCAAGCGTGCTGTCGAGGGTGAGCTGGCTCCGGCCGCCGTGGGTCGTGGACCGTCATCGGAGATCCGCGAAGGGATTCGTGGCGACCATATCCAGTGGATCGACCCCGGCCAGGCCGAGGCTTGCGACAGTTACCTGAGTTTGATGGGCAGCCTGCGCGAGGCAATCAATCGCGGTCTGTTTCTCGGCCTGGAGGACTTCGAAAGCCATTTTGCCATGTACCCGCCCGGTGCCTTTTACTTGAAGCATGTCGACCGCTTCCGCGATGACGACCGGCGCATGGTTTCGGCGGTGGTTTACCTCAATGACGGCTGGCTTCCCGAGCACGGCGGCCAATTACGCATGTACCTCGACAATGATCGCGTCCACGACGTGCAACCTATCGGCGGATGCCTGGTGGTGTTTCTCTCCGCAGAGGTGCCCCACGAAGTCCTGCCCGCGACCCGGGATCGCCTTTCGCTGACCGGCTGGTTCCGCCGGCGCGGTAACGAGCCGTTCTGATCATGCAGAAAATTCTCGTCAGCCGCTGCCTGTTGGGTCACCGGGTTCGTTACGACGGCGGGGCCAGCGGGCCGTTCGATCAGCTTGCGCAGTGGCTCGATGAAGGTCGGGTCATACCCTTGTGCCCGGAGGTCGCTGGCGGCTTGCCGACGCCACGGGCAGCGGCGGAAATTCCAGGCGGGCAGGGCGGGCAAGTTCTCGACGGCCAGGCGCTGGTGATCACTACCGAAGGCGAGGATGTCAGCGCGCAGTTTCTGTCCGGGGCGTATCAGGCACTTGAGCTGGTCCGCGAGCATGGCATCCGCATCGCCATTCTCAAGGCCAACAGCCCGTCCTGCGGTAATCTGCTGACCTATGACGGGACATTCAGATGTGTGAAGGTCAGTGGCGAGGGCGTGACGGCGGCGTTGCTCAGGCGCCATGGGGTGCAGGTGTTCAGCGAGCTGGAGTTGGCTGAGGCGGCAGCAGCCCTGACAACACTGAGCTAACACCGAACACCCGTGTAGGAGCTGGCTTGCCAGCGAAGAGGGCGTCAAGGCCAACAAAAATGTTGACTGGAAGGCCGCCTTCGCTGGCAAGCCAGCTCCTACAGGTTATTGTTTCGGCATTACATCCGCATCCTTCTCCAACCACTTCTGCTCCAGCGCTTGCAGTCGCCCATCATTCTTGATCCGCTGCAACGCGTTTTCCAGGCTGGCATGGAACGCCGGATTACCCTTCTGAAACGGAATCGCCAGGCTCACGGCCGGGTTGGCTTTGGGCTTCTCTTCTGTCAGCGACTGCACCAGCAGAATGGAGCGCGGCTCTTCTTTTTGCGCGATCAATTGCGCATGGGTTTGAACGTAAGGTTCGCTGAAGTCGAAACGATCCTGGAGGTCCGGGGTCACTGCTATGTGGTTGATGGCGATGTCGTATTTGCCACTTTCGACGCCAGTCAGCAGATCGCTGCCGTCGGTGACGACAAAGTCGGCCCGGACATCGAGTTCACTTGCCAGCAGTTGGCCCAGTTCGACTTCGAAACCGGTGAGTTTGTCGTCATCCTTGAAATTGAATGGGGGGGTGTTGGCTTCAACGGCAATGCGCAATTCGCCCCGGTCGTTGATGTCATCAATCAGTTCGGCATGAGCCAAGGGGCTCAAAAGGGGTAGCAGGCAGATCAGGCCAGGCAGAAAGCGCATGGTCACTCCTTTGAATTTATTATCGCGACCCTCTGATTCAGGCTCGCTTTGCTATGGTTGTCGAGTGCCTTCGACAACGAATGGCCATGAAGTTGTCATGGCCACGCGAATTTTACGGAAAAACTGGAGAAGAGAATGAAAACCTTTATGTCACGTGCTGCTTTGGCTGGCCTGTTGATGGGTGTTTCAGTGCTGGCCAGTGCAACGCCGGCTCCGAAAGGCGCCGAAGTGTCCATTGTTTCTCCCAAGGACGGTGCGACGATTCCACAGACCGTCGTCGTCAAGTTCGCAGTCGAGAACATTGCCTTGGCGCCGGCGGGCGATACCACCAAGAACACCGGTCATCACCATGTGCTGGTCGATGTTGATGACGATAAGCTGCCAGCTGCCGGTGTGCCGATCCCCAAAGATGCCAACCACCTGCATTTCGGCGGTGCGCAGACCCAGGCTGAAATAACGCTCACGCCGGGCAAACACACCCTGCAGCTTGAACTGGGCGATAGCAACCACATACCGTTCGAGCCGCCGATCGTCTCCAAAAAGATCACCGTCAATGTGAAATAAAAAAGGGAGCCCCCTTCGCAGGGGCTCCCTTTTTATTACACGCAAGCTCGCCGCTGTTCTTTAGAACAGCACGCGACTGCGGATGGTGCCGTTGACGTGTTGCAGCTTCTCTTGCGCCAGGTCCGAGTATTCGGCGTCGACGTCGATCACCACGTAGCCGACCTTCTCGTTGGTCTGCAGGAACTGACCGGAGATGTTGATGCCGTTTTCGGCGAAGACCTTGTTGATCTCGCTCATCACACCCGGAATGTTCTCGTGGATGTGCAGCAGGCGGTGTTTGCCAGGGTGAGCCGGCAGGGCCACTTCCGGGAAGTTCACGGACGATACCGAGGTACCGTTGTCGCTGTACTTGACCAGTTTTTCCGCCACTTCCAGACCGATGTTGGCCTGGGCTTCAGCGGTGGAACCACCGATGTGCGGGGTCAGGATCACGTTGTCCAGGCCACGCAGCGGGCTTTCGAACTCTTCGTCGTTGGAGCGTGGCTCCACCGGGAATACGTCGATGGCCGCGCCGATCAGGTGCTTGTCCTTGATCGCGTCCGCCAGGGCGTCCAGTTCGACCACGGTGCCGCGGGCGGCGTTGATCAGGATGCCGCCTTTCTTGATGGCACGGATTTCCTTCTCGCCCATCATCCACTGGGTGGCGGCGGTTTCCGGTACGTGCAGCGAAACGATGTCGGACATCGCCAGCAGATCGTGCAGCTTGCCTACCTGAGTAGCGTTACCCAATGGCAGCTTGGTGATGGTGTCGTAGAAGTACACCTGCATCCCCAGGCCTTCCGCCAGGACCGACAGTTGAGTACCGATCGAGCCGTATCCGACGATGCCCAGCTTCTTGCCGCGGATCTCGAAGGAGTTGGCCGCGCTCTTGATCCAGCCGCCACGGTGGCAGGAAGCGTTCTTCTCAGGGATGCCGCGCAACAGCAGGATCGCTTCAGCCAGCACCAGCTCCGCTACGGAGCGGGTGTTGGAGTACGGCGCGTTGAACACGGCGATACCGCGTTCGCGGGCCGCGTCCAGGTCGACCTGGTTGGTGCCGATGCAGAAACACCCTACCGCCACGAGCTTCTTCGCGTGATCGAAGATCTCTTCGGTCAGTTGAGTGCGGGAGCGAATGCCGATGAAGTGAGCATCAGCGATCTTTTCCTTGAGCTGGGCTTCCGGCAGAGAACCGGTGAGGTACTCGATGCTGGTGTAGCCCGCCGCCTTGAGGACGTCGACAGCCGATTGGTGGACGCCTTCGAGAAGAAGGAACTTGATCTTGCTCTTATCGAGAGAAGTCTTGCTCATCTGCGTAAACCTGTATCCCGGAGAAAAATGGCAGGAAATGGTCAACAGACGCTGACCCGAGC
The DNA here is from genome assembly GCF_019947515.1 of Pseudomonas sp. A-B-19. Taxonomy (NCBI): domain Bacteria; kingdom Pseudomonadati; phylum Pseudomonadota; class Gammaproteobacteria; order Pseudomonadales; family Pseudomonadaceae; genus Pseudomonas; species Pseudomonas sp. A-B-19. The sequence continues at coordinate 11,080 of NZ_JAGYGN010000052.1, forward strand.
GGCAGGAAAGCCGTCGCCGCAGAACAGCCCTTGGGCACTATCCTGCGGGGTCGGTATGCTAGCATATGCACCCCGCTAAACACTCATTCCTGCGACGTGAAGCGTTCTCAGGATGACCATGAATTGTTCGAGAGTTCTGTCGATGACCAATCCTGCCCTGATTGATGAGCTGAAGACACTGGTTGAGCCTGGCAAGGTGCTGACCGATGCCGACTCCCTGAATGCTTATGGAAAGGATTGGACCAAGCATTTCGCCCCGGCCCCGGCCGCCATCGTGTTCCCCAAGACCACCGAACAGGTCCAGGCCATTGTCCTGTGGGCCAATAAACACAAGGTGGCGTTGGTGCCGTCCGGCGGTCGTACCGGTCTTTCCGCAGCAGCGGTAGCGGCCAATGGCGAAGTGGTCGTGTCGTTCGACTATATGAACCAGATCCTCGACGTGAACCTCACTGACCGCACCGCCGTTTGTCAGCCGGGCGTGGTCACCGAGCATCTGCAGAACGTGGCCGAAGAAAAAGGCCTGTACTACCCGGTGGATTTCGCCTCGGCAGGATCGAGCCAGATTGGCGGCAATATCGGCACCAATGCCGGCGGGATCAAGGTGATTCGCTACGGCATGACCCGTAACTGGGTCGCCGGCATGAAAGTGGTCACCGGCAAGGGCGACGTGCTGGAGCTGAACCGCGACCTGATCAAGAACGCTACCGGCTACGACATGCGTCAGCTGTTCATCGGCGCCGAAGGCACCCTTGGCTTTGTTGTCGAAGCGACCATGCGCCTGGATCGCGCGCCAAAAAACCTCACCGCGATGGTTCTCGGCACGGCCGATTTCGACTCGATCATGCCGGTGCTGCACGCCTTCCAGAGCAAGCTTGACCTGACCGCCTTCGAATTTTTCTCCGACAAGGCCCTGGCCAAAGTCATGGGCCGTGGCGATGTCCCGGCGCCGTTCGAAACCGACTGCCCGTTCTACGCGCTGCTGGAATTCGAAGCGACCACCGAAGATGTAGCCAACCACGCCCTGGAAACCTTCGAGCACTGCGTCGAGCAGGGCTGGGTACTGGACGGCGTGATGAGCCAGAGCGAAACCCAGCTGCAGAACCTGTGGAAGTTGCGCGAATACATCTCCGAAACCATTTCCCACTGGACGCCGTACAAGAACGACATCTCGGTCACTGTGTCGAAAGTCCCGGCGTTCCTGAAGGAAATCGACGCGATCGTCGGCGAGCACTACCCGGACTTCGAGATCGTCTGGTTCGGCCACATCGGCGACGGCAACCTGCACTTGAACATCCTCAAGCCGGATAACCTGAGCAAGGACGAGTTCTTCGCCAAGTGCGCCACCGTCAACAAGTGGGTGTTCGAAACCGTCGAGAAGTACAACGGTTCGATCTCCGCCGAGCACGGCGTGGGCATGACCAAACGTGATTACTTGACCTACAGCCGCTCTCCGGTCGAGATCGAGTACATGAAAGCGGTCAAGGCGGTGTTCGACCCGAACGGCATCATGAACCCGGGCAAGATCTTCGCGGTTTGATCTGCAATCTTTAAGCATCCATGAAGGCAGGAGTCGGTAATGAGCTATCAGCACCAGTATGTCGACGGTACGCGTATTCATTTCCCGTTGGGGAAAGTGGTGTGCATCGGCCGTAACTACGCCGAACACGCCAAGGAACTGGATAACCCGGTACCGACCGAGCCACTGCTGTTCATCAAGCCGGGCAGTTGTGTGGTGCCGCTGGAAGGTGGTTTCAGCATTCCGACCGAGCGCGGTTCGGTGCATTACGAAGCGGAAATCGCGGTCTTGATCGGCAAGCCGTTGTCGACCAGGCCGAGCCGCGAAGAAGTGCTCGACGCCATTTCCGGCTTCGCCCCGGCCCTGGACTTGACTCTGCGCGACAAGCAGGCCGAGCTGAAATCCAAGGGCCTGCCCTGGGAAATCGCCAAGTCCTTCGACGGCGCGGCAGTGATTGCTCCGTTTGTGTCCGGTAGCGCGTTCGCCGACCTGACCGACATCGGTATCCGCCTGACCATCAACGGTGAAGTACGCCAGGACGGCAACAGCAGTGCAATGCTCAACCCGATCGTGCCGATGATCCAGCACATGGCCGGCTGCTTCTCGCTGCAGGCCGGCGATGTGATTCTGACGGGCACACCAGTGGGCGTCGGTCCGCTGAATGTCGGTGACGAGATCGTTCTGGAACTGCCGGGCGTAAGCCGCTTCACCAGTAGCGTCCGCTAGTCCAGACACTGCCAAACCCTGTGGGAGCGAGCTTGCTCCGGGCGGCGTTCCGACGATTGCGGTGTGTCATTCAACATCTTCGCTGACTGACACTGCCTCATCGCGAGCAAGCTCGCTCCCAGTGTGCCCGGCATGGGCCAAAACCAGTCACCTGAAAAGTGGTGACCAGAATGAGTGACGAGAACTGTAGTGAAACGCAAGGGGGAAGCCGCGAGGCCAACCTGA
>NZ_JAGYGN010000053.1:0-12470 GCF_019947515.1 Pseudomonas sp. A-B-19
GCCCACCCGTCGCCCCCCAGCAAATTCACTGACATATCTGTTGACAGTTTTACTCTTGCACCTCTATAAATGCGCACGTTGTACGACAACCTACAACATCTGCAGCACCAAAAATAAATCCAAAAAATGATGGTGAAGTGATGAAAGTCAAAGGCATCCGCTGGTGGATGGTCGGTCTGGTGACGGCCGGCCTGATGGTCAACTACCTGGCTCGCAATACCCTGTCAGTGGCCGCTCCGACCCTGATGAGCGAAATGAACATCTCCACCGAGCAGTATTCGCACATCGTGGTCGCGTGGCAGGTGTGCTATGCGCTGATGCAACCGGTGGCCGGCTATATCATCGATGCCATCGGTACCAAAATGGGCTTCGCCATTTTCGCCTTCGCCTGGTCGATCGCCTGTGCACTGGCCGCGCTGGCGACGGGTTGGCAGGGCCTGGCCTTTGTCCGCGGTCTGCTTGGCCTGACCGAAGCGGCGGGGCTGCCGGCAGCGGTCAAGACCTCCACAGAATGGTTCCCGGCCAAAGAGCGCTCGGTGGCCATCGGCTGGTTCAACATCGGTTCATCAATTGGTGCCGTACTGGCGCCACCACTGGTGGTCTGGGCGATTCTGCACAGCGGCTGGGAACTGGCGTTCCTGATCGTCGGCGGCCTGGGCGTGGCCTGGACCTTCCTGTGGATGGTGCTCTACAAACATCCGAGGGATCAGAAGCGCCTGAGCGACGAAGAGCGCGACTACATCCTCAGCGGTCAGGAAGAGCATTTCAAAGACCCGACCACGAAAAAAGGCAACTGGAAAAAGATCATCGGCAACCGCAACTTCTACGCCATCGCCAGCGCGCGCATGCTCTCCGAGCCGGCCTGGCAAACCTTCAACGCGTGGATTCCGCTGTACCTGATGACCGAACGGCACATGAACATCAAAGAGATCGCGATGTTCGCCTGGCTGCCGTTCCTCGCCGCTGACCTTGGCTGCGTGCTCGGCGGTTACTTGAGCCCGTTCTTCCACAAGTACTGCAACGTGTCGTTGTTCACCTCGCGCAAGATGGTCCTGTTGTTCGGTGCCTCGTGCATGATTGGCCCGGCCTGCATCGGCCTGGTGGCCAGCCCATACACCGCGATTGCGCTGCTGTGCATCGGCGGCTTCGCTCACCAGACCTTGTCCGGTGCGCTGTATGCGATCACCTCCGACTCCTTCGGCAAGAACGAAGTGGCCACCGCCACCGGCATGGGCGGCATGTTCGGCTATCTGGGCGCAGCCGCGTTCACCCTGGTGTTTGGCGTGATGGTGACCAAGATCGGTTACAGCCCGCTGTTCGTGGTGCTGGCGATTTTCGACATCGTCGCCGCGTTCATCGTCTGGACGGTTGCCCGTGAGATCAAGCCTCAGGTGGCTCCAGCTTCTGAAGCGGGGCAGACACTGCAACCTGCCAGCTGAAATGCAAAACCTGTGGGAGATCGTCATTTGAGCGACCAGGCCAACGCGCTATGCTGCCCCTCACTGCCACCGACCGAGACGCTGCCATGTCCGCCCCGAGCATGACCCTGTACCACAACCCGCTCTCCCCCTTCGTTCGCAAAGTCATGGTGCTGCTGCACGAAACCGGTCAACAGAACCGCGTGGCGTTGCAGACCAGCGTGCTCACCCCGGTCAACCCGGACCTGACCCTGATCGACGACAATCCCCTGGGCAAAATCCCGGCGCTGCGCCTGGCCGATGGCAATGTCATCCATGACAGCCGGGTCATCCTCGACTACCTCGATCAGCAGCACGTCGGCAACCCGCTGATCCCCCGCGAAGGCTCGGCCCGCTGGCGACGCCTGACCCTCGCTTCGCTGGCCGACGGGATCATGGACGCGGCTGTGCTGGTGCGCTACGAAGTCGCCCTGCGCGCCCCGGAAAAACACTGGGACGAGTGGCTCGACGGCCAGCGCGACAAGATCCGTCGTGCCTTGGCATTGCTGGAAAAGGACGCGATTGCCGAGCTGACCTGCCATTTCGATGTGGCCGCGATCAGCGTGGCCTGTGCACTGGGTTACCTGGACCTGCGCCATCCGGATCTGGATTGGCGCACAGCGAATCCGCAACTGGCGGCATGGTATTTCGAGGTGAGTCAGCGGCCTTCGATGATTGCGACGATGCCGAAGGTTTAAACCTGCAAAAGATCAGCAATCGGGCTTGTCCGCCGTGAAGCGCCGTGCAGGATTCACCGCCGCCCCGAACTCGCGCAACGCCTTGGCGCCAATCAGCAACGGGTAGTTGAAGCTGCTGCGGTCGGTGAGGTTGACCTCCACGGTGCGCTTGACGTTACCCAGGCACAGCTCCAGATCGACCACTGGGCGCTTCGTGGGAGCGACTACTTCGCTGTCATCTTCCTCCTCTTCGGACCGGGTCTTGATCTTGCTGATACGCGCGACCTTGTGTTCGTAGACCTGATTGCTCGCATTCTTGGTGCCGAGTCGGAAACGCACCCAGTCTTCACCATCGCGCTTGAAGGTTTCGATGTCCTTGGCCGACAGCGACGCGGTCAGGGCGCCGGTGTCCATTTTGGCCTTGAGGACCTGTCCGCCGATTTCCGGCAGGGCGATGTATTCGTAACGCCCATAGAGGGTCGGCTCGGCGGCCATGACCGGCAGGGCGATGAGGGACAGCAATGCAAGGAGGGATTTCACGTAATGGGTTTCCATAAGAGTGAACAGCCGGATTTTAGACCGCTGTCCGCTTGATCGTTCCCACAAGGTTACCGACCCCAAAGTGAAACATTCGTCACCGCCGATTTGGCCTGTTGCCCGAAGCTGCTTATCATGGCGCGCCCAACCGCTTCCATGAGTGACTTATGCGCCGCCTGCTCACCGGCTGTTTCGTGACCCTGCTGCTTGTGCTCAACACTCTGGTCCTGATCGGGCCATTGCTGGTGTTTGCTCTGCTCAAACTGGTCCTGCCCGGCCGTTTTCGTGATTACGCCTCATGGGTGGTGATGTGGATCGCCGAGACCTGGTCCGAGATCGACAAGCTGATCTTCCGCCTGTGCATCCCCACCCAATGGGACATCCATGGCGGTGACGATCTGCGCCGCGATACTTCGTATCTGGTGATCAGCAACCATCAATCCTGGGTCGACATCCCGGCGCTGATCCAGACGCTGAACCGGCGCACGCCATTCTTCAAATTCTTCCTCAAGAAAGAACTGATCTGGGTGCCCTTCCTGGGCCTGGCGTGGTGGGCGCTGGATTATCCGTTCATGAAGCGCTACAGCAAGGCGTTCCTGGCCAAACACCCGGAACTGGCGGGCAAGGATCTGGAGATCACCAAACAGGCCTGCGAGCTGTTCAAGCGCCAGCCGGTGACGGTGGTCAATTACCTCGAAGGCACGCGTTTCACGGCGGCCAAACGCGCTCTGCAACAGTCACCGTTCAATCACCTGCTCAAGCCCAAGGCCGGCGGGGTGGCCTTTGTGCTGGCGGCGATGGGTGAGCAGCTGGATGCGATTCTCGATGTGACGGTGGTTTACCCGCAGCAGAAAATTCCGGGGTTCTGGGACTTGATCAGCGGCAATGTGCCGAGGGTCATCATCGATATCCAGACCCGCGAACTCGACCCGGCGCTGTGGCAGGGCGATTACGAAAACGATCCGGTGTTTCGTGCAAAAACCCAGAACTGGGTCAACCAGCTCTGGATCGAGAAGGACCGGCGAATCGACGCCTTGCGCGCCGGGCGCCGCTGAATCAGCTGCCGGTGCCGGCACCCCAGATCCCGCCCAGGCTGCTCAGCAGCGAACCGCCGACGCCCTGCTGACCGAGGTATTGCAGGAGCACCGGGGCAAACTGGCCGATCATGCCGCTGTCCATGCCCAGGGCGCTGAAGGCGTTGTTCAGGTCGTTGGTGTCCTTGACGTTGCCCAGAGCATTGTTCAGCCCTGCGGCTTTGCCGCTGGAGCCGAGCAGACCGGCCAATGCACCCAACTCGCCGCCGCCGGAGAGCATGTCGATGCCCGGCACGCTTTGGGCCAGTTCCGAGTAGTCAGTCGAACTCAACTGGTTCTTCGCCAGCCCCAGCATCGCCCCGGCACCGCCGATGGCTTGCTGTGGTGTGATGTTCAATTGAGTGAGCGTGCTCAGCAGGTCGGCTGTCTGCGGTGTTGGTGCAGCAGTCGCGGCCGCGTCACCACCCTTCATGCCCGAAATCGCATTGGCCGCATCGTTCAGGCTGAACTGTGCAAAAGCCGGGCTGGCGGACAGTGCCAACAACGAAACCAATGCAATGCCACGTGAAATCTTCATCCAGACATCCTCTTGTGCCCTGAAACCATCCGAAAGCCGGCGGTAAAACTGCCGGTTTGACCAGGCATCCTCAATCATGTTCCTTGCCGCGCATCCGTTTTTACACAGGTCACGTATAAGAAACGTGAATCCCTGGATGCCGCGCGATGAATGGCACCACTGAGCAGCCGACGGGGCTGGTATTGAATCAGGAACCTTGGCAGCCGGTTGAAAAAAATATCCAAACAAAAACGGCGACCCGAAGGTCGCCGTTTTATTTGGCCTGCAGACTTACGCCGCGCTGAACATCTTGTGCGGATCGATCACAAACTTCTTCGGCACGCCGGCATCGAACTCGCCATAACCCTGGGGAGCCTGATCCAGGCTGATCACCTGAACGCCCACCACTTCGGCGATGTTGATACGGTCCCACATGATCGCCTGCATCAGTTGGCGGTTGTACTTCATTACCGGAGTCTGGCCGGTATGGAAGCTGTGGGACTTGGCCCAGCCCAGACCGAAGCGGATGCTCAGGCTGCCCATTTTCGCGGCAGCGTCGACAGCACCCGGATCTTCGGTCACGTAGAGGCCGGGGATGCCGATCTTGCCTGCCACACGCACCACGCCCATCAGCGAGTTGAGCACAGTGGCCGGGGCTTCGTGTTTCACGCCGGCATGGCCGTGGCCGCGGGCTTCGAAACCTACGGCGTCGACGGCGCAATCCACTTCTGGTTCACCGAGCAGTGCGGCGATCTGTTCGTGCAGCGGCGTTTCCAGGGACAGGTCGGCGATTTCAAAGCCCTGGGCCTTGGCGTGAGCCAGGCGAACGGTGTTGACGTCGCCGACGATCACCACCGCCGCACCCAACAGACGGGCCGAAGCGGCTGCAGCCAGGCCAACCGGACCGGCACCAGCGATGTACACGGTGCTGCCCGGGCCAACGCCAGCGGTCACCGCGCCGTGGTAGCCGGTCGGCAGAATGTCGGAAAGGCAGGTCAGGTCGCGGATTTTTTCCATCGCGCGATCGCGGTCCGGCAGCTTCAACAGGTTGAAGTCGGCGTACGGCACCATGGCGTATTCGGCCTGGCCACCGGTCCAGTCGCCCATGTCGACATAACCATAGGCACCGCCCGGACGTGCCGGGTTAACGCTGAGGCAGACACCTGTGTGCATTTCCTTGCAGGAACGGCAGCGCCCGCAAGCCACGTTGAACGGTACGGACACCAGGTCGCCGATTTGCAGGTTTTCGACGTCGCTGCCCTTCTCGATCACTTCACCGGTGATTTCGTGGCCCAGTACCAGGCCGGTTTGCGCCGTGGTACGCCCGCGCACCATGTGCTGGTCGGAACCACAGATGTTGGTGGACACCACACGCAGGATGACAGCGTGTTCAATCTTCCTGCCGCGCGGGTCCTGCATTTTCGGATAGTCAATACTCTGCACTTCGACCTTGCCAGCGCCGAGATACACCACACCACGATTACCAGACATGCTTTCACCTCGCTGTTGTTTTTATGAAACCGCGTTGCCCAGGCAGGCAGCGCGTTAAGTGCTCGGGTTATTGCCTATGTGTCTTGTGTCGTCTGTTTTGACCCCATCGCGAGCAAGCTCGCTCCCACAGGGTTTTGTGTCGTTCACAAATTTTGTGTCCACCCTGGTCCACTGTGGGAGTTGGCTTGCCAGCGAAGGCGATCTAAAGAACGACCGTACGATTGGCGTTCAAAAACACTCGTCTTTCTATGTGATAGCCAACGGCTCTCGCCAGCGTCAGCCCTTCGATATCCCGCCCCTTGGCGATCAGATCTTCCGGGTAATGACTGTGATCCACCGCCTCGACGCCCTGGGCAATGATCGGGCCTTCATCCAGGTCGTTGTTGATGTAATGCGCCGTGGCGCCTACCAGTTTCACGCCCTTGTTGTAGGCCTGGTGATAAGGCTTGGCGCCCTTGAACCCGGGCAGCAGGGAGTGGTGGATGTTGATCGCCTTGCCATCGAGCTTGCGGCACAACTCCGGCGACAGTACTTGCATGTAGCGCGCAAGGATCACCAGTTCGGCACCGGACTCTTCGATCACCTGCCACACCTGACGCTCTTGGGACGGCTTGTCGTTCGGATCCAGCGGGAAGTGGTAGTACGGAATCTGGTGCCAGTCGGCCAACGGCTTGAGGTCCGGGTGGTTGGAGACCACGGCAGCGACGTCCATCGACAACTGGCCGATGCGTTGGCGATAGAGCAAGTCGTTGAGGCAGTGATCGGCCTTGGAAACCATGATCACCACTTTCGGACGGTAGTTCGGCGCAGTCAGTTCGAAGATCATGCCAAAGGCGTCGCCACGCTCGGCCAGGCCTGCGCGGAACGACTGCTCGTCGAAGCCATCGGGTTGACGGAATTCCACACGAATGAAGAAACGGCCCGAGAGCCGGTCATCGAACGAATGGTGCTCGGTGACGTAGCAGCCCTGCTCGAACAGAAAGCGGGTCACCACGTCCACCGTGCCGAGCAGGCTTGGGCAGTCGGCGGTCAGAATCCATGTGTCTGGGGCGCGGCTCATGGTGCGGGGACTCCTGTTCGTTTATTGGCAACCGCTGCGCGGTTGTTCGCTGGCAAGCCAGCTCCTACAGAATTGATATCGACCATCGATCGGACAACACGGTCAATTGTAGGAGCTGGCTTGCCAGCGAAAGCAATCTCAGGCCTGAACGCTCAGTCCGAACTCGGCAGAAGCATCCTGCAACCACAGCCACCAGTAATCCGAGAAGCTGCGACGAATCAGCAGTTCCCAAGTGTCTTCAGCGGTGTGACGGATCATCAGTTGCGACTTGGCGAACACCGTGCCGACAGCTTTGCCCACCGGGAAGTTGTTTGGGTGCACGTCGTAGCTGGTGGACTTCATCAGCACCTGGCGCACGTTCGGGCCGCTCAGTTCGAGGACTTGCTGGCCACCGCTGACGTTGACGATTGCAATGTGCAGATCGCCCAGCGCTTTGCGCAGTTTCTGCTCGGCGGCGAACTCTTCACCGGTCGGCACGATCAGCAGCCATTCATCCGGCCCCATCCATTGCAGGCTGGTTTCGCCTTTGACGATGACGCTCAGCGCGCCCGGCAACTCGATGCCAAGGGCCTTGTGCACGCCCGCGGCAAACGCGGCATCGTGACCATCGCCACGAATGGTCAGGTGGCCGAGGAGTTTTTTCTCGCGCACGGTCACGCCGGCGTTCTTGCGACCCTTGCCCACCAGGCTGGCGAGGTCGGCGTGATGCAGCGACGACTCGGCCTTGGCCCCGGAGGTTGGGCGTTGTTGGTAAACATTGGCTGCGGTCATAAAGCACCTGTTCTGAATTCTGTTGGTTCCGGCCCTTGTAGTGGCGGCAGCTGGCATCCCACAGGACCCAAAGCCTTTACACGTTCTGGCGTTCGCCTTTCGGATCGAAGAACACCGAAGGAACGATCTCCGCCTCGATCACGCTGCCGTCGGCCAGCGGTGCGAACACGCGCTCGCCCATGCGGTTCAGACCGCCTTTGACCACGCCCATGGCGAACGAATAGCCCAGGGAGTTGTGCAGGTAACTGGAGGTCACGTGACCAACCATGGTCATCGGAATCGCTTGCTTGGTGTTGAACACCAGCTGCGCACCTTCCGGCAGCCATTTGTTCGGGTCGATCGGTTTCAGGCCAACCAGCTGCTTGCGCTGATCACGCACGCAGTCTTCACGGTTCATGCCACGCCAGCCGATCCAGGAGAACGGTTTGGTGCGACCGACACACCAGCCCATATTCAGGTCGTCCGGGGTCATCGAGCTGTCAGTGTCCTGACCGACGATGATGAAGCCCTTCTCGGCCCGCAGCACGTGCATGGTTTCAGTGCCGTACGGGGTCAGGTTGTACTTCTTACCGGCGTCGACGATTTTTTCCAGCACGCCCATCGCGTAGTCGGCCTGCACGTTGACTTCGTACGACAGCTCGCCGGTAAACGAAATCCGGAACACCCGCGCCGGCACACCACCCACCAGACCTTCTTTCCAGGTCATGAACGGGAAGGCTTCGTTGCTCAGGTCGATGTCGGTGACTTCGCTGAGCAGCTTGCGGCTGTTCGGCCCGGACAAGGTCATGGTTGCCCAGTGGTCGGTGACGGAGGTGAAGTACACCTTCAGGTCCGGCCATTCGGTCTGGTGGTACAGCTCCAGCCACTGCAGTACGCGAGCCGCGCCGCCAGTGGTGGTGGTCATGACGAAGTGGTTCTCGGCCAGGCAAGCCGTCACGCCGTCGTCGAACACCATGCCGTCTTCTTTGCACATCAGGCCGTAGCGCGCCTTGCCCACGTCGAGCTTGGTCCAGGCGTTGGTGTAGACGCGGTTGAGGAACTCGCGCGTATCCGGGCCCTGGATGTCGATCTTGCCCAGGGTCGAAGCATCGAGCAGGCCGACGCTGTCGCGCACGGCTTTGCATTCGCGCTTGACTGCCGCGTGCAGGTCTTCACCGGATTTCGGGAAGTACCACGGACGTTTCCACTGTCCCACGTCTTCGAACTCGGCGCCGTTCTTCAGGTGCCATTGATGCAGTGCGGTGTAGCGTACCGGCTCGAAGATATGCCCACAGTGACGACCGGCCACGGCGCCAAAAGTCACCGGCGTGTAGTTCGGACGGAACATGGTGGTGCCCATCTGCGGGATGGTCACGTTCAGCGAGCGGGCAGCGATGGCCAGGCCATTGACGTTGCCGAGCTTGCCCTGATCGGTACCGAAGCCCAGCGCGGTGTAGCGCTTGACGTGCTCGACCGACTCGAAGCCTTCACGGGTCGCCAGTTCGATGGCGGCGGCGGTGACGTCGTTTTGCAGGTCGACGAATTGCTTCGGTGCCCGTGCGGTGTTCTTTTCATGCGGCACCTGGAACAGCGCCAGGGTCGGTTCTTCGAGACGGCTCAGAGCTTTGGGCAGTACGCTTTCGACAGTCTGGAACCCGGCTTCAGCGGCGGCGCGAGCGCCTCCTTCAAAACCGTCGGCCAGAGAATCGCCGAGGCCATAGACGCCGTTGATGCCACCGACACACACGCGTTTCTGCGGTGCTTCGCCCGGTACGAAACCGAGGATGTCTTCGCGCCAGATCGGCTTGCCACCCAGGTGAGAGGCCAAGTGAACAACCGGGCTGTAGCCGCCGGAGCTGGCCACCACGTCGCATTCGAGCCATTCGCCAGGGCTGGTCACGGTGTGGGCCTTGACATCGATGGCGGCCACACGGGCAGCGGTCACGCGCTTGCTGCCACGGGCTTCGATCACGGCGCTGCCGGTGAGGATGCGGATACCTTTGGCGCGTGCTTCTTCCACCAGCGCACCACGCGGGTTGCTGCGGGCGTCGGCGATGGCCACCACTTGCAGGCTGGCATCGAGCCAATCCAGGGCAACGCGGTAGGCGTGGTCGTTGTTGGTCGACAGCACCAGCTTCTTGCCCGGTGCCACACCGTAACGGCGCACGTAGGTCGAGATGGCGCCGGCGAGCATGTTGCCCGGCACGTCGTTGTTGCCGTAGACCAGTGGACGCTCGTGAGCGCCGGTCGCCAGCACTACACGCTTGGCACGGACCCGGTGGATGCGCTGACGCACCTGGCCAATCGGTGCGCGGTCGCCGAGGTGGTCGGTGAGGCGCTCGTGAATGGTCAGGAAGTTATGGTCGTGGTAGCCATTGACGGTGGCGCGCGGCAACAGCAGCACGTCCGGGGTATTCTTCAGTTCGTCGATGACACTGGCGACCCACTCGGTCGCAGGCTTGCCGTCGAGGCTTTCGCGGGAATCGAGCAGGCTGCCGCCGAACTCTTCCTGTTCATCGGCGAGGATCACCCGGGCACCGCTGCGCGCAGCCGCCAGGGCAGCCGCCAGACCGGCAGGGCCGGCACCGACGATCAGCACGTCGCAATGCTGGTTCATGTAGTCGTAGGTGTCCGGATCATTCTCGGTCGGCGAGCGACCCAGGCCGGCGGCCTTGCGGATGTACTTCTCGTAAGTCATCCAGAACGATTGCGGGTACATGAAGGTTTTGTAGTAGAAGCCCGGTGGCATCAGCTTGCCGCCGACCTTGCCGAGAATCCCCATCATGTCGTTGTTCACGCTCGGCCAGCCGTTGGTGCTGGTGGCGACCAGGCCTTGATACAGCGCCTGTTGCGTAGCGCGCACGTTAGGGATCTGCGTGGCTTCGGTGGCGCCGATCTGCAGCACCGCGTTCGGCTCTTCGGCACCGGCGGCGAAGATGCCGCGCGGACGGGAATACTTGAAGCTGCGACCGATGATGTCGACGCCGTTGGCCAGCAGTGCAGCGGCCAGGGAGTCGCCTTCGAAGCCTTTGTAGTTCTGGCCGTTGAAGGTGAAGGTCAAGACTTTGTTGCGGTCGATCCGTCCGCCGTTGGACAGGCGATTGATCTGGCTCATACCTTCTCTCCCAGAGCCGTGCTGGCCGCTTTCGGGCTATCGGTCTTGTCAGTGAATTGTGGCTTGGTGCCGATCTTGTAGGTTTCGAGAATCTCGTAGGTCACGGTGTCGCGGGTGGCGTTGAAATACTGACGGCAACCGGCAACGTGATCCCACAGTTCGTGGTGCAGACCGCGCGGGTTGTCGCGGAAGAACATGTAGTCGCCCCACTCCTCGTCGGTGCAGGTGTTCGGGTCCAGTGGACGCGGGATGTGCGCCTGGCCGGATGCATGGAATTCCTCTTCGGAGCGCAGTTCGCCACAATGAGGACAGAAGATATGCAACATAGGGATTTCTCCTGTTAGTGGGCGACTGCTGCAGCGCCGTGTTCGTCGATCAACGCACCGTTGTGGAAACGGTCGATGGAGAAAGGTGCGGCCAACGGGTGCATTTCACCCTTGGCCAGGCTGGCGGCAAACACGTTGCCCGAGCCAGGTGTGGCCTTGAAGCCACCGGTGCCCCAACCGCAGTTGAAGAACATGTTCGGTACCGGGGTTTTCGAGATGATCGGGCAGGCATCCGGCGTGGTGTCGACGATGCCGCCCCACTGACGGTTCATGCGTACGCGCGACAGCACCGGGAACATCTCGACGATGGCCTGGATGGTGTGCTCGATCACCGGGTACGAACCACGCTGGCCGTAGCCGTTGTAGCCGTCGATACCGGCGCCGATCACCAGGTCGCCCTTGTCGGACTGGCTGATGTAGCCATGCACGGCGTTGGACATGATCACGCTGTCGATAATCGGCTTGATCGGCTCGGACACCAGCGCTTGCAACGGGTGGGATTCGATCGGCAGGCGGAAACCGGCGAGTTTGGCCATGTGCCCGGAGTTACCGGCGGTCACTACGCCGACGCGCTTGGCGCCGATGAAGCCCTTGTTGGTTTCAACGCCGATGCACACACCGTTTTCCTTGCGGAAACCGATCACTTCGGTCTGCTGGATCAGGTCCACGCCGAGGGCGTCGGCGGCACGGGCAAAGCCCCAGGCCACGGCATCGTGACGGGCCACGCCGCCGCGACGCTGGACGGTTGCGCCCATCACCGGGTAGCGAGTGTTTTTCGAGCAATCGAGGTACGGAATCTCGTCGGCCACTTGTTTGGCATCGAGCAGTTCGCCGTCGACGCCGTTGAGGCGGTTGGCGCTGACCCGACGTTCGGAATCACGGATGTCCTGCAGGGTGTGGCACAGGTTGTAGACGCCGCGCTGGGAGAACATCACGTTGTAGTTCAGGTCCTGGGACAGGCCTTCCCACAGTTTCATCGCGTGTTCGTACAGGTGCGCCGACTCGTCCCACAGGTAGTTGGAGCGAACGATGGTGGTGTTGCGCGCGGTGTTACCACCGCCCAGCCAGCCTTTCTCGACCACGGCCACGTTGGTGATGCCGTGTTCCTTGGCCAGGTAGTAGGCCGTTGCGAGACCATGCCCGCCACCGCCGACGATGACCACGTCGTAGACCTTTTTAGGGGTCGGCGTGCGCCACATTTTCTGCCAGTTTTCATGATGACTGAGAGAGTGTTTGAAGAGGCCGAAGCCCGAGTAGCGTTGCATAGTCATTTACTCCAAAACCGCACTCAGCGATAAACCGGGAAGTCCGCGCACAGGGCTGCCACTTGCTGCGCGACGTTGGCCTCGACATCGGCATCGCCGAGGTTGTCGAGGATGTCGCAGATCCAGCCGGCCAGCGTGACGCACTGGGTCACCTTGAAGCCGCGAGTGGTGACTGCCGGGGTGCCGATGCGCAGGCCGGAGG
>NZ_JAGYGN010000054.1:0-12112 GCF_019947515.1 Pseudomonas sp. A-B-19
GACCATAGAGCATTGGAACCACCTGATCCCATCCCGAACTCAGCAGTGAAACGATGCATCGCCGATGGTAGTGTGGGGTTTCCCCATGTGAGAGTAGGTCATCGTCAAGATTAAATTCCAAAACCCCTATCTGCGTACGCAGGTAGGGGTTTTGTTTTTGGCCGCAGGAAATCGAAGCTGCTGCCCCAACCGCTCCAGCGTGTGCGTCAGCGGTTCCAGCGACACACAGATAAACCCATCCGCGTCAGGCTGTTGGACCTGAGTCGGATAGACGGCAGTCGCGCCAGCTACCTAAACTGTCAGCAGATTTGGACATCGGGGGCAGCGGATGAATCGCAACGAACTTCGCAAGGCGGATATCAACCTGATGGTGGTATTCGAGACACTGATGCTCGAGCGTAATGTCACTCGGGTGGCGGAGAAGCTGTTTCTCGGCCAGCCGACCATCAGTTCGGCGCTCAACCGCTTGCGTGCGATGTTCAATGATCCGCTGTTCATACGCGTTGGCCATCGCATGGAACCGACAGCGCGGGCAGAGGAGATCATCAAGCACCTGTCGCCGGCGCTGGACTCCTTGTCCGTGGCCTTGAGCCTGACCCATGATTTCGATCCGGCCAGCAGCACGATGACGTTTCGCATCGGTTTGTCCGACGATGTCGAGTTTGGCCTGTTGCCGCCGTTGCTGCGAGCTTTGCGCCAGGAGGCGCCCAGCGTGGTGTTTGTGGTGCAGCATGTCGATTACTGGCGGATTCCCGACTTGCTGGCGTCTGGTGATATCACGGTGGGCATCAGCCAGACCCGTGGCTTGCCGGCCAATGCCAAGCGCAAGTTGCTGCGGCACATCCAGCCCAGCATTTTGCGCGCCGATGCCTGCGACACACCGCTGACCCTCGATGAATATTGCGCACGACCACACGTGCTGGTATCCCATACTGCCAACATCAGTGGCTATGCCGACGAGTGGCTGGCGGAAATCGGTCGCACGCGCCATGTGGTGCTCTCGGTACCGCAATACAGTGCGTTGCCAGCCCTGCTCGCCGGGACGGACCTGATTGCCAGTCTGCCGGACTACACCGCCGAGGCGATGGCGGCATCGGGAGTGTTGTTCAAAGAGCCCTTTCCGATCAAAACGCCGACCCTGGATCTGTCCATGGTCTGGCTCAGTCATGTCGACACCGACCCCGCCGAGCGTTGGTTACGCTCGCGTCTGGAGGCGTTCATGAGTGAGCGTGCCGTTTTGCCGCTGCCCGAATGAACGGGGCAGCGCTGTGTTATATGTACGACCTGTCCACCCCCTTCCAGGAGCCAACTCATGCCTCACCTGCACATGGAATACACCGCCAACCTGACTGATCTGAATGCCGATGTGGCATTGATGCGGTTGAACAATACGTTGGTGGGTTCCGGTCAATTTTCTGCCGAATTTGACATCAAGAGCCGCGCGGTCAAGGTCGAGACATTCAAGGTTGGCACGGCATTGGCTGAGCGGGCATTCGTGCATGTGAAGCTGGCGCTGTTGAGTGGTCGTTCCGCACAGATCAAGAAACAGCTCTCCGAAAGCCTGCTGGAGGTGGTTCAGGGCCTGTGTGAGTGGCCGAGTGGCGTTGAGGTGCAGTTGTGCGTGGAAATTCTCGATATCGATCGCGATTCCTACAGCAAGACCGCCATCAGCAACTGAGTATCAGGCCGTTGCCTGCTCGACGCAGGCCTGGATCACTTGCTCTCGCAGCCAGGTGTTGGCGCTGTCCCGGTCCGCGTCCTGGTTCCACTGCATATCGAGGGTGAAACCCGGCAAGCCTTCGGGCGCTTCACAGTGATTGAACGTATCTGCCCCGGCCAGCAGTCGCTGGATGCGCCGGGGCAGGGTCAGGGCATAGTCGGTGCTGGCAATCAGCTTCAGCGCTGCACTGTAGCTGTTGGCGCGAGCGACGATCTGGCGCTGTTGTCCCTGCTGCGCAAGCCAGCCGTCGACCATGTTGGTGGCGGACGTCCAGGGTGTTGGGAACACGTGTCGACGTTCGACATAGGTTTGCAGACTCAAGCGTGGTTCCGCCGGCGTGGCGCGTTTGTCGAAAACACACACCAGATCGTCTTCGAGCAGCGTTCGGGATTTGAAGTCGACGTGACTGCGATGAAAGTTCGGGCCGAAGCACATCACCAGGTCGAGGCTGCCTTCGCGCAACGCTTCGGCAGGGATATCGGCTTCGAGTTTGAACACATTAACCATCACTGGAAGCTCGGCGAGGTCGAAGCGTTTCAGCAGGCGCGGCAGGATCAACTGTTCGAAGTATTCCGGTGCGCAGATGTTGAAAGTCACGGGTTTCAGGCCGGGGTCGAACGTCGGTGGACCGGCGTGACACAGGTTGATGCTTTCCAGGATTTTCAGCACATGCGGGTACATTGCGTCGGCCTTGCGGGTGGGCTGCATGCCGCCGGTGCGGGTATTGATGAACAGTTCGTCGCCGAAACAGGTGCGCAGTTTTTTCAGGCAGTAACTCACCGTGGACTGGCTGACGCTAAGCGTCTCGGATACGCCGGTGACGCTGTTTTGCGCGTACACGGCGACGAACACCATGAGGTCCTGCATGTCGAGTTTTCTAAGCGAATTACTGTTCAGCATCCATTGCGTCTCGCTGCGTCCCTTGCGCTGACCGTGCGCAAAGGTGAGCGAATGATCCTAGCGGAATGAGCGAGCAGGGAGAATGCCTCACAGGACGTTTCGCCCAAGCCCGTGTCAGCCCTGGACCATCGCCGACAGGGCGCGGCGGCTGGACATCAACAGCGCGAACATGCCGATGCCCACCAGCACCGCGCCGGCCAATTCCAGCGGCAGAGGCATCTGGCGCCCCCAAAGCCAGTGAAACAAAGTGATGAACAGCGTGCTCAGGTAGATATAGGAAATCACCGAGGACGGCGCGATCACGCCGATGGCCCGATGCAGCAGCCAGAACGTCGCCAGGGTGGCGAACACCGCCAGGTACATCAGCCAATATAAATCGTTGAGCGTCAGCAATGATGCCGAGCGCCAACCGCCACTCAATCCACAGAACACCAACAGAAACAGCGCCCCGAACAGCATGTTCCAGAACGTCATGGGCACCGGTCCACGCCCCTTGAGGCTATTGGCTTTCAGGCGTTGGCTGAGGGGGGCGTAGAGCGCCATTGCCAGGCAACCGATGCTGTACACCGTCAATGCATAGGGCGATGGCAACTCGCCGAAGCCGGTGCCTTTCATGATCAGCAAAACCGCCCCGGCAGCGGCGAGCAGCATTGGCACAATCCGTTGTTTCAGGCGGCTATCGGGTGTCAGCACGGCTTCGAAAGCCAGGGTCATCAGCGGCACCAGCGTGAACATCGTCCCGGTGTTGACGGCCGAGGTGTAGCGCAATGCTTCGAACAGCGAACCGAAGTACAGCGCCAGCAGCAGGCCGAGTACCGCGTGACCGAGCAGCCCACGGGCGGTCATGACGGCATCGCCCTTAAGCAGCAACAGCGGCAGAAACACCAAGGCGCAAAACAGCAGGCGCAGTCCGGTCAGCAGGATCGGGTCGATGGCCTGGCTGACTTGCGCCGCCGCGGAAAACGACGCGGCGATCAACAAGGCCCAAAGCAGCATGCTGGCGTGAGCGGCGGCAAAACCGGTGGTTTTCATGGCAGGCTCCGGATCAATGGATATGGCGGGTGTAGTGCCTTGGGTTGAAGCGCAGAACCATCAGCATCATCAGCGCCATGACCACTGTCAGCGACCACCAGGCCCATTCAAAGCTGCCGAGCCGGTCGCGGATTATCCCCGCCAGTAGCGGCGACAGGCCGGCGATCAAGTAGCCAATGCCTTGCACGAAGGCGGTCAGGCCACCGGCGCGCGAGGGATTGTTCAGATGATCCAGCGATACGATCAGGCTCATCGGGAACAGGCCGCCAATGCCCAGCCCCAGCAGGCATGGCCACATCAGGCTCAAATGCTGTGGGCTCAGAATCAATCCGCAGAAACCGGCGATGATCAGTGCCAGCAGCACCATCAGTACTACACGACGGTCGCGGCTGCGATTGGCAATGACGGGCGTCAGCAGGCCCGACAGCACTTCCATGGCAGTCAGAAACCCGAGCAGCAATCCGGCGTGCTGCTCGCTCCAGCCCTTTTCCACGTAGTACGGCGCCAGCCAGGCCAGGACACAGGTGTAGGAAGCAGTACCCAGGCCAAAGAAGATCGCGAGTAACCACGCGCGGGAATTGGTGAAGAACGAACCATTACCGCAAGCCTTTGAATCCCGTGCCGGCATCTCCGCCCGTTGGGTACACCAGAACAACAATGCCAGCACGGCGAGAACCGCCCAGATCGCCAGGCCCATACGCCAGCTGCCGGTACGTTCCATCACCAGTGGCGCAAAGGAAGCGCCCATGGCAGCACCGCCCATGATCGACGTGACGTAGAGGCCCATGCAGAGGGCGACATGGTCGCTGAAGCGGGATTTGATCAGCGCTGGCATCAGAGCCTGGATCAGGGCTATCCCGATACCTGCCAGTACCGCGCTGAGAAGCAGCTGCGCGGCTGAATCAAGGAACAACCGCGAAAGCGTGGCCACACCGATGATCAGCAACGAGAACACCACCGTGCGCTGGTCGCCGAGTCGCTGACTGACGCGCAGGCCGACAAACATCGCCAGCCCCATGGCCATCACCGGCAACATGGTCAGCAGTGATGCCAGGCTGAAGCTCAACGAGACATCGTCGCGAATCGCCGAGAGCAGGGGCCCGACAGCGGCCATTGAAGGGCGCAGGTTCACGGCAACCAGGACAATGCTAAACATGAACCAGACGGCAGGGCGGGCAGTGACTCGGGTGTTTTCCATGAGCGGACCTTGAAGAATATGCAGGCGATTAAGGCGCGCGCGGCCCGAAGGCGCAAATCAGAAAGTCCGGGGTGGTATTTAGAAATCAAATACAAGTCGCTCCCACAGGGGACCCCCCTGAACAGTCAAATGTTTAGTCAGGCCTTATCCAAGGTTCTTCAAATCCCGATTTAACGACTCAACCCATCGTGTGACGCTGCAGGTCACCTGTTTTCTGCGGTTCTCTCTATGGACGGTTGGCCAGTCGCAATCCACTTCAAGGCATCCATCGACACGCGAGCGTCGAGCCTTGGTCGTCGATTCACGCCCGCCACCGCGCCAAACCTCTCTGCACTTCCATCTGAACTGGCCTTCTGGGCGCTATGGCATTGCCGCCATGCGCGCCCGCCGGACTCCTGCTTTTTCCGCTGATGGTTCCTGCCTGTTCCGGTTGATGCCGGGATCAAGTTCGGGTGCTTTTGCGTACCCGTCTGACACGGAAAAAGAGAATTCCCATGAGTTGTGCCACTACCTCGTTTGCCACCCGGCTTGAAGCCCAGACATTTCTGGAGCAGAACCCGGACATTGAAATGTTCGAACTGTTCATCCTCGACAACAACGCAGTACCGCGCGGCAAGCTGCTGCATCGCGACGAGTTGCTGGCGGTGTATGACAGCGGGCGGCCATTGCCAAGCACCATCCTCGGCCTGACCATCAATGGCGATGACGTGGAAAACTCCGGACTGGTCTGGGATGTCGGGGATATCGACTGCCGGGCCTATCCGATCAGCGGCAGCCTCACGCGTATGCCGTGGCGTCTGATCCCGACCGCAGCCGTGCAGGTCAGCATGCACCCGACGCAAGGAATGCCCGCCACCATTGCCGACCCCCGTCATTTGCTGGCCAAAGTCATCGAAGGTTTGCAGGCTGACGGTTATTACCCGGTCATGGCGGCGGAACTGGAGTTCTACCTGCTGGATCAGCAACGCGACAGCAATGGCCGGCCACAACCGGCACGGGATGTCGATGGCGGGCGTCCGCGCGGCACTCAGGTCTATGGTTTGCGCGAGCTTGAGCAGATCGAACCGTTTCTGGCCGACCTCTATAACGCCTGCAAACTCCAAGGGATTCCAGCGCGCACGGCCATTTCCGAATACGCGCCGGGGCAAGTGGAAATCACCCTTGAACACCGCACTGACGCATTACAGGCAATGGACGAAGCGGTACGTTACAAGCGTCTGGTCAAGGGGGTGGCGCACAAGCACGGCATGATCGCCTGCTTCATGGCCAAGCCTTTCGATGACCTGGCCGGCACCGGGATGCACATGCACGTGAGCCTGGCGGACAAGGACGGCAACAATCTTTTCGCCAGCGAAGCTCCGGATGGCACGCCACTGCTCAAGCAGGCTGTTGCAGGCATGCTCAGTACTTTGCTCGATTCGCTGTTGCTGTTCTGCCCCAACGCCAATTCCTACCGTCGATTCCAGGCCAACAGCTATGCGCCTCTGGCGGCCACCTGGGGCGTGGACAATCGCACCGTGAGTTTGCGCGTACCGGGCGGGCCGGCGTATTCCCGGCACATCGAGCATCGAATTTGTGGCGCCGATGCCAACCCCTATCTGGCGGCTGCGGCGATTCTGGCCGGTATTCATCGCGGTATCCGCGAACGACTCGACCCTGGTGCGCCGGTGGAGGGCAATGGCTATGCTCAGGCTGCGAAGCTGTTGCCGACAGACTGGCTGACCACATTGCGATCACTGGAAGGTTCCAGTTGGGCCAGGGAAGCGTTAGGCGGGGAATTCCTCGGTGTCTACCTGGCGGTGAAACGCGCCGAATATCGCCAATTCATGGGGGAGGTCGGTGAGCAGGACTGGCGCTGGTATTTGCACCAGGCTTGAGTCGATGCTGAACTGGAGCTGAAACCTTCTCAAATAGTCTGAAAGTCTCAGGGTGGTTTTATAAGCCAACTAATTGTTGGCTTCTTTTTCACAAAAAATTGATGGTTGGCTACCTAAAATTATAGCTGTCTCGGTCAATGAAATTTTCACATTTACCGAAGACACATATTTACAGGACCCACCGAACCTCATGCTGAAGATTAAAGCCGTGCGCCCCGAATGGGTGACACTGATTGCCAGTGCATTTTTGTTAGTTGGCTTCAATTTTGTACTCTGGCAACACCTGTTCGAAATCACCGCATCCGATGGCAAAGGCATCGTCATGCGCGTGGCCTTTGGGATGATGATTTTCGCGGCCTTCAACATTGTGCTGACCCTGCTGGCGTTCCGGCCGGTGCTCAAGCCGGTCCTGACCCTGCTGTTCATGATCAGCGCAGGCGTGGCGTATTTCATGAGCCAGTATGGTGTTCTGATCGACACCGGCATGTTGCGTAACTTCGCTGAAACCAATGCCACGGAAGTGCGCGACTTACTGTCGCTGAAGTTGTTTGTCTATATTGTGCTGCTCGGCGTTTTACCGACTTGGCTGTTGTGGAAGACGCCGATTGAATATCGTCGTTGGCACCGTGAGCTACTTAGTAAAGTCCTGGTGGCTTTTGCCTCGGCAGCGGTCATTGGTGGTATTGCACTGGTTAACTATCAAGGCCTGTCTTCGCTGTTTCGCAATCACCATGAGTTGCGCCTGATGGTGGTGCCAAGCAACTACATTGGTGCCTCGGCTGGTTTCTTGCGCGAGAAAGTAGCGACTGCACGGCAGCCCTTTGTCAAAGTCGGTGAAGATGCCCAGCGCAATCCGGCCTGGCAAACTCACGGACGCAAATCCCTGACGGTTCTTGTCGTGGGTGAAAGTGCCCGGGCGGAGAACTTTGGCATCCTTGGCTACAGCCGCGACACCACGCCGAAACTGAGTAAGGAAGATGGCCTGATCGCCTTCACCGATGTGCATTCCTGCGGGACTGAAACCGCCGTGTCGGTGCCTTGCATGTTCTCCAATATGGGGCGCAAGGACTACAACGCCAGCAAGGCAAAGAACGAAGAAGGCCTGCTGGATGTGCTCAAGCATGCAGGTATCGACGTGATCTGGCGTGACAACCAGTCAGGCTGCAAAGGTACGTGCGATCGCGTCACCGTTGAAGACGTCAGCAATCTGAAAGACCCGGCGCTGTGCGCCAACAGTGAATGCCGTGACGAAATCCTGTTGCAGGGACTGCAACATTTCATCGATACCCTGGACAAAGACACGGTATTGGTATTGCACCAGATGGGCAGCCACGGTCCGGAGTACTTCAAGCGTTATCCGAAAGAGTTCGAGCGCTTCACCCCGGTTTGCGAGAGTAATGCCCTGAACAATTGCAGTCGCGAAAGTATCGTCAATGGTTACGACAACACCCTGGTATATACCGACCATGTGCTGTCGACCTTGATCGATCTGCTGCGCGGCAACCAGGACAAAGTGGACACCGCGATGCTGTATCTGTCGGACCACGGCGAATCCCTGGGTGAATACAATTTGTTCCTCCATGGCACGCCTTACATGCTGGCACCCGAGCAGCAAAAGCATGTAGCCATGTTTGCGTGGTTCTCCGACAGCTATAAAAAGTCGTTTGCGCTAGATACCCGTTGCCTGCAGCAGAGTCGTGAAAAACCCCTGAGCCAGGACAACCTGTTCCATTCGATGCTTGGCCTGCTGGAGGTCAACAGCAAGGTCTACAACCAGGATCTGGACATGTTTGCCGGATGTCGTGGTCCAGTGGTCGACGGTGTGTTGGCCAAAGATTGAGTGCTCCGGTTTTGTTTCACGCGGCGGCCGCCGACTTGCGGCCTGTAGAACTTTCATCAAGAGCCATTGCACATGTCCGCTCAGCCTCCATCCGCCATCGAGCTTGAGATTGCCCGGCGCTACGACCAGGAGCACGCGCGCGTCTGCCTTCAGCCGCAAGCGCCGGGCCTGGCCGGGCGTCTGGCGCTCTGGCGTGAGGAGCGTCTGGTGCGCAATGCGCTCAAGACCGCCGGCGAGCCGGGCCTGATCCTTGATGTGGCCTGCGGTGTGGGGCGTTTCTGGTCGGTGCTGGCCGAGCATGCGAATCGGGTGATTCTCGCGACCGATCCGTCTCAAGACATCCTTGATCATGCCCGCACCCATCACCCTCAAAGTCTATTGAAGCGGGTCAAGACCTTTCAAAGCTCCGCGTTCTCGATTGGCTTGTCCGAGAACGCGGTTGACTGCATTTTTTGCATGCAACTGTTTCAGTACCTTACCAATCCGGAACATCGTCTGGCGATGCTTGGCGAGTTTTACCGGGTCAGTCGCGATTCGGTGATTGTCGCGGTGCGCCTCGACAGTCGTTTCAGGGGGGCGCGTTCAGGCGTGGAAGGATCGTTGCCGAGCAAAACCGAGGTGGAAAGCGAGTTCAGGCAGGCGGGATTCCGTTTGCTGAGCCATCAGGACTTTTTGCCGGGTTGTGCGCGGATGCGGATCTACGTGCTGGGTAAGACCAGCTAGCCCGACGTTGTAGGACTATTCTGTATGTCACGTAGTAATTTTCGCTAGCGCTCTTGTTCAGTGGATGCGCGGAAATCGCCGGGGGCGATATATACTGCGCGCCATTCTTCAAGGGAGAGCCGTGTGGCCATCGATATTCATTGGATTCGCGACAACGATAGCCTCGCACGATCGTGTGCCGAGTGGCAGCAGTTGCCATTCGTTGCCCTCGACACCGAATTCATGCGGGTCGACACCTTCTACCCGATCGCCGGCCTGCTGCAGATCGGTGATGGCGTTCGCGCCTATCTGATCGACCCGCTGACTATCGACAACTGGCAGCCATTGGCCGCGTTGCTGGAAAACCCGGCGGTGGTCAAGGTTGTCCACGCGTGCAGCGAAGACCTCGAAGTCCTGCTACGCCTGACCGGCAGCCTGCCGACTCCGCTGTTCGATACCCAACTGGCTGCCGCTTACCTGAACCTCGGCTTTTCCATGGGCTATTCGCGGCTGGTGCAGGAAGTGCTCGGCATCGACCTGCCCAAGGGTGAAACCCGATCCGACTGGCTGCAACGTCCGCTTTCCGAAACCCAGATCAGCTATGCCGCCGAAGATGCCGTGCATTTGGCTGAAGTCTTCGTAAAGCTGCGGCCAAAGCTGTCTGACGACAAATACGCCTGGGTCCTGGAAGACGGTGCCGAACTGGTGGCCAACCTGCGCCGCGAGATCGATCCGTACGAGGTCTATCGCGATGCCAAGCTGGCCTGGAAGCTGTCTCGCGCCCAACTCGCCGTTTTGCGTGAGCTCTGCGCCTGGCGCGAAAAGGAAGCCCGCGCCCGTGACCTGCCGCGCAACCGGATTATCCGCGAGCATTCGTTGTGGCCGCTGGCGCGCACGCAACCGGACAACCTCGGTGACTTGGCGAAAATCGAAGACATGCACCCGCGAACCGTGCGTCAGGACGGCCAGTTTCTGCTTGATCTGATCAAGCGCTCTGGCAGTGTGTCGCCTGATCAATGGCCGCCAGCCGTGCCGGAGCCATTGCCGGTGGACGCTGCGGTGCTGCTCAAACAGATGAAAGCCATCGGCCAGGCCGAAGCCGAGCGCCTGAACATTGCGCCGGAACTGATGCTGCGCAAGAAAACCCTGGAAGCGCTGCTCAAGAGCGGCTTTCCCAATGGTCCCTACCAATTGCCTGATTCACTGCGTGGCTGGCGCCGCGAATTGATGGGCCAGGCGCTGCTCGACAGCCTGGCCACCGCCGGAGAACAGCCTTGAAACGTATTTGCTCCATCTACCGCAGCTCGAAGAAAAACGAAATGTACCTGTACGTGCTCAAGAGCGATGCTCTGGAGCGCGTGCCGGATCCCCTGATGGCAGCCTTCGGCAAGGCTATCCACGCGTTCGACCTGGTGCTGAGCCCCGAGCGCAAACTGTCGCGCGAGGACATTGCGGTCGTGCTGGAAAACCTCGACAAACAGGGTTATCACCTGCAAATGCCGCCTGCCGAAGACGAATACATCGAGCACTTGCCGGAAGAATTGTTGCGTCGCAACGATCCGGTGTGAGCGGCAGACAGGCTCTGTTCAGAGTGGTAATGAAACACTGACTGATTTTTGCGATGGCAGCATCGACGGAGCACCGCTCTGTCGGCGGCCGTCTGCACCGTTTTTGAAAGGTTTGAAGCATGCGCGTCCTGATTGCTGAACACGACCACCCCGTGTACGCCCAACTGTTGCGCGAGGCGGCACCGGACCTGGAGGTGCTGACCAGCGGTGATTCCGCCGAACTGGCCAGCCAGGCCGCCGATTGCCCGGTGTGGCTCGGCCAGCCTGATTTATTGGCGACCCTGTTGCGCCAGGGCCATCAACCGCAATGGCTGCAATCGACCTGGGCCGGCATCACGCCGCTACTGGCCGATGGCTTGCCGCGGCACTATCGGCTGACCCGTGCCGTCGGCATCTTCGGCCAGGTCATGGCCGAGTACGTGCTCACGTATATGCTCGGTCACGAACGTGAAGTGCTGGCACGACTGGTCAGCCAGGTCGAACGCAAATGGGACAGCCGCCATGGCCAGAGCCTGGCGGGGCGCAAGGTGTTGATCGTCGGCACGGGCGATATCGGTCAAAGTGTCGCGCAGTTCCTTGTGCCGTTCGGTGTCGAGTTGTATGGCGTTGCCAGC
The DNA here is from genome assembly GCF_019947515.1 of Pseudomonas sp. A-B-19. Taxonomy (NCBI): domain Bacteria; kingdom Pseudomonadati; phylum Pseudomonadota; class Gammaproteobacteria; order Pseudomonadales; family Pseudomonadaceae; genus Pseudomonas; species Pseudomonas sp. A-B-19. Next base: position 11,452 of record NZ_JAGYGN010000054.1, read on the forward strand.
AGTGCGCGGGAGCAGGCACCGTTTATCGAAGTCGGTTCACTGGCTGATTTGCCGCGGCTGGTCGGTGAAGTCGATTACGTGGTCAATCTGCTGCCGAACACGCCGGACACCCACGATATCTACGACGCGGCGCTGTTCAAGCAATTCAAGCCGACCGGGTTGTTCATCAACGCCGGGCGCGGTGTGGCGGTGGTCGATGCGGATCTGGTGGAAGCCTTGAAGGAAGGGCATCTGGCGGGCGCGGTGATCGACGTGTGCCGTCAGGAGCCATTGCCCCAGCGTCATCCGTTCTGGACAGCCTGGGGCCTGCTGCTGACCGGCCACAGCTCGGCGCCGACTTCGCCCTCGATGATGGTGAAGCTGTTTGTCGCAAACCTGCGGGCGTATCAGGCGGGAGAGGCATTGCGCGGGGAAGTGGATTTCGATCGCGGGTATTGATTCACCGCTGATTTTGCCTGGAGCACCAAACCTGTGGGAGCGAGCTTGCTCGCGATGGGGCCATTAGCTTCAACATCAATGTTGACTGACTAGCCGCCATCGCGAGCAAGCTCGCTCCCAGTGTGCCCGGCATGGGCCAAAACCAGTCACCTGAAAAGTGGTGACCAGAATGAGTGACGAGAACTGTAGTGAAACGCAAGGGGGAAGCCGCGAGGCCAACCTG
>NZ_JAGYGN010000055.1:0-5727 GCF_019947515.1 Pseudomonas sp. A-B-19
CTGCCGCCAGCGTTCAATCTGAGCCATGATCAAACTCTTCAGTTCAAACATCTTTGGGTTTTGAGAAAACCCTAAACTTGGCTCAGCAATCGTTGGTTACATCTTTGATTTCTCGCGGAGTAACTTGCGATGCTGATAATCTGTTGACTAGCAGTCTGACTCCACAAGCACCCACACGAATTGCTTGATTCAGTTGTTAAAGAGCGGTTGGTTAAGATCTTTCGTCTCAACCGAGGTGCGCATCTTACAGCGCATCTTTTCAAATTGCAACCTTAAAAGTTTCTGATTTTTCAACAAAATCAACTACTTAAGCCAAGAACAACATCAAGCTGCTCGTTAGCGGGAGGCGAATAATACAGTATTAAAATACGTGGTCAACCCCCTGCCTGAAAATTCTTCTTCCTTATCAAAGCGCCCGGGCTGCCACCATGAAAACTCCCGGCATCCATATAAAGCATCGAGGCAGCAGAGAACCCGGACTACGTCATCACTGAAGCGCCCCTTATTCCGTTTCCAGGCCACCACATTCAATGACAGCGCCACACCTGTCCTGCTCGCTCCCACCTCTGCCGACATCCTCATCGGTGTTTCGAACCGTGCGGCAGATCTCAAAAAAAGTCGCAAACCCCGCGACTATTCAGGGTTTGCGACTCATGACAGATACGTCCCTCACACTCCCGGGACGTTTACTTCGGGTATGCCTGTCATGTTCATTGCGAAACGTACAGGCTTAGTTCTGTACCTCAACCACATCGACATCAGGAGCGTCCGGGGCATCAGGGGCGTTGGCCACAGCCGCTCTGGCTTCATTCGCCTCTACTTTGGCAGCGTTCCTGGCCGCATCTGCGGCAGCCCTGGCAGCATCTCTGGCTGCATCTGCTTTTGCCCTGGCAGCATCCCGGGCTGCATCTGCATCTGCTTTCGGTACGCCAGCGGCTCTGGCGGCGTCTCGGGCGGCATCAGCCTCAGCTCTCGCAGCGTCTCGGGCTGCATCTGCTTCGGCTCTGGCAGCGTCCCTGGCTTCTTCTGCAGCTTCCCTGGCAGCGTCACCGGCTTCTTCTGCGGCTTCCCTGGCAGCTTCACCGGGTTCTTCTGCGGCTTCCCTGGCAGCTTCACCGGGTTCTTCTGCCGCTTCCCTGGCTGCATCTGCGGCGTCGTCGTCATCGTCGTCGTTGGCATGCGCTTTGCCCGGGCCTCTGTTCCCGATCATGCCACCATGGTCATCGTCGTTGTCACGCGCATTACCTGGGCCTCTATTCCCGGCCATTCCACCATGGTCAGCGTCGCCGCGGCCCGGGCCGCCATGGCCAGAAGCACCATGACCGCCGCCATCTCCATGGCCGCTACCACCACCACTACCGCCTCCGCCGTCACCGCCGTGGCCACCACCTCCGGAGCCTCCACCACCGGAACCACCGCCGCCGTGACCACCACCTCCGGAGCCTCCAGAGCCGCCGCCACCGTTGCCGCCTCCACTGCCGCCACCGTGACCGCCACCACCACCGCCTCCGCCTCCGCCGCTACCGCCATCTTTGGCATGCACGGTGGAGAAACTACTGATGTAATCAGGCACCAGGACAGTCGATGCCGACAGGACCCCGCCAATGGCCAGAGCCAACAAGGTTTTCTTGAGCAACATGATGCACCTCCGCTTCGCGTTGCGTCGTCATCTCCGTATCGAACGCAATGTCCAGTGAGTTCCCGGCCGCCCACTGGAGCGGCCAGCCAACCGGCACGGCCATAAATCTGCAGTAATCACGAGCAACTGCGGTATTCGCACGATCCCTCAGAGCCAGCCGGCATCGTTGCGTGGGAAATATTCCCACACTCATTAGATTAGTGCCGTCAGCCTGAGTGTCAACGACCGAACATCAGAACCAAAGCGCACGCGGGCCTGGGCCGAGGCAGTGAAACGCATCAGCGCAGGGAAGCAGGTGGGTATCAGTAAGTGTGACTGAACAACAGACCAGCCTCGCCATCCGGACTGGCGTCGGAAAACCCCTTGACGGCATACAACTGGAACTTCCAGTTCTGATTGAGCTTGTGCGTGAGGAACAGGGTGAGTTCCTTGATCTGGTCGCCCGTGGAAACGACTTTCTGCCGCCAGTCGTAGGACGCACCCGCCGTGGTACGCGCGAACACGGGTATGGCGAAGCCCAGGCCGGCGAAAATCGGGTCGTCGAAGTCGGAGCCCGACGGGTCGCCGAATTTTTTCCAGCCCAGGGTGGCGAACCCGGTTACAGGGCCGAAGGCTTTGGCGACGTCGACCTGGCCGGAATAGTCGGTTTTGCCCGTGCCCAGACACTTGTCTTCGTCGGCGGTGGGCAACTTGACCTTGCCGATCAGGTCCACGAACAACCCGTCAACGCTGCCGTCAATCACGGCATAATCGGCACCGGCGACGGTATCACCCAAACCGCTTTCCACTTTGCCGCAGCCGCCGGGCAACGGCTCGCCATCGGGGCCGACCGAAGGATTGGTAATGCGCAGCCAGGGCACCGTGAGCTTATAGGTCATGGGACCGGTCTGGTATTTGCCCACCAGCGGGACGTACCAGGTTTCGGAAGTTGTACCAGTGCCATAGTCGCCCCGAGAGTAGTCGGTGCCGATCGAGGTCGTGAAGGTATCGGCCAAGGCCGGCAAGCCCAGGCTGGCAAGCAAACCGACGAGCAGGATGCGCTTGGGGTTCATGTTCACCTCGTGTCTTGCGTCATCGAAGTTCACACGCATGCGTTGTTGCGTGACTTACCCAAGCCTAGTTACTTATGACGATAGTGCATCATGACGGCACTGTTTAACCCGGCCTGCCGGAGTGATCGATTCTTTCAACCGGTTCAACCTTCTCGATTTTCTCGACCTTTTCGACTTTCTCCACCTTTTCGACTTTTTCTGGCCGCTCTACTTTCTCGCCCTTCTCCGGGCGTTCGATTTTTTCGACTCGCTCTACTTTCTCGACTCTATCGACCTTGTCGGGTTGCTCGACACGCTCTGACTTGCCGGACCTGTCCACGCTTTCCCTCTGGTCGCCGCCGCCATGACTGTCATTACCCCCGTGGCGGGTATCGTCGCCGACGCGGACTTCGCTCCCGGAGCGGCCGCTCCTGTCACTGCCCGAGTTGCCCGAGCTGCCGGAATCGTCGGAGCTGTTGGAGCTGCCCGAGTTGCTCGAGCCACTTGAGTCGTCCGTGTTTTGCTCGCCGGTCCGCAGGCGCCCATGCTGGTTACTGGCTGGCGAATCGGAGCGTTCGCGGGACAATTCGATACGGGTTGCCTGCACATCCCGCGCGCCGGTAAATACGCCGTTGACCCGCACGCGTCGGTCCAACGCCAGTTCCGAAGGCTGCACACCGACAAACACGGTGTCGTGCGCCAGCGTCACATTAAAGCCACCCACCACCAAACGGCGGTCCTGCCGACCCTGCACCAGGCCTTCGATCACCGCATGATGAACCCGACCCATGAAGGGCAGGCTCGGGTCGGGGCGGCTTTGGGTCACGTCCAGCTCGCGGCCGGACCACTGGCCACGCACCAGCATTTCCTGCGCCGGACCTGGGTGATTGCTGAGTTTGAGCCCCAGGAGATAGCCGCTGCGATCCACCGATCCGATGGCACTGGCCTCCTTGAGGCCGGGCGCCCGGTCGATGCGACTGGCTACCACGTCGCCACGGGCGTCGCGCAGTCCGCTGACCCGTACGGGATCACCCGGGCGCAGACCCGCAGCGACTTGAGCACCGCTGGCCAGGCGTACCGGCTGCCCCATGACACGCATGGGCATGGTGTCTCTAGGCAGGGCTGTCAAAGGGCCTTCGTAGACGTGCAGGATAGAAATGCGCCCGGCCTCCAGACCTCGCTTGGAATTGAACGCTTCCACCGCAACCACTTGGCCGACTGCGAGCTGGGTGCTGGTGGTGGCAATGCCGTTCTCGCTGACAGGAACGTCATTGTTGAAGTGCACTTCCAGGCCATTGACGCAGATCGAGGCGAACCCGGTGATGGTGCCGACAATGCCGGTGCCACCGATCCCGCCGTTGTCGCTTTCGCTGCCAATACCCGTGCCACCCACGCCGCCTGCAACGGCACCGGTGCCGCCAATGCCGCCAGGGTGCTTTTTCAGCGGTGCGCCGGTACCGCCCATCCCGCCGTTGTCGGTGCTGATGCCGGTACCGCCCGTGCCACCAGGCGCCACACCCGTGCCGCCGGTACCACCCGGGGCCTGGATGACGGGAACTTCACTTGTGCCCGCGTCATTCTGGCTCACACAGGCTGGGGCGGCCTGCAACACAATCGGAAGTCCGAGGCCCAGAGCGAGGGCGATTGCACGAATCAGGCGCAAGTTGAGGGTCATGGCTTAGGGGCCGTTGATGAATTGGTATCTGAAGCTTCAGTGTAGAAGTACAGGCCGACCGTGATGCGCTGGCGCGGCTCAAGACTGGGCAGGTCGCGGAATTCCAGATCGGCGGCGAGTCGGTTGAAACTCAACAGGGCCTGCATCCCCTCGCTGGCAACGGCCTCGCGCAACGCCTCGACGCTCGCTGGGGTCAGCGCGTCATAGTGGACGCTGCGTTCAAAAAAGGCCGGAACCTCGCCGCTCAGGTTGTGTACCGCGGCGCTAGCATGATCGTGCAGGTTGTGCCCCAGGTAAGCGGTTTTCTCATCGAAGCCCTTTTGCGGCACGAAGGCCTGGGCTTCGAGGTGCACGAGATCTTGTTCGTCAAGGCGCACGATCCCCAGGCGCAGCCACTCGTCCAGCACCACCCGCGCCCGGATATCCGTGCTGACCTTCGCCACCAGGGCGTCAAAGGAGCGGTCGCCGCCGACACTGGCCAATCGAGGCAATGGCAGTGGCTGGCCCGCGTCGTTGCAGAACGGCGCCTTGGCCCAGGCGTTGACCAGTTGCGCACCGAAAGTGATGTTTGCCGGAAGCGTGGAAGCAGCAGGGTCGCTGGTGTTGCGCAAGCGCCGTACATCCTTGCGGTGCACGCCGGTGAGCAGGCTGATGCGACTGTCGGTCGGTGCCTTTTCGCCCAGACGGAACTCTCGGTCCGCCACGTCGACGAAAACCTCTTTGAGCAGGTCGGCAAACACCAGGTAGGTGACGCCTTTGCGCAGCATCAGGCGTACCAGCGGCCGCATGACATGCCGCAAGGCTTTGAGAAGCGAGGTGGGCAAGGTAGACGATTGCATTCAGCGCATTCCTGGTCAGTTAATCCCAGTATAGCTGCGTGGGAAATAATCCCATGAAGACAGGCGCTTTTTTTGCCGTGCCTCATACAAAACCGCTCTTGAGGGTCTTGTATGAGGTCATCAGGCCGCTTCAGATCCGGCTGTTGTCGTCGCCGGGTTCGCCACCGTCATGATTGCCGTTGTCGTCACCCGGCTCGCCGCCGACATGGACTCCGCGGTCATCACCAGGCTCGCCGCCGGCATGGACGCCGCGGTCATCACCAGGCTCACCGCCAACGTGGACGCCGTGGTCGTCACCCGGCTCGCCGCCAACATGAACGCCGTGATCGTCACCCGCTTCTGCATGGGTACCACCGCGACCAGAGTTCGAGCCTCCAGAACCGGCATGGCCTGAATTCCCGCCCCCATGATCGCTGCCGCTGTGACCACTGTTACCGCCATGGCCACCACTGCCACCGCTTCCACTGTTGCCGCCATGGCCGCCACTGCCACCGCTCCCACTGTTGCCGCCATGCCCGCCGCTACCGCCGCCACCGCCATTAC
>NZ_JAGYGN010000056.1:0-3305 GCF_019947515.1 Pseudomonas sp. A-B-19
CGCTGCCCGGGGTGTTGGTGCCGGAGTCGCGGTCGAAGCTCAGGTCGCCATACAGGACCTGCAAGCCGGCGGTGATTTGCGTGCCCGGCAGATAGCTCATGCCCGCGGGGTTGCTGGCGATGGTCGAGGGGCCTTGGGCTCGGGCGGCGGCCCCGGCGTTGGCGAGGCCGGCGTTATCGGTGCCGATTTCGTAGAGCATGATGCCACCGGCCCAGGCTTGCTGGCAGCACAGGGCAAGTAGCGCAGAGGCAGGCAGGGTAGTTGTTTTTGTCGGCATTGAATTCCCTCAGCAATTGTCCATTTCGAATACGGGTGGACTGCGCCAGCCACCCGTGGATTCGGCTGTTACTTGGCCATCTCTGCCCTAGCCGCGGCGATCTTGGCTTTAACCGAGTCGAGGTTGAAACTCGCGCCTTTTTGCATCGGCGGGAACTCGATCGCTGTTTCTGCCAGTTTGGCCACCTGTTGCTGGACGAATACGAAACGCCAGAATTGGAACTTGAACCAGTCGAAGTACTGTTGCGAACCCTGCGCGGCCTGATTTTCCGGCCAGCCCATGCGCTCGAACGGGTCGAGTCGAAGATTGGTCAGGATCGGCACGTCCACAGCAACTTTAGCCCCCAGCCAGCCACCCGGTTGGTCAATGAAGCGATATTTGTAGTCGTCTATGCGCACTGCACCCAAGGAGCTCTCTCCAAAGTAGAAGACTTCATGCCGGTTCGACGGACCTTTTCCGGTGATCATTGGAGTTTGATCATAGCCGTCCAGATGAACTTTGTAGGTGGTGTCGCCCAATTGTTTGCCTTTGAGCAGTTCAGCGGTGATGTTCGGGTTGCCTGCCGCCGCGACCAGGGTCGGGAACCAGTCCATGCCGGACATGATGCCGTTGGCGACCTGGTTGGCGGGCACCTTGCCCGGCCAGCGAATGATCGCCGGCACCCGGAAGCCACCTTCCATGATCGTGCCTTTGCCCATGGCGAACGGGGTGGTGCCGCCATCGGGCCAGGTGAAGTTTTCCGCACCGTTGTCGGTGGTGAAAATCACGATGGTGTTGTCGTCCATGCCGTCTTTTTTCAGCTTCGCCAGGACATCGCCGACGACGTCATCGAGCTGCGCCATGCCGGCTTCCTGTTCCGACCAGCCATTTTCCGAGTTGCGCATGGCCTGGTACTTGTCGGACAGGTGCGTGACGATGTGCATGCGGGTCGGGTTGAGCCAGACGAAGAACGGCTTGTTGTCCTGCTTGGCCTTGTCGATGAAAGAGAAAGCCTTGTCGCGAATTTCGTCGTCGACGGTTTTCATCCGCTCCGGATAGAGCGTGCCGGCGTCTTCGATTTTCTGCTTGCCCACCTTGCCCCAGCGCGGCATCACGGTCGTGTCATCGGTGGTGGTGGCCCAGCTGTGGACCATGTTGCGTGGGCCGACGCGGTCCAGCAGCTCCTTCGGATAATTGGGGTGTGCCGGGTCTTCCATGGCGTCGAGGTGATAGAGGTAGCCGAAGAACTCATCGAAACCGTGGACGGTGGGCAGGAACTGGTTCAGGTCGCCCAAGTGGTTCTTGCCAAACTGGCCGGTGGCATAACCCATGGCCTTGAGCGCGGTCGCGATGGTCACGGCTTCGGCGGGAATGCCCACGGGCGAGCCGGCCTGGCCGACGGTGGTCATGCCGGTGCGGATCGGCAGTTCGCCGGTGATGAAGTTGGCGCGTCCGGCGGTGCAACTGGCTTCAGCGTAATAATCGGTGAAACGCATGCCTTCGTTCGCCAGTTGGTCGAGGTTGGGGGTTCTGCCAGCCATCATGCCCTGGTTGTAGACGCCGATATTCGACCAGCCGATATCGTCGCCCATGATCACCAGGATGTTGGGGGACTTGTCAGCGGCCAGGGTCAGGGCGGGTAACGCCATTGCAGACAGCAACAGGGGTACCGCAAATATCGAGGATAAGGTTGTCCGGTTCATGTCGAGCTCCTGCGTACAAGCGTGAGTAAATCGAGACGAGCCCCCAACCGTCATTGAAATTCGTAAGCCCCCGCGAAGAGCGTAGGTTTGAATTGCGAAATATCCAGTAATGGATAGTCAGAAGGTGAGTGTTTCAGGCACTTTGCTGCGAAATGGCGTTGCGGCAATGGCGCCATCGGAGGGGAAGGCAGACGCTTGTGTTACCAGCGAAACATCGGCAGCGGCCGCAGCGGTGAGCGGATGAGCTGCCGGGCTGAAAGCTTCATCAGCATCGAGTGAAAACCGTGATCGGGAAAGGTTGCCTGCACGGTTCTGATGAAGCTTCGGGGCAAGCCGAAACGCACCAGCCCCAGGGACACATCCACCAGATCGGCCTGGCGGAAGGGTTCGACACTGTTGGCGTAAGCGCCGCGATACCGGCGCAGCTTGTGATGCTCAAGTATCAACGCGCTGACTTCATCCTTCAGCTGCGCTCGTTGCTGGCTGTCGAGGTACTCGATGGCCATGGCAATGGACGGGGGCAGGTAGTCGAGGGTGTCATCGGTCCAGATACCCAGGTCATGAAACGCCGCCGCGATTTGTACGGCGTCCGGGGGCAGGCCTTCGGCACCGCTGAGGGCGCCATGGAAATTCAGCACCCGGTAAACGTGGTTGCGGTAGCCCTGCAGGTCTGCACCGATGGCCAGGGCGTACGTGGTGAGAATTTTGTCGGTGAGGGGGAATTCGAGAATGGGTTGCATCAGGCGTCACGCAACAGGTCGTTGGCATTGAGCAGTTCGAAGGCAATCTCCGGGCGCTTTTCCATGGCTCGGCGAATGGCGGCGGGTATGTTGGCGCGGGTCTTGCGGCACAGCCCCGGCAGTTCGCCAATGCGGATACCGATGCCGCGCATGGTGCGCACTTCATTGAAGCCGGGGGCGATGTCCACGCGGATACCCAACTGTTCGAACATGCGCCGTCGCACGTGCTCAAGATCGCTCAGGCTCTGCAGGTTTTCCAGGCGTTCGATCAGGCGTTTTTCTTCGTTGCGGGTCAGAAACAGGATGCGCAGGTCCGCCCCCGGTGTTTCCAGCAACGGGTCACGCCCGCAGTCGCAGGCGCCGGGCGGGCAGGGTGAGCGGATCGCAGCGGTGGTGGTCATGGGGATCAATCATAGAGCGCTGTGATCGAGTTTGCCCATAGGGATTTTTGGGGGATGCAAAGCAATGTGGGAGCGAGCTTGAACTGGTCAAGTAATTCTGGACACCAGTTAAGGTTTCACGCCGCCAGTTTCTCCATGGCTACCGGCGACCGGTAGCCGTTGTAGCTATGGAGCCTGACGTTGTTGTAACGCATCACATAACGCT
>NZ_JAGYGN010000057.1:0-2563 GCF_019947515.1 Pseudomonas sp. A-B-19
GGCAGATTGCTTGGGTGTTATATGGTCAAGCCTCACGGGCAATTAGTATTGGTTAGCTCAACGCCTCACAGCGCTTACACACCCAACCTATCAACGTCGTAGTCTTCGACGGCCCTTCAGGGGACTCAAGGTCCCAGTGAGATCTCATCTTGAGGCAAGTTTCCCGCTTAGATGCTTTCAGCGGTTATCTTTTCCGAACATAGCTACCCGGCAATGCCACTGGCGTGACAACCGGAACACCAGAGGTTCGTCCACTCCGGTCCTCTCGTACTAGGAGCAGCCCCTCTCAAATCTCAAACGTCCACGGCAGATAGGGACCGAACTGTCTCACGACGTTCTAAACCCAGCTCGCGTACCACTTTAAATGGCGAACAGCCATACCCTTGGGACCGGCTTCAGCCCCAGGATGTGATGAGCCGACATCGAGGTGCCAAACACCGCCGTCGATATGAACTCTTGGGCGGTATCAGCCTGTTATCCCCGGAGTACCTTTTATCCGTTGAGCGATGGCCCTTCCATACAGAACCACCGGATCACTAAGACCTACTTTCGTACCTGCTCGACGTGTCTGTCTCGCAGTCAAGCGCGCTTTTGCCTTTATACTCTACGACCGATTTCCGACCGGTCTGAGCGCACCTTCGTACTCCTCCGTTACTCTTTAGGAGGAGACCGCCCCAGTCAAACTACCCACCATACACTGTCCTCGATCCGGATAACGGACCTGAGTTAGAACCTCAAAGTTGCCAGGGTGGTATTTCAAGGTTGGCTCCACGCGAACTGGCGTCCACGCTTCAAAGCCTCCCACCTATCCTACACAAGCAAATTCAAAGTCCAGTGCAAAGCTATAGTAAAGGTTCACGGGGTCTTTCCGTCTAGCCGCGGATACACTGCATCTTCACAGCGATTTCAATTTCACTGAGTCTCGGGTGGAGACAGCGCCGCCATCGTTACGCCATTCGTGCAGGTCGGAACTTACCCGACAAGGAATTTCGCTACCTTAGGACCGTTATAGTTACGGCCGCCGTTTACCGGGGCTTCGATCAAGAGCTTCGCGTTAGCTAACCCCATCAATTAACCTTCCGGCACCGGGCAGGCGTCACACCCTATACGTCCACTTTCGTGTTTGCAGAGTGCTGTGTTTTTAATAAACAGTCGCAGCGGCCTGGTATCTTCGACCGGCGTGGGCTTACGCAGTAAATGCTTCACCCTCACCGGCGCACCTTCTCCCGAAGTTACGGTGCCATTTTGCCTAGTTCCTTCACCCGAGTTCTCTCAAGCGCCTTGGTATTCTCTACCCAACCACCTGTGTCGGTTTGGGGTACGGTTCCTGGTTACCTGAAGCTTAGAAGCTTTTCTTGGAAGCATGGCATCAACCACTTCGTCACCCAAAGGGTAACTCGTCATCAGCTCTCGGCCTTAAGATCCCGGATTTACCTAAGATCTCAGCCTACCACCTTAAACTTGGACAACCAACGCCAAGCTGGCCTAGCCTTCTCCGTCCCTCCATCGCAATAACCAGAAGTACAGGAATATTAACCTGTTTTCCATCGACTACGCTTTTCAGCCTCGCCTTAGGGACCGACTAACCCTGCGTCGATTAACGTTGCGCAGGAAACCTTGGTCTTTCGGCGTGGGTGTTTTTCACACCCATTGTCGTTACTCATGTCAGCATTCGCACTTCTGATACCTCCAGCAAGCTTCTCAACTCACCTTCACAGGCTTACAGAACGCTCCTCTACCGCATCACCCGAAGGTGATACCCGTAGCTTCGGTGTATGGTTTGAGCCCCGTTACATCTTCCGCGCAGGCCGACTCGACTAGTGAGCTATTACGCTTTCTTTAAAGGGTGGCTGCTTCTAAGCCAACCTCCTAGCTGTCTAAGCCTTCCCACATCGTTTCCCACTTAACCATAACTTTGGGACCTTAGCTGACGGTCTGGGTTGTTTCCCTTTTCACGACGGACGTTAGCACCCGCCGTGTGTCTCCCATGCTCGGCACTTGTAGGTATTCGGAGTTTGCATCGGTTTGGTAAGTCGGGATGACCCCCTAGCCGAAACAGTGCTCTACCCCCTACAGTGATACATGAGGCGCTACCTAAATAGCTTTCGAGGAGAACCAGCTATCTCCGAGCTTGATTAGCCTTTCACTCCGATCCACAGGTCATCCGCTAACTTTTCAACGGTAGTCGGTTCGGTCCTCCAGTCAGTGTTACCTAACCTTCAACCTGCCCATGGATAGATCGCCCGGTTTCGGGTCTATTCCCAGCGACTAGACGCCCTATTAAGACTCGCTTTCGCTACGCCTCCCCTATTCGGTTAAGCTCGCCACTGAAAATAAGTCGCTGACCCATTATACAAAAGGTACGCAGTCACCCAACAAAGTGGGCTCCCACTGCTTGTACGCATACGGTTTCAGGATCTATTTCACTCCCCTCTCCGGGGTTCTTTTCGCCTTTCCCTCACGGTACTAGTTCACTATCGGTCAGTCAGTAGTATTTAGCCTTGGAGGATGGTCCCCCCATATTCAGACAAAGTTTCTCGTGCTCCGTCCTACTCGATTTCAT
>NZ_JAGYGN010000058.1:0-2383 GCF_019947515.1 Pseudomonas sp. A-B-19
GTAAGCGTCCGGCGAACACTCCTTGCGTAGTTAAACGGGCGCCCACTTGTACGGGAGCAATTCCGTAATTTCACTCGCCCGCTGCGTCGGCAAACGAGTCAGAACGTCCTTTAGATATGCATACGGATCATGCCCGTTCATACGCGCAGACTGGATCAAACTCATGATCGCCGCCGCGCGTTTTCCGCTGCGTAGTGATCCGGCAAACAACCAGTTTGAGCGCCCAAGTGCCCACGGCCGTATCTGGTTCTCGACCTGGTTGTTGTCGATGGGCACAGCCCCATCGTCCAGGTAGCGCGTCAGCGCTACCCAGCGTTTAAGGCTGTAATCCAGGGCTTTGGCCGTTGCAGATCCGTTGGGCACCAGATCGCGCTGGGCCAACATCCAGTCATGCAGCGTTGCGATTATCGGAGCAGCTTTTTCCTGCCGTATTCGCCAACGATCCTCATCGCTCATGTCCCGCGTTTGGCGTTCAACTTCATATAGGCCACCAATCGAGTGCAGTGCCTGTTCGGCCAACTGGCTTTTATTCGCCACGTGCAGATCAAAAAACTTGCGGCGGGCATGAGCCATGCAGCCGATTTCAGTCATGCCTTTCTCGAAGCCGGCCTTGTAGCCGGCAAAGTCATCGCACACCAACTTGCCGTTCCAGGAGCCGAGGAAGTTGCGCGCATGCTCGCCCGCCCGACTTGGACTGAAGTCGTAAACAACGGCTTTGAGTGCCGAAAACGGTGTCGTGCTGTAGGCCCAGACATACGCTCGGTGGGTTTTCTTCTCGCCGGGTGCCAGCATTTGCACCGGAGTTTCATCGGCATGAATTACGCTTTCGGCCAGCACCGCTTCGCGCAGCGCATCGACCAAAGGCTGAAGCTGTACGCCGGTTTGTCCGACCCACTGTGCCAGCGTTGAGCGTGCGATCATCAGCCCTGCTCGGCCAAAGATTTTCTCCTGGCGGTACAGCGGCAAGTGGTCGGCGAATTTCGCCACCATCACATGCGCCAGCAGGCCTGCGGTCGGGATGCCCTTGTCGATTACCTGGGCCGGCACCGGTGCCTGGATCAGCGTTTCGCACTGGCGGCAGGCCCATTTCCCACGCACATGCTGTTCGACGGTGAACACGCCGGGTGTGTAATCGAGCTTCTCGCTGATGTCTTCGCCGATGCGTTGAAGCTGGCAGCCGCAGGCGCACTGCGTATTTTCTGGCTCGTGACGGATCACGGTGCGTGGGAACTGAAGTGGCAGCGGCGCACGCTTGGGTTTCTGGCGTGGCTCGGTCGGTGCAGGTCGCGGATTGACCGCGTTTAGCTCTGCTTCGATGGCTGCGATATCAGCATCGAGCAGGTCATCTAGCAAGCTGCCTTGGTCAGGACTGAGCTGTTCGCTGCGCTTGGCAAACTTGTGCCGCTTGAGGATGGCGATCTCATGGGCGAGTTGCTCGTTGACCGTTTCCAGGCGGTGGATTTTCTGGCCCATGGAGTCGACTTGGGACAGCAGCTGAATGGCCTGTTCGGCCAAGGCGCGCAGCTGTTCCGGTGTCATCTGGTCGAGATTTGGCGAGGAAGTCATGCCGCTGATTGTGCCAGAGCAGGCCTTCAGCGGCGATAAACCGATAGGCTAATAGCCGGTGCTAAAGCACTGTGATCGAGCCGCCCGATCCGACCCGCTGCCAAGGTAACCCCAGCACCAAGGCTTGAAGTTGCTCGTTATCAAGTTCAACTTCCGAACCGTGACGGATGCCGGGCCAGTGAAACTTGCCTTGGTTTAGTCGTCGCGCTGCCAGCCAGATCCCAACACCGTCATGCACCAAAACTTTCATGCGGTTGGCGCGGCGATTGGCAAAGAGATAAGCACTGTGCGGCTTCGCCGCACCGAATACCGCGATCACTTTGGCCAATGCAGTCTCGGTACCGGCGCGCATATCCATCGGTTCGGTGGCGAGCCAGATAGCGTCGATGCGGATCACTGGGCAAGCTCACGGATAAAACGGGCGCACCCTTCAGGGTCTGAAGATGGCCAGTGCACGGTGAATTTTTGCTGCCCGAAAGGGATCTCGATACTGACAGGCATTTGCTGATCAGGCCGAGTCGCGGGCTCTAGTTTCATCGGGACGAAAGCGGGCAACGCCGGCGCCTGATGATCACGATAAGCGGGTATCCATTTTCGAACCAAGTTAGCGTTGATGCCATGGCGCAGGGCTACGCTGGCCATGGACACGCCAGGTTGTAGGCATTCCTGGACGACTTGGGCTTTGAAAGGTTTGGGATAGGAAGTTCTTTGGCGCATGGCAATCCTGAAGATAAGGGCGATGGTGTCCACGTATTTTTAAGTGGAGAACATCGCCCTTATCGCAGGGATCGGGTAGGTGACTTCGCCAGACGCTTAC
>NZ_JAGYGN010000059.1:0-2047 GCF_019947515.1 Pseudomonas sp. A-B-19
TGGAACAGACCAAATCCGTGTCGGGCGATCAACTTTCCGGTCAATTCGACAATGCCTGGATTCAAGCCTTGGCCGGCAACATGACCTGGCGATTCTGATGTTTTGTAAACGAAAGAACGACGATTTCTTCCAAGGAGTAAACACCATTATGAATCTGTCCCGAAACCTGCTCATCGGTGCTGCACTGACCGGCGTCTTGTTGAGCGGTTGTACCTCGAAAGTCACTGAGCAAACCCAGTATTCCGGCTTCCTGGACAACTACAACAACTTGCAGGAAGTCAAAACACCCAGTGGTGGAACAGTGATGCGCTGGACCAGCCCGTCCTGGAGTTCGAATGCTTACGACACCGTGGTGTTCAACAAACTGGAGTTCTACCCGGCGCCAAAGCCTAATGAGCGAGTCAATCAACAGACGCTGACCGACATTCAGAACTACATGAGCAGCAGGGCTCAGGCCACGTTGAGTCAGAAATACCGTGTGGTGTCCAACATCTCATCCGCCCCGGCGGGTTCCCGGTCCCTGATCATGCGGGCGGCAATTACCGGGGTCAGTGCCTCCAACGAAGGCATGAAATGGTATGAAGTCGTACCCGTTGCGGCCGTTGTCGGCGCGACACAGGCCGCCACCGGTCACCGCGACCAGGACACCAACCTGTTCATCGAGGCCGAGCTCATCGATGCGAATACCAACCAGACCGTGGCCAGAATGGTGCGCAAGGTGTTTGGCACGACACTGGAAAATGAAAGCCAGCAGGTCACAGCCAAGGACTTCAAGGCTGCAATCGACAAGTTGAACGTCGATCTTTGGGCGTTCATCCGCAGTTAAGCCTCGTTTGAATCGCCAATAGCCATGGCGGTTCAAAAGTGCTCAAGCACAGGATTGCTGGCATGTACCCCTATTCATCGGATCGACTCTTTAGATTGCAAAGACCGTTACTTTTTGCATCTCTGGCCAGTGTACTTACGTTAAGCGCTTGTGCATCTGTCGATGTCCGGACGATCAGTGGGTTCGTGCCATGGAAACGATTCAACTACGCAAGCTAAACACCAATAACGAGGTATACCGCAATGAAATCAATCCTGTTCAAGTTGACGGTCACGTTGATGACTGTACTGGTCAGTGCCTGCTCCGTCGTAGGATCATCCGATGGCGGTGCCGGTGAAACCGAGATTCGCTCAGGCAAGATCGAGCAGATATCGTTAGCGCAGATGCAGACCAATCACGACAGTGGCGTCGGTGCCGTACTCGGCGGCCTTGGTGGTCTCGCTGTCGGCAGCTTGATTGGTCATGGCACCGGCCGCGATGTCGCCATGGTTGCCGGTGCTCTCGCCGGTGCTGCGGGCGGTAATTACGCAGAAAAGAAAAAGTATGACCAACCGATAGAGGCGCAACAGATCATTGTGCGAGTAAGAAACGGCGTGTTGGTATCGGTGACTCAGCCGATCAATCCGTCCTTGGGTAAAGGCATGAACGTTTACATCGAAGGTTCTGGCAATGATGCCCGAGTAGTACCGCAAGGCAGTTAAGGCTACTTGGGGCTTCTGCGCAACGCTGGTCGGTGCGAATCACTTCGGGTTTTGCAGACGTCTCGGTATTTGAAAATGGGTCCATCAAGAGAGGCCCAGGTACAAGCCGCATTACGCTAAAGAATTAAAAATATCAATAAGCGAAGCCATGACCACATGATTACTCACGACAGCAATGCGCTCATGGCTATTGAGGTGAAAATGAACAGGAAGTTTAACAGGGGCTGGACCATGGCTGCGGCGGTCGTCGTCGTGGGTTCAACGCTTTTCACGGGGTGTGCGGGCAAGAACGATCCGATCGCGCAGGCCGACAAGGCGGATGTGGCCAAGGGCGTGGCCGCGCCGAGTCTGGAGCAGACCAAGGCGATCGCCGAGGAAGGCTTTATCTACGGTTTGCCGCTGGTCATGAACTACGCGGTGATGAACGAATTCGCGGTGGACGCCAAGTCCAGCCAGTTCAAGGCCCCCTTCAACCAGCTGTACAACGAGCATCGGGTTTCTACTCCCGCCGATACGGCCG
>NZ_JAGYGN010000006.1:0-275439 GCF_019947515.1 Pseudomonas sp. A-B-19
TACGGGCCAGCTGGAAGGCATCAACAATCGAATCAAGGTCATTAAGCGGATGGCGTACGGTTACCGGGACAGCGAATTCTTTTTCATGAAGATCAAGAGCGTCTTTCCCGGTAATCCGTGAAGAACCAAAAAAAAGCCAGCGATCAGGCTGGCTTGAGCTTTCTGGCTGAATCAGGACGCGTCGGAGGCCATTTCAGCGTCATGGGCGATCAGCGAAACCAGGGCGTTCTGCTGTCGGTGGGAGAGTTGGCGGAAGCGCTGCAGCAGCTCGCGTTCGTGCAAGGAAAGCTCCGGGCTGTCCAGGCGCATGCTCAGCTCTTCTCCCAGTGCACCTTCCTGAATAAGACTTTGCTCAAGGCGCGCAATGATTTCGGAGTTCATGCTGCGATGATGATTGCGGGCCACTTCGGCAATGCGTTCACGCATTCCGTCTGGCAGACGTACGACGAACTTGTCAGCCGTACGGCTGGAATAAATTGCCTGTTTCAATGGGCGCATATATTTAACCGGTTAGTTCAGGGGAGCGGTTTTCGGGATTGGCCGCAGGATGTCTGGTAGGACAAGCGCTCTGACCAAATGTTCAACCTGAATTGATAGAGGCGCGCATCATGCCTCAATCCAGCCAGATCCTTGGCGTCAATTCTGTGACAAATATTGAACTGTATAAAGGCGTTCTGCCAGCACCAATTATCAGAAATGCGAATTAGTTTGAAAAGTTCGACCGGGCCGTATCGTTTAGCGCGTCTGCACCCGACGAAGGATTTCTGACGGGCCGCAAACACGGACTTGATCACTGCTCCTTGCCTTTACAGGATAGTGGCAAATGGCCGATTTACTAGGGAGAGTCGTCTGGAGGGGGGAGTTCAGGATGGATGGCAGGCCATCGTGCCGGATCTGCCATGCCTGGATTAACGCAGCACCGGATCGAACTTGATCTTGCGTCCGGCAATCAGTGCGAGCACGAACAGAGCGCTGAATACACCACAGGCAATCAGGGGGAGGGTGACGACCATGTCCTGGGTCAATGACAGATGAAAAATGCCGCTCAACAAGGCGAGGATGAAAAAGCTCACGGCTGATTTGGACATGCTGTGCTTCCTGGTGTAGGTCATTCAAAAGACCAGGCGCTCGGCAGACGGAGCCGGCACCAGGATGGTTTCCTGGCTGACTTCCTGACTGACAAAGCCTTGCTGGCCGCTCATCACGGTCAACTGCGGCGCTTTCTGCAGTTGAAGGTAATGTGGCATTTGCTGGGCAACCTGCGTAGCACCGCTCTCGGGGGCAAAATGAAAACCCGGCAAAACCGTCAGAGCGATTGCGCTCGAGATTAAAAGGACGCTGTTCATGAGGCGGCCTCCGTTGTTCTGTGAGAACAGCTGAAGCAGCTCGCATGCCAGAGTCTATCGATAATTAAATTCTTTAAAAACAACGAATTAGGATATTTTTTCGAAAGCCTGGCCTTGCATTTTGCAATGATGGCTTTTTGCAGCAATGCAATTTGCACGGTAAACAAGTCCTCGCCTGGGCGAGGCGTCTGCCTACACTTAAAAAGCCCAACGGACGACATGACAAAAGCCGGCCCGGCCGTTAACATGCACGCCGTCCATCGCGCCGCGTTTCTTCGCGGCCGACTTGTGTCCCAGTAGCTCAATTGGATAGAGCATCCCCCTCCTAAGGGGAAGGCTGGCAGTTCGAACCTGCCCTGGGACACCATATTTCGCAGCTCCCCCCGCCTGTTTCAACGTTTCATTTTCACGACCTGCAGATAAAGTTCGACAAATTCAGGTACATGGGATTTATCGAAGCCATCGACTCTACCTTCGCGACTTTCCTCCTCCCCTCCCCAGTAGTCTGAAACTCCCATCCCGCCTGGGAGTATCGGCCGATGTGCTACCTGCGGTGCTTATTCATAGTTGTGACCTATAGAACCGAAAATGGTCCAAGGTCGACCCCCGATGACTGGACCCGCTCAGGAGAAAGTCATGACTATGCGCAAGAAAACCTCATCGCTAACGAATGACCTGGCCGATAACGCCGGTGACCATCCTTCACCCGTCAGCCACGACTGGACTTTTACCTACATTCCGACTGTCACCACCGACCTTAAAGACTACGCACCCGGCAGTACCGCCATCATCACGGCCAGCGGTTTCGCCGCCGGCAGCACAGTGACGCTCGAAGTGGACCACGCCGTCGGTGCCGGCGCGGATGGTGTGTGGGGTACGTCCGACGACGTACTCAATACCAATATGGGCGCGGGGCACGAGCCCTGGTCCGTGACCGACGGCGGTGCCGGCGATCTCGACGGCCAGGTCAACGGCAGCGTCACCACCTCGTGGTACGTGAATCCCGACGACTCGGCAGGCGCGACGTTTCTGCTCACCGCAAGCTCTGCGGGCGCCGACGGTGTGGTCGGCACCGGTGACGACGCCGTGGCGACAGCGTCCTTTACGGACAGTGTTTTGAGCGTCGTGGCGACCGGCGAGGACGTGAGCCTGGACGAAACGGCCGGGTTGCAGAACGGCACGGCCACTCCAGGCCCTGTGGGAGACGCTGACGACAACGACATTCTGGTGACGTCCCTGCCCACGACCTTCACTACCCGTTTGGCCACATTGGGGGCGGGCACTGCAACGGGTGCGGCCTTGAGCGGCTATACCGGTGCCGTGGGCAATACGGGCAGCAATGCGTTCACCATCACCTCTGCACCCGGAGCCAGCATTACCGATGTCAGTTTCGTCGACAGCAATGGCGTACCGCTCAGTGGCGTGGTCAGCGGGCTGTTTACCCTCGATGGCATCAGCATCCTTCTCTATACGGATACGAACAACAACATCGTTCTGGGCCGAGCCGGCAGCGCAAGCGGCGCGATCGTGTTCGCAGCCTTTATAGAAGAAACCGGATCGCCGGTCACCGGCGGCAAGATCTGGACCGTTGAGTACCAACCGCTGCAGCATACAGATACTGCGAACGCCGATGATTCGCTCAATCTGACGGGTAAGGTTTTCATTGGGGCCAGCCAGGATATGGAGTTCAGTCTGGCCAATGCACCTTCGGGTCAGAACCTCTTCCTGATGTTTACGACGGCGACCCCGACCGTTGTCAACGACGGTGGTGTTTTGCGGATCACGGACCCGACCATCATCGCCACCGGCAAGGACCCGGCAGATCAGTCAAGCGGCGCCAATATCACGACTGGCGACACGATCAATACCAGCCAGGCGGGTGGCCCCACCACCTTCGGCACCAACAACCAGATGATTGTGGAGCAAGAGGGCATCCGCTTTTCGTTTGTCACCGGTGCCAGGCAGAATGTGACCATTCCCAACCTGGATCAGAACGAAGCCGATGTTGAATCCAACGTCGATTTTACCGGTGTCTTCAATTCGAAATCGGCCAGTTTCGACGTTGTGCAGTTGCAAAGCGGCAAGAGCGCTATCGTAAAAGTCAGTGCGTTCAGCACCGCGTCTGAACCTGGCGTGAATTTCATCAACGGATATGCAGGTGATACGTCGATTGCAATCACCAATGTTCTCGTCATCAACAAAAGCACCGGGCAGGTGCTCGAGAACTCAGACGGATCGGTGAATAGCCCGAGCATTGTTATCAGCGTCGTTGGCGGGGTTGCAACCATCAGCGGTGTTTTGGCCGGCTACCAGATTCAATACACCACAACGTCGGATCACAACCGCGTGCTCGTCGAGAACGGTGCGGCGATCGACGCCAAGGGCAATAACCACGCCGATTTTGATATCGGTGGCTTCAAGTTGGTCCAGGCCTCTATAACAAAAGCCGAAATCGGCTCCAAGATTGTCTTCGACGACGACGGACCAAGCATCGGCACCACCGGCACGGAGCCGACGCTGACGGTGGACGAAACGCTACTGGCGACCAACGCCACCCAGAGCTTTGCCGCCAACTTCAACTCGGCGTTTGGCGCCGATGGGGCCGGTACCCTGACCTATGGGCTGGGCGTGGTGGCGGGAGCCTCCGGGCTGACCGACACGGCCACGGGCGAGGCGGTGAACCTGTCGCTCAATGGCGCGGTGGTGGAGGGGCATACGGCCCTCACCAACCAACTGGTGTTCACGGTCAGCGTCGCTGCCAATGGCAGCGTCACGCTCGACCAGATCCGCGCCGTGGTGCATGCCAACGCCACCAATCCCGATGATTCGACGAGCCTGACCTCGGACAACCTGGTGACGCTGACGGCCATCAAGACCGACAGGGACGGCGACAGCGTCCAGGCGACGCTGAACATCGGGCAGAACCTGGTGTTCAAGGACGACGGACCGAGCATCAGCACCACCGGCACGGAGCCGACGTTGACCGTGGACGAGACGGTACTGACGACCGACGCCAGCCAGAGCTTTGCCGCCAACTTCAACTCGGCGTTTGGCGCCGATGGGGCCGGTACCCTGACCTATGCGCTGGGCGTGGTGGCGGGTGCCTCCGGGCTGACCGACACGGCCACGGGCGAGGCGGTGAACCTGTCGCTCAATGGCACGGTGGTGGAGGGTCATACGGCCCTCACCAACCAGCTGGTGTTCACGGTCAGCGTGGCCGCCAATGGCAGCGTCACGCTGGATCAGATTCGGGCGGTGGTGCATGCCAACGCCACCAATCCCGATGATTCGACGACGTTGACCTCGGACAACCTGGTGACGCTGACGGCGACCGTTACCGACAAGGACGGCGACAGCGCCCAGGCGACGCTGAACATCGGGCAGAACCTGGTGTTCAAGGACGACGGACCGAGCATCAGCAGCACTGGCGCGGAACCGACGTTGATGGTGGATGAGACGTTACTGGCGACCAACGATACCCAGAGCTTTGCCGCCAACTTCAATTCAGCGTTTGGTGCTGATGGGGCCGGTACCCTGACTTATGCGCTGAACGTGGTGGCGGGAGCCTCCGGTCTGATCGACACGGCCTCGGGCGACGCGGTGAACCTGTCGCTCAACGGCACCGTGGTGGAAGGGCGCACGGCCACGGGCAACCTGCTGGTGTTCACGGTCAGCGTCGCTGCCAATGGCAGCGTCACGCTCGACCAGGTTCGCGCCGTGGTGCATGCCAACGCCACCAATCCCGATGATTCGACAAGTTTGACCTCGGACAACCTGGTGACGCTGACCGCCACCATTACCGATGGGGACGGCGACAGCGCCCAGGCGACCCTGAACATCGGGCAGAACCTGGTGTTCAAGGACGATGGGCCGAGCATCAGCACCACCGGCACGGAGCCGACGTTGATGGTGGATGAGACGTTACTGGCGACCAACGATACCCAGAGCTTTACCGCCAACTTCGATTCAGGGTTTGGCGCCGATGGGGCCGGTACCCTGACTTATGCGCTGAACGTGGTGGCGGGAGCCTCCGGGCTGATCGACACGGCCACGGGCGACGCGGTGAACCTGTCGCTCAACGGCACCGTGGTGGAAGGCCGCACGGCCACGGACAACCTGCTGGTGTTCACGGTCAGCGTCGCTGCCAATGGCAGCGTCACGCTCGACCAGAGCCGCGCTGTGGTGCATGCAGACTCCACCAATCCGGATGATTCGACGACGTTGACCTCGGACAACCTGGTGACTCTGACCGCCACCATTACCGATGGGGACGGCGACAGCGCCCAGGCGACGCTGAACATCGGGCAGAACCTGGTGTTCAAGGACGATGGGCCGAGCATCAGCACCACCGGCACGGAGCCGACGTTGATGGTGGACGAAACGCTACTGGCGACCAACGATACCCAGAGCTTTGCCGCCAACTTCGATTCAGGGTTTGGCGC
Organism: Pseudomonas sp. A-B-19; assembly: GCF_019947515.1. Taxonomy (NCBI): domain Bacteria; kingdom Pseudomonadati; phylum Pseudomonadota; class Gammaproteobacteria; order Pseudomonadales; family Pseudomonadaceae; genus Pseudomonas; species Pseudomonas sp. A-B-19. The sequence continues at coordinate 5,789 of NZ_JAGYGN010000006.1, forward strand.
CGATGGGGCCGGTACCCTGACTTATGCGCTGAACGTGGTGGCGGGAGCCTCCGGTCTGATCGACACGGCCACGGGCGACGCGGTGAACCTGTCGCTCAACGGCACCGTGGTGGAAGGGCGCACGGCCACGGACAACCTGCTGGTGTTCACGGTCAGCGTCGCTGCCAATGGCAGCGTCACGCTCGACCAGAGCCGCGCCGTGGTACATCCCGACCCAACCAATCCCGATGATTCGACGACGTTGACCTCCGACAACCTGGTGACGTTGACCGCGACCATTACCGATGGGGACGGCGACAGTGCCTTGGCGACGCTGAACATCGGGCAGAACCTGGTGTTCAAGGACGATGGACCAAGCATCAGCACCACCGGGGTGGAACCGACGCTGACCGTGGACGAGACGCTACTGGCGATCAATGCCACCCAGAGCTTTGCCGCCAACTTCAACTCGGCGTTTGGCGCCGATGGGGCGGGCACACTGACCTATGCGCTGGGCGTGGTGGCGGGAGCCTCCGGGCTGACCGACACGGCCTCGGGTGAGGCGGTGAACCTGTCGCTCAATGGCGCGGTGGTGGAGGGTCATACGGCCCTCACCAACCAACTGGTGTTCACGGTCAGCGTCGCCGCCAATGGCAGCGTCACGCTCGACCAGGTCCGCGCCGTGGTGCATGCCAACGCGACCAATCCCGATGACTCGACGAGCCTGGCCTCGGACAGTCTGGTGACACTGACCGCAACCATTACTGACAAAGAGGGCGACAGCGCCCAGGCGACGCTGAACATCGGGCAGAACCTGGTGTTCAAGGACGACGGACCGAGCATCAGCACCACCGGCACGGAGCCGACGCTGACGGTGGACGAGACGCTACTCGCGACCAACGATACCCAGAGCTTTGCCGCCAACTTCAATTCGGCGTTTGGCGCCGATGGGGCCGGGTCCCTGACCTATGCGCTGGGCGTGGTGGCGGGTGCCTCCGGGCTGACCGACACGGCCTCGGGCGACGCGGTGAACCTGTCGCTCAATGGTGCGGTGGTGGAAGGGCGCACGGCCACGGGCAACCTGCTGGTGTTCACGGTCAGCGTGGCTGCCAATGGCAGCGTCACGCTGGACCAGAGCCGCGCCGTGGTACATGCCAACGCCACCAATCCTGATGATTCGACGAGCCTGACCTCGGACAACTTGGTGACGCTGACAGCGATCAAGACCGACGGGGACGGCGACAGCGCCCAGGCGACACTGAACATCGGGCAGAACCTGGTGTTCAAGGACGACGGGCCGGCACTCAGTTTCGGCAACCTGATCGGGACCGGAAGTGTCCTTGCGCAATCCGGGTTCTGGAATATGGCGTCGGGAGCCGACGGGCTGGGTGCGGCCGGTCTGGATATCTCGTTGGTCAATGACCAGTTCACCCTTGTCAGGCCAGACAACACGACCATGACCGGGACCGGCACGCTCCATGAGCTGTCGCCATCACCGGATGTCAATGGCGCGTACCAGTTCGCAGGAACCTTGACCGGTGACTTCGACAACAACGCGGCAACGGCGAACACCTCCGTCGATTACACGTTGACCGCCTATGCCGATGGCCACTATGCACTGGATCTGGTGCAAGGCTTCAATTCGACGATCGTGCTCAGCAGTGCCGACGGCTCACTCACTGCCGGCGGCCCGGATGCGGTGCGCACATTGTTGATTCCGCTGACGAGCAACCCGGCTATTCCTTCGACATCCGAGGAGATCGTGTTCTTTTCCGCGAAGGCGCTGGCATCGACTTCGGACATCCTGAGCGGCATCGGGCTCGGAGCCCCCGACCCGACCGAAGCCACACTGCAGACCAACCCCCTGCCGTCGTACATAGACCCGGCGGCCATGAACGTCAGCACGTCCGGCATTGGCGTCGCCAATAACCTTTTCCAGGGAGATAACCTGGCGGCAATCAGCGCCGCCGACGAAAGTTTCGTCATCAATCCAGAGAGCCTGCTGACGGGCATGAAGGTCTTTATCGACAACTCCGTGGCGGGTTACAACACCGCGACCGAGGACCTGTACTACAGGATCTACTACGAGGATGGCACGTTCTCGAACCGCGTCGAGGTGAACACCCTGACTCCGGAGGCCGGCGGACAGGTGTCCTTCCTCATTGAGAAGGAGGGCTCGGCGCTGATCGATGCTGTTCAGCTGACAATGGGCCGAGGCGAGATCAAGATCCCGGTGATCCAGTTCATACAGCAGAGCGAGAGCCTGGCCAGCGATGTCCAGCTTGCGTTCAGCGCGACGCTGACGGACAAGGATGGGGACTCGGCGACGAGTACGTTTGACGCCAACCTGTTCGCCAACGATCCGAACAACGCACTCTTCGACTTCACGCTGGCTGGCACGATCGCCAAGCAGGATGCGTTCAACGTCGATCTGGCAGTCAATGAGAACCGCTACCAGGTCACCGGCTTCGATACGGGGGCAGGCGTGCAAGACAAGCTGGTGCTCAACGGCGACCCGAACGCCGTTGTCCAATCGATCAACAACACCGGCGCGGACAGCGTCGTGACGGTTGCCGAGTCTGGCGGACAAGCAACGACCATCACCGTGGTCGGGGCCCATGTTGAGAGTACCGACATCTTTTTTGGCAGCGCCTGAGGTATTGCGCGCGTGAAAGGATGCGAGGGTGGCCCAGAAGCCACCCTCGCATTTTTCTGCAGTTCCAATACGAGATGATCGCATCCGTGGTGAACTATCGAGCAGCACAAGGCTTGAGGAGTGCGGCGGGGGAGATACAGGTTAACGCGGCAGGATGTATCGAGAACGACATCGGCATTGCGAGGACATCCTGTTGCGGGTTGCCGACAAGGATGGCGACAGGGTGACGGCCTAACCCCTGAAAGTCAGGGGCAGACCGTTTTGTATTGACTTGATATTCATTCCAGTTCCACCCAGGCGGAGCTGGGCGGTGCTTCGTTGTTGGTAAGCCCGTGTTTGAGCGCATACATCAGCAAGTCGATGCGGTTGATGAGATCAAGCTTTTGATAGATGTTGCTGAGGTGGTTGTGCACGGTGTGCTCGCTGATCCCCAGGCGCCCGGCGATGCTCACATATTTGGCGGACGGTTCGCCCACGATGGCGCGAATCAGTTCTCTCTCGCGCAGGGTCAACCGCGCCTGTTTCGCCTGCTCCCGATTGCATTTCAAGGGGATATACCCGGTCGCGGCATAGCCGCGAAGGCCGCCAGCCCAGGCTCTATCCATTGCGATGTCGTTATGGTGGACCTTGAGGATGGCCTGGATAATCGATTCTGTCGGGTCTTCCGCCAGTACGATGCCGCGAGCGCCAGCTTCTATCGCCTGGGCGGCGGGGACGGATTCGTAAAGGCCCTTGAGCAGCAGCACTTTCATGTCGGCGCTACGGGAGAGTTCCGCGACGACCTCCAGAGGATTCAGCGCATCCGGAAAGAAACTGAAAAAAATCACATCGGGCCGCAGCTGATCGGCAAGATCCAGCGCCTGAGTATAGGTGGTGGCCTGTGCTGTCACTTCCATCCGGGGCTTTCTGGCATCGATCAAGTCGTGAAGGCCCATGAGCACGAGGGGGCGACAATCGATCAGCATTACGCCAATTGACTCTTTTTGGTCAGTCATGATCTTCCTGACCCCTTGAAAAACCAGCGATGGCCTCCATCCGCAGGCCTGCCCGGGACAGCAATTTGCTTGCCGGGGCGGCGTGATTGAAGGACGGATTTGAACGCCGAAAGGCCATGATGACGCCCGCCCAGGCATTGGCAACCACCGACCCAGGGGCCATCTCCATCAGCAGCGCTGGTGCGCGGGGCGAACGTTTCCAGAAGGCAGCCAGAGCCCGGGAGAGAAGATCAATACGAATAATTATCAGTGGTTTACACATGATGATGTGCTCCCTCCCGGCTATCAACTGATTCTAGGCCAGCCCGGAGTGCTGCCAACCTGCCCATCCGTCAGGTCCTCGATAGCGACGCGGTGCGGCGAGGCCTGAGCGGCGTTCTCAAGGGGGAGAGTAACCTTCGAAAATCAAGGAATTAGGCTCGCTGGAGGTGACCAGTGGCCAATGTCTGATCATGATCAATATCGTCAATTAATCGACGAGTGGTGTGAGGTTAGGAATTCTAATTTCAACTTGGTCAATTTGTTGGCGGTATCCGGTCTGACCGAGCCACCCGCAAGCCAGCGCTTGTTGAAATCAACCGATGACCTGCATGGCAACCCGGTTACGGCTGTGCCTTACTTAAAACTCCATCTGTGGAGAGCAATCGATGCGACACAGAGGCACCGGATACTGGCTCTGGACCAATACCCGCTTACCCTTTCAGACCTATGAAGAAGTGCTCGGCGACGGCGTGCAGGTCGAGGTGCGGGCGCGCATCAGCCTGCTGGGGTTTGCCCAGGTGTTTATCGGAGTTTATGGCCGCAATGGCTGGGCGATCAGCGAAGAGTCCCATGATCGGCACAGCGGTGAGCCTCGGGCACTGGCGTTGAGATGGGGCGTGGCGCGGGCAAGGGAGATTGTGCTCGAGACCCAGGCCTTCGTCGCGCCGCACCGGGTGCAACTGACCCTGGGGCCGGTGATCACCGACGAGTCGGTCCTGGCGCTGCGTTGCATGGAAATGACCGAGCGTGAACGTTTGAAACTCAAGTCCGACGATGCCTGGATTGAGTATCAGGCCGCGAAGGCCTCCGTACTGACACTGATGCGCTCGACCAAGGTCGATCCGAGGGTGTGGGCCGAGCAAAAGGAGCGGCTGCGGCAGGCCATCGATCGACGGGCCTGCGTACAGCGCGCTTACTTGAGTTGCCTCAGGTCGATGAGTGCCGCAGAGCCTCAATAGTCTCGATCAGGTCATCGTAGGACACCGGTTTGCCGACGTGCTGGTTGAAACCCGATTGCCGTGATTTCTGAATATCGCTTTGCGCGCCGTAGCCGGTCAGCGCAATGGCGGGCACATCCTTGACTTGCGGCAACTGGCGCAGGGCGCTGATCAGCTCGTGCCCGTTCATGACCGGCATGCCCAGGTCTGAAATGATCAGGTCGAACCGGGTGTTTTTCGCCGCGTCCAGCGCCGCCGCCGGATGGTCGAAGGCGATCACCTGGGCGTCCTCCATCTCCAGCAGTATCTTCAAGGTTTCCAGCACCTCGGCGGAGTCATCGACCAGCAGGATGGTCAAGCCGCTGAGTCTGCCGGAGGTGTCTTCGATCTGCGCGGCGGGCAGGGGTTCACCGTTGACCTCGGCCAATGGCAGGTAGACGGTAAACGTGCAACCGGTACCGGTGCCGCCGGAACTCACCTCCACTGTGCCTCGTTGTGCCTCGGTCAATTGGCGGACCAGCGACAGGCCGATTCCCAGCCCCTCGCGTTGGTGCGAGGTGTGCTGTTTTTCCGCCTGGCCGAACAGGTCGAATACATGTTCCAGGTGCTCTGTCGCGATACCGATGCCGTTGTCTTTGACATCCAGCCTGGCCATGTTGCCCGCCTGGCTCGCGATCAATTGCACGCGGCCCTTGGCCGGGGTGAACTTCAGTGCGTTGTTCACCAGGTTCCAGATGATTTGTTCCAGACGCGTCGGGTCGGCCTGGATCATCAGGGCCCCGTCGGGTAGTTGCAGCTCGACCGTGATGTCGTGCCCGTCATTGAGGACCACGGTGTAGATGTCGCGCAGGACGTTGTTCAGGTCCACGGCAACCGATTGCAGCTTGAGTTTGCCGGTGCGGACCCGGGCGACATCCAGCAGGTCATCGATGATCCGCGCCTGGCTGGTGACGGCTTCGCAGATGGTATTGACGGCCTTGGCGGCTGGAGACAGGTTTTTCGTCACCGGCAAGCGACGCAACAGTTCGGCGTTGAGCTGGATCAGGTTCAGCGGGTGCTTGAGTTCGTGGGACATGACGGCAAAGAACTCGTCCTTGAGATAGCTGGTGTTGCGCGTCTCGGCCAGTTGCTGGCTCTGTTCTTCATGTTGGCGTTTGTGGCCGGTCAGGTCCCGGGCGATTTTCACATAGCCGCGAAGGTGGTCGCCGTTGAGCAAGGTGAGTTCGCCGCTGCAAAAGAACCGGCTGCCGTCCTTGCGCTGATGCCAGCGTTCATCGTCGAAGCGGCCATGGTTGCGGGCCGTTTGCAGTTCGTTTTGCGGAATGCCGTCAGCACGATCCTCGGCGGAGAAGATGAAATCGTAGCGCGTCCCCTCGGCCTCGTACTTGCTATAGCCAAAGATCAGCTCGGCACCCTTGTTCCAGCTGGTGATCACCCCGTGTTCGTCGAGGGTGATGATGGCGTAGTCGCGGGTGCTTTCGGCGACCAGGCGCATGCGTTCTTCGCCCAGGCGCAATTCTTCCTCGGCCGCGCGACGCTTGGTGATGTCGATGAAGGTCAGCACCGTACCGTCGATGTGGTCTTCGCTGGAGCGATAGGGCAGCAGGCGGGCGATGTACCAACGGTTGTCGGTGCTGCTGACTTCACGCTCGATCATGTTCAGCGATTCGAAGACCTGGGCCGCATCGGCCGCCAGGTCGTCGTAGTGCAGGCGATGGGTGATGTCGAGCAGCGAGCGTCCGGTATCGACCGGCAGCATGCTGAAGATGTCGGTGGCGCGGGGGGTGAACCACTTGATGCGCATGCTGCGGTCGACGAATACCGTGGCGATGTCGGTGGAGGCGATCAGGTTGCTCAGGTAGTCATTGATCTTGTCGGTCTCTTCGACTTTGGTTTTCAGTTCGAAGTTGACCGTCAGCAGCTCTTCGTTGATCGACTGCAGTTCTTCCTTGCTGGTCTCGAGCTCTTCGGTGGCCGAGCGCAGTTCTTCGTTGATCGCCTGCATTTCTTCATTGGAGGCCTTCAGCTCTTCGCTGGAGATTTCCGATTGCTCGATGGTGTCTTGCAGGTGCAGCTTGGTCCGTTGCAACTCGCGCTCGAGGTTGGACAGCACCTGGCTTTCGGTTTGCAGCTGGGTGCTCTTGGTCGCTTGCGCGGGGTCGATCTCGACCTCCTCGAAAATCACCAGAATGTACTCGCCGTCCGAGGCTTCATCTTTGTAGGGGTGGGCGACCAGATCGATCAGGTAGCGTCGTTCATCGCGTTTGATCGGCACCTCGCGGGATTTGACCGAGGCACCGCTCTGCTGGACCTGGAACAGGGTGGTGCGGATTTCCAGGCGCAATTCCGGAAGAATCAGGTTCAGCAGATTGCGTGACAGTTCGCCGCCCACATGCCGCAGGAAGCGCCCGGCGCTCTCGCTCATGTGCAGGATGTCGGCGTTGGTGTCGACGAGCACGCTCGGTGGCGCCGACTGTTCGAGGGCGCGGTGGTGCAGGTCGGCCACCGACAGTTTGCGTTGCTCGCTGGTTTCCGTGGCCTGCCGGGGCATATTGGTGCGTACGTAGCCGCCACGGGGCATGGTGGGCGTGCGCCGGCTGGAAGCCGTGCCGGTTTTGGCACGGAAGATCCGGTTGCGTTTGTCGACAGGGGCAAACAGCTCGTGGCAGGCATCGGCGCTTTCGGACGTGCCGAGGAACAGGAAGCCGCCGGGGCGCAGGGCGAAGTGGAACATCTGGAGGATTTCACGCTGCACTTCGCGATCCAGGTAGATCAGCAGATTGCGGCAAACGATCAGGTCGATCTGCGAAAACGGCGGATCGGACAACAGGCTGTGCTTGGCGAACAGGACCTTTTCGCGCAACTCCTTGCGCACTCGGTAATGGTCGTTTTCCTTGATGAAATAGTGGCGCAACCGTGACGGCGGCACGTCGGTGACGATCGCTTGCGGATACAGGCCAGTGCGCCCGTAGCTGATCGCGCGTTCGTCGATGTCGGTGGCAAACACCTGCAACGTGGCTTTACTGGAGTCCAGTTGCATTTGATCGTGCAGCAGCATCGCCAGGCTGTAGGCTTCTTCGCCGGTGGAACTGCCAGCGGACCAGACGCGTATTTCTTCTTTTTTCTCCGACTGCGCCGATGCCGTGGCGGCGCTGACCAATTGCGGCACCACATCCCGTTCCAGGGCTTCGAAGGCTTCGCGGTCTCGGAAGAAGTTGGTCACGCCGATCAGCATGTCGCCCAGCAGCGCCTTGGTTTCCTCGGGATTGTTTTGCAGGAATTTGAAATAGGAGACGAGGTCCGGTTGCGCCGTGACTTGCATCCGGCGTTCGATACGCCGCAGCACGGTGGCGCGCTTGTAGTGTTTGAAGTCATGACCGGTGCCGGTGCGCAGCTGGATCAGTATGTCGTGCAGCACTTGCTCGGCCACCGCGGCATCGCGCTCGGACGCCGGGGCGATGCTCTGCATCCCCTGATCACTGACCGTGGGCAGTTTGATTTCCCGGGCGTTGCTCCACAACTCCAGGAGCTTTTGCGGCATTTCAACCACCGGCAACTCGAAGTCGACCATGCGCGTATCGATGGCGGCCTGCGGCATGCCGTCGAACTCGGCATCTTCCGGTGCCTGGGCCATGGTTATGCCACCCTGTTCCTTGATACGGGACAGCCCGACCGCGCCATCCGAGCCGGTACCCGACAGCACCAGGCAGAACGCGCGCTCACGGTGTACATCGGCCAGGTCGCGAAAAAACAGATCGATCGACGAGTGACGTCCGCCTGGGCGCGGATCGACGGGGCTGACTTCAAGCAGGCCGTCATTCATGTTCAGTTGATGCGCCGGCGAAATGACATAGACCCGGTTCTTTTCGATAGGCACCGTGCTGTCGACTTGCAGGACCGGCATCCTGGTCGATTCCTGGATGATCCTGTCGGCGATGCTTTGGTGGTCGGGAGACAGGTGAAGAATGATCACGAAGGCCATGCCGCTGTCCTGTGGCATGTTTTCGAAAAACAGCTTGATCGCTTGCAGCCCGCCCGCCGACGCGCCGATCCCCACCACCGGAAAGTCCAGCGTGCTTGGGCTCAGGGCCTTTCGCTCTGGAACGGTATTGGAGGGTGTGCTCATGGGGTCGTCCTTTGGCGGTAGGGGTCTTGCGCTTGAGTCCTGAAGGAGAAAAGTGCAAATCGATAAACCAGAATAATCCTGTTTTTCACTAGAGCCTTCAAATATTTAGCGTCTGCTGCAGGGGAAGATTCTCAAGGGAACGCCACTGCTGGCCGATAACCCGGGCAGTCAGGGGTAATTTTGCCTTTGCGGTTGGTTCGGGGGGCTCATCACTATGAAAAGCTGCTTGATAGCCTAGTGCCACCCGTTATCATCTGCGCGCCAAAACAAGGGCTGCGAAGCTGAGTCCGTCCGTGTATTTGCCTTTGGGTTCTTCTTAAATTGCCTGGAAATCTTCGATGCTGTCGTATCACCAAAAGCGTTTTCTGATCGTCGATGATTTCTCGGACTTCCGCAGTTCGGTCAGGTCGATGCTGCGCGAACTGGGCGTCAAGGAAGTGGACACGGCCGATACCGGCGAGCAGGCGCTGAAAATGTGCTCGCAGAAGGCCTACGACTTCATTCTGCAGGACTTTCATCTGGGCGACGGCAAGAAGAACGGCCAGCAGGTGCTCGAAGACCTGATGGAAGAAAAGCTGATCAGCCATGAAGCGGTGTTCGTCATGGTCACTGCCGAAACCAGCCAGGCCATGGTGCTCAGTGCGCTGGAGCACGAGCCCGATGCCTACCTGACCAAGCCGTTCAACCGATCCAGCCTGGCCCAGCGCCTGGAACGCCTGGAGCAGCGCAAGACCCTGCTCAAGCCGATCCTGCAGGCCCTCGACCGCGGCAAGCCGATGGAGGTGCTCAACGCCTGCATCGCCCTGTGCAAACAAGACATCCGTTACTCGCCGTTGTGCCTGCGCTATCGCGCCGACGCCCTGCGCGATCTCAATCAGAACGAAGCGCTGGAGCGCCTGTACGACGGCATCATCGCCGACCGCCCGTTGCCATGGGCGTTTGCCGGGTTAGGCAAGTTGCTGTTCAAGCGCGGTCAGGTCGCGCAGGCCAAAGGCATTTACGAAAAAGCCCTGAAAGTCTTCCCGATGATGCCGTCGCTGTATGACGGCATGGCGGACGTGCTGGTCGCCGAAGGGGATACCAAGGGCGCACAGCGTGTTCTGGAGGAAGCGATTCGCCTGTCGCCGCTGGCGGTTCGCCGCCAGGCGTTGCTGGGCAAGCTGGCGATGACCAACGAGGATTTCGACACGGCGGCCAAGGCCTACCGCCAGGCTGTGAGCCAGGGTGCGCAGTCGCGGTTCAAGGATGCCGAGAGCAACCTCGGCCTGGCCCACGCCTTGATCAGCAAGGGTAGCGAAAGGGGCCTGGACACGCGCACCCGCCTGGAAATCAATACCACATTGAGCGCCGTGGCCAAGGAAAACCCTTCCGATCCGGGCCTGCAAATCCGCGCACGCCTGATGAAGGCCACCAGCCTGTTGCTCAACGATGCCGAGACGGCGGACAAGCTCACCGAGCAAGCCTTGTTGCGCCTGGATGGCATGGAGCAATTCATGAGCGCCGAAGCCGCCTTGCTGGTGGCCAAACAACTGAAAATGCTCGGGCAGACCGAGGCCGGCACCGCGATGCTGAAAAACTGCGTGGAAATCTACGGCGACGATCCTTCGGTCATGAAGGACATCGCCAAGCAGACCGACGACCCGAGCATCCTCAACTCCGGCAACGCCGCCGCTGAACTCAACCGTCAGGGTGTGCGTGTGTACAAGACCGGCAATCTGGTGGAGGCGCGAGCGGTGTTCCGCAAAGCCCTGGCGATGCAGCCGAAGAACATCAGTATCGCCCTGAACCTGGCGCAGTCGTTGTTGCACGGCACCGATACTGCAGTTCCTTCAGCGGAGCTGGAAGAATGTCGGACCTGCCTGAAAATGGTCGGCCTGATGCCCGACTCCGACGCGCGTTATCCGCGTTACCAGAAGCTGAAAAGCAAGGCGTTTGGCCAATGAACGACAACCAACAGGCACTGGATTTCTCCACGGTGATCGCCTCTACCGTGCACGACATGAAGAACTCGCTGGCCATGCTGATGCAGGCCCACAGCCAGTGGCTGGCGCGATTGCCGCAGGCGGCGCAACAGACGCCGGAGCAGGGCGTGATCGACTTCGAGTTTGCCCACCTCAACGGCATGCTGGTGCAGTTGCTGGGGCTGTACAAGCTGGGCGTCAACCAGATGCCGTTGCAGCCGGCCTACCATGAACTGGACGACTTCATCGAAGCGCAACTGGCTTGCCATCAGGAAGTGTTCGCCAGCCGCGGCATCATGGCCACCTATGAAGTGGACCCGCTCAGCCCACTGGGTTTCTTCGATCGTGAGTTGATCGCGTCGGTATTGGCCAACTGCATCAACAATGCCGTCCGCTTTGCACGGCATGCCGTTTTGATCAGCGTCAGCGACGAAGCCGGGCAACTGGTGTTGACCATCAATGACGATGGTCAGGGGTATCCGGCGCAGATGATCGAGCGCCAGGCCGATTACGTGCAGGGCATCAATCAAAGCACTGGAAGTACCGGGTTGGGCCTGTACTTTGCTGGACGAATTGCCGCGTTGCATCAGCGCAACGGCGTCGGCGGACGCACCGAAATTAGCAATGGTGGTCCGTTGGGCGGTGGGGTGTTCCGCCTTTACCTGCCGTGATTGTTTGTCGTAGGCGCTGCTGAACCTTCGGCAGCGCCTACGAGGTTTTGCGTCTTTATTGATGAGGGCCGCTTGAAATTCCGAACATGCGGAGCCTATTTTGTACGGTCGCCGTTCGCGGCTCGCACAATAACAAGGATTGCGTCATGACGAGCGTTGGCCTGAGCTCACTCGCGCAGCGATTGACGGGCATTGATGAAGTTGAGTGTGTCACGCCGGATTTGAACGGCGTTCCACGGGGCAAAGTGATGACCCGCGAGGGGTTTCTCGACGGTCGACGTTTGCAGATGGCGCGGGGCGTACTGTTGCAATGCATCATGGGCGGATACCCGCCGGCACGCTTTTACGGCAGCGATGATGGCGACCTGGCGCTGATCCCGGACCCGGCACAAATCCACCGCTTGCCCTGGAGCCATCCACCGCGGGGCTTCGCCATTTGCGACGCGAATGAACTGGGCACCACCACCAGCTCCAGCCTGTCGACCCGTGGCCAGCTCAAGGCCGTGATTGCCCGTTACGCAGCCCGCGGCCTGGCGCCCGTGGTGGCGACCGAGCTTGAGTTCTTCGTTTTTGCGCCCAACACCGACCCGACTCAGTCGTTCCAGCCACCGCTGGGGCTGGATGGTCGTCGCGAGGATGGTCAGTCGGCGTTCAGCGTCAGCTCCAACAATGGGCTGCGCCCCTTCTTCAATGAAGTCTACGAATGTATGGCGGCGTTGGGGCTGCCCCGCGATACGTTCATGCACGAAATGGGCGTCAGCCAGTTCGAGATCAATTTGCTGCATGGCGATCCATTGCTGCTGGCCGACCAGACGTTGCTGTTCAAGCACTTGCTCAAGGAAGTTGCCCTCAAGCACGGCCTGAGCGTGGTGTGCATGGCCAAGCCGTTGCCGCATACGCCGGGCAGTTCGATGCATATTCACCAGAGTGTCGTCGAGATCGATTCGGGGCAAAACGCGTTCAGTGACAAGACGGGGCAGGAGACGGCTACCTTCCGTCACTTCATTGCCGGCCAGCAAGTGTGCATGGCCGACTTCACTGCGTTGTTTGCGCCGAACGTGAACTCCTATCAGCGCTTGTGCCACCCTTACGCCTCACCGAATAATGCCTGCTGGTCCTATGACAACCGGGCAGCCGGCTTGCGCATACCGGCCAGTTTGCCGGTGGCCCGTCGGGTCGAGAACCGTTTGCCGGGGGCCGATGCCAATCCGTATCTGGCGATTGCCGCAAGCCTGGCGGCGGGGTTGCACGGTATCGAGAACGCCTTGGAGCCGAGTGCGCCGATCCAGGGTGAGTTCGAAGTGCCGGACAATCTTTCATTGCCCTGTACCTTGCATGCGGCACTGGAGCGTCTGAAACGTAGCCAGTTGGCCAAGGAACTGTTTGGCGCGGAATTCATCGAAGGCTACATCGCTTCGAAGACCCTGGAACTGAGCAGTTTTCATAATGAAATTACTCCCTGGGAACGGCGTGTTTTAGCAGCCCAGGCCTGACGATCCGTCGACATCCGGCTATCGTTTAGCGATAGCCGATTCTCACTGCAAGGAGCCGCTCGGAACGCCGATGCGCCAAATCTGGAAATCCTTTCGAGCACTGTATTTCGCCTCGCTGATGATGTTGATCGGCTCGGGCCTGTTGAGTACTTACCTGGGCCTGCGCCTGGCGGCCGACCATGTCGACAGCCTGTGGGTCGGTGCGTTGATGGCCGCCAACTACTTCGGCCTGGTGCTGGGGGGCAAGATCGGTCACCGGTTGATTGCCCGGGTCGGGCATATCCGGGCCTACTCGGCCTGTGCCGGAATCGTCGGCGCGGCGGTGTTGGGCCATGGCCTGATCGACTGGCTGCCGGCCTGGCTGTTCCTGCGGGTGATCGTCGGCCTCGGCATGATGTGCCAGTACATGGTGATCGAGAGTTGGCTGAACGAGCAGGCCGAAGCCAAGCAACGCGGGTTGGTGTTCAGCGGTTACATGATCGCCTCCTACCTGGGCCTGGTGATGGGGCAACTGATTCTGGTCATGCACCCGGCGCTGGGGCTGGAGTTGCTGATGCTGGTTGCCCTGTGTTTTGCCCTGTGTCTGGTGCCTGTGGCCCTGACCCGGCGGATTCACCCGGCACCGCTGCATCCGGCACCGATGGAACCACGGTTCTTTATCAAGCGTGTGCCGCAGTCATTGAGTACGGTGCTGGGGGCAGGGCTGATCGTCGGTTCGTTCTATGGTCTGGCGCCGCTGTATGCCTCGCAGCAAGGTTTGTCCACGGAGCTGGTCGGTCTGTTCATGGGTAGCTGTATTTTTGCCGGGCTGCTGGTGCAGTGGCCGTTGGGCTGGTTGTCCGACCGCTACGATCGGGCCGTGCTGATCCGCAGTTTCGCCTTCAGCCTGGCCCTGGCTGCACTGCCGCTGGCGATCATGCCGCAGGTGCCGTTGGAGGTTCTGTTCATCGCCGGTTTCGTCTGTTCGCTGGTGCAGTTCTGCCTGTATCCGTTGGCGGTGGCGTTCTCCAATGACCACGTCGAAGGCGATCGCCGGGTGTCCCTGACGGCAATGTTGCTGGTGACCTATGGCGTTGGCGCGAGTATCGGGCCGCTGGTGGCAGGCGTGCTGATGAAGCTGTTCGGCAGCCAGATGCTCTATGCCTTCTTCAGTTTCTTTGCGTTGGTGCTGGTATGGCGGATTCGCCCGAAAGCGGTGACCAACCTGCATCAGGTCGACGACGCACCGCTGCATCACGTGGCCATGCCGGACAATATGACGAGTTCGCCACTGGTGGCCTGCCTCGACCCGCGGGTCGATGAGCAGGTGGTGCAGGAGCAGATGTGTAACCCGGTGAATCCGGAGTCGCCAGATGAACCTGAAACCGATCAACCGCCAGAAGACCCTGACCCGGGGCGCGAGCAAAGCCTTACCGAGGTCAGGCCTTAAATCCAGGGCACAAAAAACGGGCAGTCACCGCAAGGGACTGCCCGTTTTTGTAGGCGCTGGCTTGCCAGCGAAGGCGTCCGTTGTGTCGATGCAAGGTTAAAGGACGCCTTCGCCGGCAAGCCGGCTCCTACAGGGATCGGACTACATCAGAGATCGTCTTTGTCGAAGCGACGTGCTTCGCGTTGCAACTGGTAGACGAAACGTTCGACCTGACGCTGCACCAGCCCGCTCATGTTATGGAAGCGAACGCCAGCGAAGGTGGTGGAGATCTTTTCTTCGAAATGCAGATAACGCAACTCGACCGGTGCGGTCATCTTGCCAAAGGGCAGTTCGGCGCTGAAACGGTCGTAAACCTGACCCAGTTGCAGGCTGCCAGTGATGTCACCGTCGAAACGCAGTTTGCAGCCGGTAGCGGAAATATCCAGCAGCTTGCCGCTGATGGAGGCCTTGAGCTTTTCGCCGTCGAGGTTGACGTTGACCAGTTGTGCCAGCTTCAGTGCCGCGCGGAACGCATTACGGCGCTGGTGGTACACCACTTCATCGGGCAGGGCGCCGCGATAGCAGCGGCTGCCAGCGGATTCGTCGATGTTCAATCGGCCGTTGCTTTCCCAGGCAATGCGTACGCCTTCGTGGAAGCCTTCGACCCTGAACGGCTCACCCGCCAGCAGGTAGCGCTCGCCATCACGGGGAATCATTTCGTCCAGGGCAATCATGTTGCTGTCACGGTCCAGGTCCACCAGGTAGCTCTGGAAGCGCTGGCTGCGCTCGTGGAACGTGATGATCAGCGGGTCATGGCTTTCGAGCAGCTGGCGCAGGTTGCTGGAGATTTCCAAGGGCGTGGAGAGCACCTTGGGTGGCTGCGGAGCATCATCCACGGATAAGGCATTGGACACGGTTAATCAATCTCCAGACAAAATTTGACGACGGCAGGGTAGCAGTTTGCCAGTATGTTGCGCGTCTTGATAGAGCGATAGAGCGGGGGCATTGACCGGCTCACGCCTGACTGAGCGGGCGCGGCTTGGCACGCCTGGAGAATGTTCCGCTGGCATCGTAAAGCGCCGGGGTTTCACCGCCGTTGAGGATTTTCAGCTGGGTGGCTGTAGCGGCCTGCTGGGTGAGGATCGACTGGCCGTTGTTGGCGTTGATGGCCTGGCACCGGGCCAGGAGATCGGTCAGCACGTCACTTTGCGCCAGCAACTGCTCGCCAATGCTCGACTGGCTGGCCAGTTGCTCAAGACCGCCACGGTTGGTCGGCAGGTTGAGGCTGGCGAGAATTTCACTGCGCTTGCGGCCATGCTGTTCGAGCAACACGACCAATGCCTGTTTCTGCGCCAGGATGTCCTCGAGCAATGGCATGTTGCGGCCATGCAATGCGAGGGATTCGGTCTGCAGTAATTCCAGCAGGTGTTGCGCTGGAGCAAAGTCATCGGTGATCAGTTGCAGTAAATGAGTGTCGTGCATGGCTGGCCTTGGGTTTTAAGCGTCCAAAAGCCTGGCGCCGGCGGTGGCCTAGCGCTGGGCTTCGAAGTTGAGCAGTTTGCTGGCTACACGGTTGCTGTCGACTTTATAGCTGCCATCGGCAATCGCTGCTTTCAACTCGGCCACGCGGGCGTTGTCGACGGCGGGCTGATCGCGCAGCTTGTCAGTGACCTTCTGCAACTGTTGAGCCTCTTCGCTGAGATGTACCGATTCCCCGCTTTTGACGGTGCCGGCCTGTTCGGCCGCGGACTCCAGCGGCGCGGATTTGCCGGTTTCGGCGGTTTCCTTGCTGGCGCTGGTACGTGTACTGCCCGTCAGGGACGAGGAGCTGTTCAAACGGCTGAAATCGATGACCATGATAAAAAACCTCTGGGAATTTGGACGCTTGCCATGGTTTCGGCCATTCCCTGGAAAACTTTAGGCCCATTTATCAATGAACCTCGCGCGCGCCAACGCTTGCCCTGCATGGAGCACAGTCTAGGGAACAGCCGGGGCTAGCGCCACATTCCGATGAGCAGGGAGCTTTACATGGACACTTCCACCTGCCCCGGCGCCATGACCTGCGCCTTGATGACTCGCTGGGAATTGAGGTTCTTCACCCGGATCTGTTCGCTCAGGCTGCCGTTTGACAGGGCTTCGCCCGGCATGCGCACGCTGAGCGTACCGCTGCGGGCGGTAATCACCACCTGATCACCCTTGCGGATGACCTCGGCCTGTTCGATATGCACCTGGGTCATCACCTGGTCGGCGACCATTGGTCGGGTCAGTCGCTGCCCGATCGCCTGGTCCAGGGAGGTCAGGTAGCCCTGGCTGATCAGGCTGATATCGCGTTCGCGCAGGACCACATCCAAAGGCTCGACAATGTTGGCGCGGCGCAGTGGCCGGGCGCTGGTCACGACATCGCGAAACAGGCGGACTTGAGCGGGTACGAACACCATCCAGGGGGAGGCGCCCTCGCAGCGGACCTTGACCGTGACCCGCCCCAGCGGCTTGGGACTCTCAAGGGTTGCTGTCAATTCCTTGTCGCACATGGGCATGTGCATGCGCGGATCGAGCGGGTTGACCTGGATCTCGTAGCGACCTTCCGTTTGGCTGGTCGCCAGATAGTCTTCTACGGTGAATTCAAGAAAGCCCTGAGTGACGCCGATAAGCATATCAGGCAAGGTAATCGCGTCGGCAAGGGCTGGGCCGCCAGCGTTGAACAGGCAAACGGCCGCCAGCACGCCAGACAATTTGCGGCAGGGTGTGGTCAGGCGTCGGAAAAATGTCGGTTCTGTGTTCATAACGATTAAAAAAGCAAGCGCCGTGCCGTTTAGTGAAGGCGCGTCGCAACAACACTTGGCGTTGGTGTAGGAGTCTGGGCATGGCTGGTGTAATGGATTCGGTGAACCAGCGCACGCAACTGGTGGGGCAGAATCGCCTTGAGCTGTTGTTGTTCCGTCTCGACGGCCAGCAGCTGTATGGGATCAACGTGTTCAAGGTTCGGGAGGTGCTGCAATGCCCCAAACTGACGCTGATGCCCAAGTCCAGTCCTGTCGTGTGCGGTGTGGCGAACATCCGGGGGGCGACCATTCCGATCCTTGATCTGGCGATGGCGACCGGCTCCGGTGCGTTGAAGGACAAGAACAATCCCTTCGTGATCATCACGGAGTACAACACCAAGACTCAGGGTTTCCTGGTTCGCTCGGTGGAACGCATCGTCAACATGAACTGGGAGGAGATCCATCCGCCGCCCAAGGGCACCGGGCGCGATCACTACCTGACGGCGGTGACGCGGGTCGACAATCAGTTGGTCGAAATCATCGATGTCGAGAAGGTGCTGGCGGAAGTGGCACCGACGCCGGAAGCGATTTCCGTGGGTGTGGTGGATGTCGAAACCCGGCACAAGGCGCTTTCGTTGCGTGTGCTGACGGTCGATGACTCGTCGGTGGCGCGCAAGCAGGTCACGCGTTGCCTGCAAACGGTCGGCGTCGAAGTGGTGGCGTTGAACGACGGTCGGCAAGCGCTGGACTACCTGCGCAAACTGGTCGACGAGGGCAAGAAGCCGGAAGAAGAGTTCCTGATGATGATCTCCGACATCGAGATGCCGGAGATGGACGGGTACACCCTGACGGCGGAAATCCGCAACGACCCGCGCATGCAAAAGCTTCATATCATCCTGCATACTTCGTTGTCAGGGGTATTCAATCAGGCGATGGTCAAGAAGGTCGGTGCCGATGACTTCCTGGCCAAATTCCGTCCCGATGACCTGGCATCCCGGGTAGTCGACCGGATCAAGGCTGCAGATATCAGCCAGGGGCCCGCGCCCCTGGCAGTCAACACGATTTAAGAGGCAGCATCATTGTCTACGGGTAATTTGGATTTCGAACAGTTCCGGGTATTCCTGGAAAAAGCCTGTGGCATTTTGCTCGGTGAAAACAAGCAGTACCTGGTCTCCAGCCGTCTCAACAAACTGATGGAACAGCAAGGCATCAAGTCTTTGGGCGAGTTGGTTCAGCGCATGCAGACCCAGCCGCGCAGCGGTTTGCGCGAGCAGGTGGTGGATGCCATGACCACCAACGAAACCCTGTGGTTTCGTGACACCTACCCGTTTGAAGTCTTGAAGAACAAGGTACTGCCCGAAGCGATCAAGGCCAGTCCCGGCCAGCGCCTGCGCATCTGGTCGGCGGCGTGTTCGTCGGGCCAGGAACCCTATTCGCTGTCGATGTCCATCGACGAGTTCGAGCGGGTCAACATGGGCCAGTTGAGGATGGGCGTGCAGATCGTTGCCACCGACCTGTCCGGCACCATGCTGAACAACTGCAAGACCGGCGAGTACGACAGCCTGGCCATCGGCCGCGGTCTGTCGCCTGAGCGTCTGCAGCGTTATTTCGACCCGAAAGGGCCGGGACGCTGGGCGATCAAGGCGCCGATCAAGAACCGCGTGGAATTCCGTTCCTTCAACCTGCTCGACAGCTACGCGAGCCTGGGCAAGTTCGACATCGTGTTCTGCCGCAACGTGTTGATCTACTTCTCCGCCGAGGTGAAGAAGGACATCCTGTTGCGCATCCACAGCAGTTTGAAGCGGGGCGGTTACCTGTTCCTCGGTGCTTCCGAAGCGCTGAACGGCTTGCCGGATCATTACCAGATGGTCCAGTGCAGCCCGGGGATCATTTACCAGGCGAAGTGATTTTTGCTGGTGTCATCGAAAACGGGAGTCCTCAGGGGCTCCCGTTTTTTTATGTCTGGTGATTTCTCACGGTTTTCTCAATCCCCTGTAGGAGCTGGCTTGCCAGCGAAGACGTAGTGTCATTCGCCTTCAACGTCGCTGACATACCGCTTTCGCTGGCAAGCCAGCTCCTACAGGGTGAGGTGATGCTCTCAAGCGCGGTGCCAAACGGCAGAAAAGCGGCATGCGGCGGAAAACCGTTGCCGCTTTTCTGGCATTGCCGCGTTGCCATGGCCGGCAAAGCCCCGGTTTTCGGGCTTTTTTTAATTGGCATGGGGCTTGCTAAGTCGATCCTACGAAAAATCAGGTCACCCGAAGGTTTCCCGACATGAGCATCAGCTTCGATAAAGCGCTCGGTATCCACGAACAAGCCCTGGGCTTTCGCGCCCAGCGTGCCGAAGTCCTGGCCAACAACATCGCCAACGCCGATACCCCGAACTACAAGGCTCGGGACCTGGACTTCTCGAAAGTGCTCGCCGAGCAGAACGAGAAAACCAAAAGCGGCACCTTCGCCTTGAACATGACCAACAGCCGTCACATCGAAGCTGAAGGCCTGGGCAATGGCGACGAGTCGTTGCTGTATCGCACGCCGATGCAACCGTCGATCGACCAGAACACTGTGGACGCTCAGCTGGAACAGTCGAACTACGCGCAAAACGCGATCGGCTTCCAGGCCAGCTTCACCCTGCTCAACAGCAAATTCAAAGGGCTGGTCTCAGCCCTGCGCGGAGAGTAAGCCATGTCTCTATCCAGTGTTTTCAACATTGCCGGTAGCGGCATGAGTGCCCAGACCACGCGTTTGAACACTGTCGCTTCGAACATCGCCAACGCCGAGACGGTTTCGTCGAGCATCGACCAGACCTACCGCGCGCGTCACCCGGTATTCGCCACCATGTTCCAGGGCGGGCAGAGCGGCGGCAGCGACTCGCTGTTCCAGAGCCAGGATGCCGCCGGACAAGGCGTGCAGGTGCTGGGTGTGGTCGAAGACCAGAGCAACCTCGAGGCGCGCTACGAGCCGAACCATCCGGCGGCCGATGCCAAGGGCTACGTCTACTACCCGAACGTCAATGTGGTGGAAGAAATGGCCGACATGATTTCCGCGAGCCGTTCGTTCCAGACCAACGCCGAAATGATGAACACCGCCAAAACCATGATGCAGAAGGTCCTGACCCTCGGTCAGTGATAAGGGACGACTCAGATGAGTGTTACCGATTCCACCAGCGGTTTGAGCCTCAACGACATCCTGGCCAATTCCTCGATCAAGACCAACACCACGACTGACGGCCTCGCGTCGGCAACCGGCAGCGCCACGGGCAACCAGGCCCTGGGCAAGGATGCGTTCCTGCAGTTGCTGGTGACCCAGCTGAAAAACCAGAACCCGCTGGAGCCTCAGGACAACGGCGCGTTCGTGGCCCAGTTGGCGCAGTTCAGCAGCCTGGAAGGCATCACCACGCTCAACAGCACCGTGAGCGGCCTGGCCAGCAACTACAACTCGTCCCAGGCCTTGCAGGCATCGTCGCTGGTGGGCCGTTCGGTCATCGCGCCGGGCGACAAGGCGGTGGTCGATACCACCAAGAGCCTCAGTGGCACGGTGGTGGTTCCGTCTTCGGTGGCGTCCGCCACCCTGAAGATCACCGACGCCGACGGCAAGACCGTGCGCACCATCGACCTCGGTTCGCAGAAGGCCGGCAACGCCAGCTTCATCTGGGACGGCAAGAACGATGCGGGTGAGACGGTACCTGCGGGCACCTACACCTTCGGCGCCACGAGCACGATCGATGGCCAGTCCGTCGCGTTGATCACCAACCTGCCCGCGACCGTCAACAGCGTGACCATCAGCCAGACCGGCGGTGAGTTGATGCTCAACCTGGCCGGGCTGGGCAGCGTTGCCCTGTCCAAAGTACAAACCATTGGTATGTAGAGCCGACTAACACGGCACAAAGGAGTGGATGATGTCTTTCAATATCGGCCTTAGCGGTCTCTATGCAGCCAATAAACAACTGGACGTGACCGGCAACAACATCGCCAACGTCGCGACCACCGGTTTCAAGTCGTCCCGCGCAGAATTCGAAGACGTGTACTCGGCGACCCGCCTGGGCACCGGCAGCAAGACCATCGGCAACGGCGTGCGCCTGGCCAACGTTTCCCAGCAGTTCGGCCAGGGGGACGTGAGCAACACCGGCAACGTGCTCGACATGGGTATCCAGGGCAACGGTTTCTTCGTCCTGAGCAACAACGGTTCGCTGACCTACAGCCGTGCCGGTACATTCAAGACCGACAAGGAAGGCTACGTCACCAACAGCGACGGCACTGCCCGCCTGCAAGGTTACGGTGTGGACTCCAACGGCAAGATCGTCAACGGCGTGCTGACCGACCTGCGGATCGACACCTCCAACCTGGCACCGAAGTCCACCAGCACCGTGTCGTCGACGATCAACCTGAACTCCACCTCGGCGGTGATCGACCAGACGGTGGCGGCCAACAAGTTCGATCCGTCCAAGACCGAGACCTTTACCAAGTCGTTCAGTACTCCGATCTTCGATACCCAGGGTAACCAGCACACCATGGATCAATACATGGTCAAGACTGGGGCGAACACGTGGGACACCTACACGCTGATCGATGGTCGCAACCCCGATGGCAGTGATCCTACCGTTACCGCTCCGGTTGCTTCGACCATGTCGTTCGATGCCACCGGCAAACTGACTTCGGTCAGCACGCCGGTGACGCCGCCCACCACGCCACCGACTTCGGTGATCAGCAGTGACCTGAAAATCACCAACTGGACTCCGGGCTCCGTGACCAATGGCGTCTGGACCGCCAACGGCGCCGCAGCCGATCCGGCTGGGTTGACCATCGCCATGGCCAGCACCACCCAGTTCAACGCCGACACCGCGCGTTCGATTCCGGCACAGAACGGTTACGCCACTGGCCAGATCACCAACCTGACCATCGACGGCAGCGGTGTGTTGCTGGCCAACTTCAGCAACAACCAGACCAAGCCGATCGGCCAGATCTCCCTGGCCAGCTTCACCAACGAACAAGGCCTGCAGCCGGTAGGCGGCACCAGCTGGAAAGAGACCTACGCGTCGGGCATCCCGGGCTACGATGCGCCGGAGACCGGCACCCTGGGTTCGATCGTTTCCAACTCCCTGGAAGAGTCCAACGTCAACCTGACCAACGAGCTGGTCGACCTGATCAAGGCGCAGAGCAACTACCAGGCGAACGCCAAGACCATCTCCACCCAGAGCACCATCATGCAGACCATCATTCAGATGGCTTGATACTGGGTTGTGCTGCATAAAGAGCCCCTCATTAGAGGGGCTTTTTTGTGGGTGCTGGATTGTCTCGGATGCCCGGACTGTAGGAGCGAGCTTGCTCGCGAAAAACGCAAGGGCACCGTGTTTATCCAATGTGCCCGCGTTATCGTTAACGCCCATCGCGAGCAAGCTCGCTCCTACAGAGAAAGCGTCAGACCGGGCACCATTTTCCGCAAGGCAAAAGAAAACCCCCGACCCGCCAGAGGCTGATCGGGGGTTTCGGGTAAGCGCCTTGCGACGCTTACCGGCTCAGCTTATTGGCAAGCTTCGCAATCCGGCTCGTCGATGGCGCAAGCCTTCGGTACCGGAGCAGGGCCGGCAGGCGCTGCCAGGACCGAGTCGTCACCGTGGTTGCCGCCGCTGGAAACAGCGTTCAGCTTGCCGGTGTTGATGGTCGACTTCTCGGTGCTGGTCGCGGCCAGGGCACGGAGGTAGTAAGTGGTTTTCAGGCCACGGTACCAGGCCATGCGGTAGGTCACGTCCAGCTTCTTGCCCGAAGCGCCGGCGATGTACAGGTTCAGCGACTGAGCCTGGTCTATCCACTTCTGACGACGGCTGGCCGCGTCGACGATCCACTTGGTGTCCACTTCGAACGCGGTCGCATAGAGCTCTTTGAGTTCTTGCGGGATGCGCTCGATCTGCTGCACCGAACCGTCGTAGTACTTCAGGTCGTTGATCATGACCGAATCCCACAGGCCGCGAGCCTTCAGGTCGCGAACCAGGTACGGGTTGATCACGGTGAATTCGCCCGACAGGTTCGATTTCACATAGAGGTTCTGGTAGGTCGGTTCGATCGACTGCGAAACGCCGGTGATGTTGGCGATGGTCGCGGTCGGTGCGATGGCCATGATGTTGGAGTTACGAATGCCTTTCTGTACACGGGCGCGAACCGGTGCCCAGTCCAGGGATTCGTTCAGGTCGACATCGATGTACTTCTGGCCGCGGGCCTCGATCAGGATCTGTTGCGAATCCAGCGGCAGGATGCCTTTGGACCACAGCGAGCCGTTGAACGTCTCGTACGAACCGCGCTCGTCGGCCAGGTCGCAGGACGCCTGGATCGCATAGTAGCTGACCGCTTCCATCGACTTGTCGGCGAACTCGACGGCAGCGTCGGAACCGTAAGGGATGTGCTGCAGGTACAAAGCGTCCTGGAAGCCCATGATGCCCAAACCGACCGGACGGTGCTTGAAGTTGGAGTTCTTCGCTTGCGGCACCGAGTAGTAGTTGATGTCGATCACGTTATCGAGCATGCGCACGGCGGTGTTCACGGTGCGTTGCAGCTTGGTGGTGTCCAGCTTGCCGCCCACGATGTGGTTCGGCAGGTTGATCGAGCCCAGGTTGCAAACGGCGATCTCGTCCTTGTTGGTGTTCAAGGTGATCTCGGTGCACAGGTTCGAGCTGTGGACCACGCCGACGTGCTGCTGCGGGCTGCGCAGGTTGCACGGGTCCTTGAAGGTCAGCCATGGGTGGCCGGTTTCGAACAGCATGGACAGCATCTTGCGCCACAGGTCTTTGGCCTGGATGGTCTTGAACAACTTGACCTTGCCCGGGTACTCGGTCAGGGCTTCGTAGTACTCGTAGCGCTCTTCGAAGGCCTTGCCGGTCAGGTCGTGCAGGTCCGGCACTTCGGACGGCGAGAACAGGGTCCACTTGCCGTCATCGAAGACGCGCTTCATGAACAGGTCAGGGATCCAGTTGGCGGTGTTCATGTCGTGGGTACGACGACGGTCATCACCGGTGTTCTTGCGCAGCTCGATGAACTCTTCGATGTCCATGTGCCAGGTTTCCAGGTAGGCACACACAGCGCCTTTGCGCTTGCCGCCCTGGTTAACCGCAACGGCGGTGTCGTTCACGACTTTCAGGAATGGCACGACGCCCTGGGATTTGCCGTTGGTGCCCTTGATGTACGAACCCAGTGCACGCACCGGCGTCCAGTCGTTGCCCAGGCCGCCAGCGAATTTCGACAGCATGGCGTTGTCGTGGATCGCGTGGTAGATGCCCGACAGGTCATCCGGCACGGTGGTCAGGTAGCAGCTCGACAGCTGTGGACGCAGGGTGCCGGCGTTGAACAGGGTCGGGGTCGAAGCCATGTAGTCGAAGGACGACAGCAGGTTGTAGAACTCGATCGCGCGGTCTTCTTTGTGCTTCTCTTCGATCGCCAGGCCCATGGCCACACGCATGAAGAAGATCTGCGGCAGTTCGAAACGCACGCCATCCTTGTGGATGAAGTAACGGTCGTACAGGGTCTGCAGGCCCAGGTAGGTGAATTGCTGGTCGCGCTCGTGGTTGATCGCCTTGCCCAGTTTTTCCAGGTCGAAGGAAGCCAGCACAGGGTTCAGCAGTTCGTACTCGATACCTTTGGCGATGTAGGCCGGCAGCGCCTTGGCATACAGGTCGGCCATTTCGTGGTGGGTGGCGCTTTCGGCGACGCCGAGGAAGCCCAGGCCTTCGCCGCGCAGGGTATCCATCAGCAGGCGCGCGGTCACGAACGAGTAGTTCGGCTCGCGTTCAACCAGGGTACGGGCAGTCATCACCAGGGCGGTGTTGACGTCGTTCAGGGCCACGCCGTCGTACAGGTTCTTGAGGGTTTCGCGCTGGATCAGGTCGCCGTCGACTTCTTCCAGGCCTTCGCACGCTTCGGTGACGATGGTGTTCAGGCGGCCCATGTCCAGCGGCGCCAGGCTGCCATCGGCACGGGTGATGCGAATCGACGGGTGAGCGTTGACCGCTTCTTCGGCCGGTTTGTGCGCAGCGCGTTCTTTCGAACGACCGTCACGGTAGATCACGTAGTCGCGAGCGACTTTCTGCTCGCCGGCACGCATCAGGGCCAGTTCGACCTGGTCCTGGATTTCTTCGATGTGGATGGTGCCGCCCGATGGCATACGACGCTTGAAGGTTGCGGTGACCTGTTCGGTCAGGCGGGCAACGGTGTCGTGGATTCGCGACGAGGCAGCAGCGGTGCCGCCTTCAACTGCGAGGAACGCTTTGGTGATGGCGACGGTGATTTTGTCATCGGTGTAGGGAACGACAGTGCCGTTACGCTTGATCACGCGCAGTTGGCCAGGCGCGGTGGCGGACAGATCCGAATTCGAATCAGCGGCCTGCGGCAAGGTGCCCTGCGGGTTCTCGCGAGTTGTGTCGGTTTGCATGGGGGAGTGTCTCCACATTCTCTAGTTTTGTTTGGGCACCATCACGGTGCCCACCGTTCCGTCCTGAAGCACTACAACCGGCGAGCGCCGGGCATAACGACTTCGGGACAGTAGGAAAAAGGCTAATGAGGCCGTCCGTGCCGAAGTTTTGGTGCGAGCCTGTGCTCGATACCGCATTCCTTTCCAGGTGTCAGTAATGACTGCAACACCCGTACCGTTTTCTCCACTTTTTGGTCGAAATACAGTAGCCATCCGCACGCGCGGTTTGGTCTTCGAAAAATACGTTTGGTTCAACCGGAAAGACGCATGAAAAGCACTTGAAACTGCTGTCCGGTTTGTGTTTGGTTTTCAGCGTAAAACCCTACATGTAGGGATTTTCCAATGCGCGGGCTACAAGATAATGCGTTTTGGGGGGCGATTGCAACGTACTGCCTGTGGATAAACCTGTGCGTAAATTGTGTGTGAAAGAGCGAATCGGCGTGTAGGCCGCGACCTTGCTGGACCGGACCTTTTTTCAGCATTTTTCAATGTTCGAAAATGCTTCGGCGGATTTTTAAGGGCGCGAACCCTATCACAAAAAACCGCGTCGTCCGAACGCATTTACCCGCTTGTGTTCTCGACGGGCGGCGTTTATACAATCGGCCCTGCGTGTATACATATTTGTCCCCCCGAATCATTACAAAAAAACGGGTGGATCCTTCCTTATTAGTGTTTTTGGCAAGCAGAGGTCACCCGTGGAGCAAGAAGCCTGGCAGGTATTGATTGTGGAGGACGACCAGCGACTGGCTGAACTGACCCGCGATTACCTGGAAGCCAATGGCCTGCGTGTTTCGATCGAAGGCGATGGTG
The DNA here is from genome assembly GCF_019947515.1 of Pseudomonas sp. A-B-19. Classification (NCBI taxonomy): domain Bacteria; kingdom Pseudomonadati; phylum Pseudomonadota; class Gammaproteobacteria; order Pseudomonadales; family Pseudomonadaceae; genus Pseudomonas; species Pseudomonas sp. A-B-19. The sequence continues at coordinate 32,303 of NZ_JAGYGN010000006.1, forward strand.
CGCTCGCTGCGAACCGCATCATCGAGGAACAACCGGACCTGGTGATCCTCGACCTGATGCTCCCCGGCGAAGATGGCCTGAGCATTTGCCGCAAGGTCCGCGCCCGCTATGACGGCCCGATCCTGATGCTCACCGCCCGCACCGATGACACTGACCAGATTCTTGGCCTGGACCTGGGCGCTGACGACTACGTCTGCAAGCCGGTACGCCCGCGTCTGTTGCTGGCGCGCATCCAGGCCCTGCTGCGTCGCAGTGAAGCACCGGAAGTCGCCCCGGAAAAACAGCGGCGACTCCAGTTCGGCCCGCTGATCGTCGACAACGCCTTGCGCGAAGCCTGGTTGCAGGGCAACGGCATCGAGTTGACGAGTGCCGAATTCGATTTGCTCTGGCTGTTGGTGGCCAATGCCGGGCGCATTCTGTCCCGGGAAGAGATTTTCACCGCACTGCGGGGCATCGGCTATGACGGTCAGGACCGCTCCATCGATGTGCGCATCTCGCGCATCCGCCCGAAGATCGGCGATGACCCGGAGCATCCACGTCTGATCAAGACTGTGCGCAGCAAAGGCTATCTGTTCGTTCCCGAGGCTTGCGTAGACCAGACCCTGTGAACTCGATCTTCCTGCGTATCTATGGCGGCATGTGTGCTGCGCTGATTCTGGTGGCGGTGCTCGGTGTGCTGGCGTTGCACCTGCTCAATGAGGTGCGCAGCGAGCAATACCGCGAACGCCTGGCCCACGGCACGTTCTCGCTGATGGCCGACAACCTGCAACCGATGAACCAGACCGAGCGCCACCGGGCCTTGCTGGTCTGGGAGCGGCTGCTCGGCATTCCGCTGGCGCTGAAAACCTTTGCCGAGACTGACCTCGACCTGACCCAGCGCACTCGTGTGTTGCGCGGCCAGGCATTGGTGGAACAGACCGGCCCGCATGCGGCGAAGGTATTCAAGCTGGTCAGCGACAAGGAACAGTTGATGCTCACCGGGGAAGTGCAGCAGATCAGCGAGCAACTGGCCCGGGCGACCATCTACCTGTTGACCGATGAACTGGTGCGCACGCCGGTCGCCGATCAGCCCATGCGCCTGGCGCAATTGAAGCAAGACAAGGGCTTCGGTTTCGACCTGCGTCTGGTCACGGTTGACGAGGCAGACATGGACGAAGACCAGCGTCGCCGGGTGTCCGAGGGCGACACTGTGATGGCGCTGGGCAAGGGCGGTGATTCGATCCGGGTGTTCGCCGGCATGGTCGGCACGCCGTGGGTCCTGGAAATCGGTCCGTTGTATCAGATGAATCCTTATCCCCCGGAGTGGCTGGTGCTGATCGCCGCGCTGGGCCTGACGCTGATCGGCTTGATCGTTTATCTGCTGGTGCGTCAGCTCGAGCGACGCTTGCGTGGCCTGGAGGCCGCCGCCACGCGCATCGCCAAGGGCAGTCTGGAAACCCGCGTGCCGGCGCGCGGCGCGGACTCTGTGGGGCGGTTGGCGTCGGCGTTCAACGGCATGGCCGAGCACTTGCAGCAGCTGCTGGCGATCCAGCGCGAACTGGTGCGCGCGGTGTCCCACGAGTTGCGCACGCCGGTAGCGCGCCTGCGCTTTGGCCTGGAGATGGTCGGTTCGGCCACCACGCCGCAAGCCCTGGAAAAATACTGCCAGGGCATGGACCACGACATCGAGGACCTCGACCGGTTGGTGGACGAGATGCTGACCTACGCGCGGCTTGAACAGGGTTCGCCGGCGCTGAACTTTCAGCGGATCGATCTGGATGCCTTGGTCAATCAGGTGATCGAAGAACTGGCGCCGTTGCGTGCCGACGTTACGGTGCAACGCGGGTTGTGCCTGTCGGCCGCCGATAACGACGATGCCTGGGTCGAGGCCGAGCCGCGTTACCTGCACCGGGCGATCCAGAACCTGGTGAGCAACGCCATGCGCCATGCGCAATCACGGGTGACCATCAGCTATCAGGTGGGGCAGCAGCGATGCCGGGTGGATATCGAGGATGACGGGCCGGGCGTGCCGGAGTCGGCGTGGGAGAAGATCTTCACACCGTTCCTGCGACTCGACGACAGCCGCACCCGGGCGTCAGGTGGGCATGGATTGGGGTTGTCGATCGTGCGGCGAATCATCCATTGGCATGACGGGCGGGCGTTGATCGGCAAGAGCAAGAGCCTTGGCGGGGCGTGTTTCAGTCTGAGCTGGCCGCGCAATCAGGAGAAGCGTTGAGCCTTGTGTTGTCTGATATGGCCTTTTCGCGGGCAAGCCCGCTCCTACAGGTTGCGTAGATCCAGTGTAGGAGCGAGCTTGCTCGCGAAGAGGCCCTGCCAGCCACCGCAAATCCTCAGGCCCTGATGCTGACCAGGCTCAACAACTGCCCATCCTTGACCCCGAACTGCGCATCCAGCTCGGTGCCGTTGCGCCATTCGCTGGACAAGTCACTGAGCAGTCGCAACCGCACCTCACCCGACTCACGCCACTCCAGCACTTCGGCGTGTTCGAAATAAAAACGCTGCTGCACGATCGGATAGAGTGCCTTGAACAGGCTTTCCTTGACCGAGAAGGTCAGGGTGACCAGCAATGCCCGGTGATCGTGACCACCTGCCGCCATGCGCTGTAGCTCCGGCGGATTGAGGATTTCCCCGGCCAGACGTTCGGCCCGTTCGGCATTGAGCAGGTTTTCCAGATCCATGCCCAGGCCGCGCCAATGGCTTTTGTTCGCCACGATCGCCGCGGCCCGGCCAGTGCTGTGGGTGATCGAGCCAGTGATATGAGCAGGCCAGACCGGTGCGCGGTCTTCACCGATGGCCGGAATGAAGCTCAAACCTTCAAGCTGTTGTAACGCGGCCCGGGCACACACCCGCCCGGCGAGAAACTCCGCCTGCCGTTTGGCGACCGAGCGCTGGATGCTCGCCGGCGCTTCCACAGCGCTGCGCTGAAAATCATCGCTGGTCAGTCGGGCGCTATCGAAGTGAGTACTCAGCAGGACCGTATCGGGCAGCACAAACGGCAGCGGCCAATGGTCATCGAGGGGCGTGCAGCAAACGGGCAGGGCGGGAGCTGAATTCATGTCGGGCATTTTGCCGGGTTGCCTTGGGACTGGGTAGTGGCGGGTGACATTGTGGCGAGGGAGCTTGCTCCCGCTGGGCTGCGAAGCGGCCCCAAAGCCTGAAAAAGAATTTCATCTGACATGACGTGTTTGCCGTTTTTTGCGACTGCTGCGCAGTCGGACGGGAGCAAGCTCCCTCGCCACAGGGAGCTGTGCTCTTCCTCAATAGTTGAGTTTCAGCTGAAGATCTTCTTAAAGAAAGCCTGCATGTCCGCCCACGACTTTTCATCTGCGGCCTTGTTGTAGCCGATGTCCGGCCCGCCATGATCGCCATGGCTTAGCCGGTCGGCATCCGGATTGGTGAAACCGTGCCTGGCGCCGTCGAGGCTGACGAATTGGTAGTCGGCGCCGGCCTTGTCCATCTCGCTCTTGAAAGCCGTGATGTTTTCCGGGGTGACGATGCTGTCCAGCGCCCCGTGCTCCACAAGGATCTTCGCCTTGACGCTGCCTGGCGTTGCCGGTGTATTGGTCGCCAGCGCGCCATGGAAACTCACCACGCCTGCCAATGGCACGCCCTGTCTTGCGGCATTGAGCACCACGCCACCACCGAAGCAGTAGCCGATGGCGGCGATTTTATGCGGATCGGTTTGCGGTTGTTTTTTCAGCAGGTCGAGCCCGGCCTGAAACCTCGCGCTCGACACGGCACTGTCTTTTGCCACGGCTTGCATGAACGCCATGGCGTCTTTGGGGTGCTCGGTATTTTTGCCGTCGCCGTACATGTCAATGGCCAGGGCGCTGTAGCCCAGGCCGGCGAGATCCCGGGCGCGACGCTTGGCGTAGTCGTTCAGGCCCCAGAACTCATGCACTACCACCACCCCGGGGCGCGAGCCTTTGATGGCATCGTCATAAGCGTAATAGCCGATCATTTTCGTGCCATCGGCACTTTGGTAGGGGATTTCCCGGGTCTGGATGGCGGCCTGGCTGAGCCCGCTCAAGGCCAGTAGGAGGACGGCGAAGAACATGCGCATGGTCGGATCTCCTGTTGAAACATGTCGAAATATCGGGAAAGGGCGGTTCAGCTCAGGTTCAGAGTGCGTTCAGGGGGAGTTCAGGGCGGGGTGCGTAACCTTGCCCCGTACCCAAAAAACAAACGGCACATGAGGAAACTCCCCAATGACTGGATTCAAAAAACTGCTTCTGGCAATCACGGTTCTGGGCGCAAGCACTGCAGCCTTCGCGTCCGACGACAACTTCGCCAGCCTTACTCTTGGACAGACCAGCGACAAGGTCAAAAAGTCCCACGCCCTGAACGATAACCTTGGTCACCCGAACGCCGATGGCGTGATTGGCAAGGACACTACCTGGGGTGTTCGTCTGGGCCAGCAAAACACCAAGGGCCGGTACTACGCCACCTACGACAACGTGTCGGGCTCACACAATGGCATTAAACTGCGTCAGGAAAACCTCCTGGGCAGCTACGATCTGTTCTACCCGGTAGGCAGCGGCACCAAATTGTTCGGTGGTGCCACGGCCGGCCTGACCAAAATGACTCAGGAGTCGCCAGGCTTCAGCCGCGACAGCGATATCGGCTTCGCCATCGGCGGGCAGGTGGGTGTGCTGCAACAGGTTTCGCAGAACACCTCGGTGGAACTGGGTTACCGTTACCTGCGTACTAACGCCAGTACCGAGATGAGTGAGCGCGGTGGCAGCAAGCAGGGTTCGCTGGACCTGACCAGCAGCGCCCAGACTTACCTGTCCGCCAACTACGCGTTCTGACAAGGGGCTGCGCCAACGCGAAACCTGTAGGAGCGAGCTCGCTCGCGAAAGCGATGTGTCAGACAACATCAATGTTGACTGTGCCGCCGTCTTCGCGAGCAAGCTCGCTCCTGCAGTGACCGTTGCCATGTTAGCTATCGAGGTGCGACGTTGCGCCTCTGGAGATATTGATTTGCCCGGGAGAGCGTTATGAAACTGCTGGTCGTCGAAGATGAAGCGCTGCTGCGTCATCACCTGAAAACCCGCCTGACGGAGAGCGGCCACGTGGTCGAGTCCGTGGCCAACGCCGAGGAGGCGCTGTACCAGACCGCGCAGTTCAACTTTGACCTGGCGGTAATCGACCTCGGACTGCCGGGCATGAGTGGTCTCGACCTGATCCGCCAGTTGCGCTCATGTGGCAAGACCTTCCCGATCCTGATCCTCACCGCGCGCGGCAACTGGCAGGACAAGGTCGAAGGCCTGGCCGCCGGCGCCGACGATTACGTGGTCAAGCCGTTTCAGTTCGAGGAGCTGGACGCTCGCCTGAATGCCTTGCTGCGCCGCTCCAGCGGTTTCACCCAGTCAACCATCGTCGCCGGCCCGTTGCTGCTGGATCTGAACCGCAAGCAGGCGTCCCTCGATGAACAGCCGCTGGCACTGACCGCGTACGAGTACCGCATCCTCGAATACCTGATGCGCCATCACCAGCAAGTGGTGCCCAAGGACCGCTTGATGGAACAGCTCTACCCGGATGACGATGAGCGCGATCCGAATGTGATCGAGGTGCTGGTCGGCCGTTTGCGCCGCAAACTGGAGGGGCCGGGCGGGTTCAAACCGATCGACACCGTGCGCGGCCTGGGCTACCTGTTCAATGAGCGTTGCACTTGATCCGCTCGCTGCGCATTCGCTTGATGCTCGCCGCCACGCTGTTGGCGGTGTTGTTCATGCTGGCACTGCTGCCGGCAATGCAGGGTGCCTTCAGCCTGGCGTTGCAGGACTCTATCGAGCAGCGACTGGCATCGGATGTGACCACGTTGATCTCCGCCGCCCGGGTGGAGAACAACAGCCTGCAGATGCCGGCGCAATTGCCTGACGAACGCTTCAACCTCGCCGACAGCCGATTGCTCGGCTACATCTATGACCGGGAAGGGCATCTGGTCTGGCGTTCGAAGGCGACCCGGGAAGAACGCATCAATTACAAGCCGCGCTACGACGGGCGTGGCAACGAGTTTGCGCGGATTCGCGAAGCCAATGGGCAGGAGTTCTTTGTCTACGACGTCGAGGTCAAGTTGCTCGGCGGCAAAAGTGCAGCCTTCAGCATCGTGGCGCTGCAGCCGGTTCGCGAGTACGAACTGACCCTCGAAGGCCTGCGGGAAAATCTTTACCTGGGTTTTGGCGCGGCACTGCTGGTGCTGCTGGCGTTGCTGTGGATCGGTCTGACCTGGGGCTTGCAGGCATTGCGGCGCTTGAGCCAGGAGCTGGACCAGATCGAAGGTGGCACCCGCGAAAGCCTCAGTGAGGAGCATCCCCGGGAATTACTGCGCCTGACCGGTTCTCTCAATCGGTTGCTGCACAGTGAGCGTGAGCAGCGCAGTCGCTACCGTGATTCCCTCGATGACCTGGCACATAGCCTGAAAACGCCGCTGGCTGTGTTGCAAGGCGTCAGTGAAGACATGGCCCTGCGTCCTGAGGATCGCGATCAGGCCTGGGTGCTGCAAACCCAGATCGAACGCATGAGCCAGCAGATCAGCTACCAGCTGCAGCGCGCCAGCCTGCGCAAAAGCGGTCTGGTACGTCATCAGGTGCGCCTGCACCCGGTGCTGAAAAGCCTGTGCGACACACTCGACAAGGTCTATCGCGACAAGTGCGTACACGTCGCGTTCGATTTGCCTGACCCGTGTTATGTACCGATCGAGCAGGGCGCTCTATTGGAGATGATGGGCAATCTGCTGGAAAACGCCTATCGCCTGTGCCTCGGCGAAATACGCATCAGCGTGCGCGAAACCCTCTGCGGCACCGAGTTGTGTGTCGAGGACGACGGCCCCGGCGTACCACAAAATCAGCGCACACGGATTCTCGAACGCGGAGAGCGCCTGGATCGCCAGCACCCGGGGCAGGGTATCGGCCTGGCGGTGGTCAAGGACATCATCGAGAGCTACAGCGCCAAGTTGACCTTGGGCGATTCAACGCTGGGTGGTGCGGCGTTCCGGATTCTTTTTCCGGTGGTTTGACCTCAGTTTTCCTGCGCCCGATAAGCCCCCGGTGTCAGCCCCGTCCACTTCTTGAACGCCCGGTGAAATGCCGAGGGTTCGGAAAACCCCAACTGCTCGGTGATCTGTTGCAACGACAGGTCCGCGCGGCCCAGGTGATAAATCGCGATGTCCCGGCGCAACTGGTCCTTCAATTCCTGAAAGCTCGAACCCTCTTCCCGCAAATGCCGGCGCAAGGTCTGCGGGCTGATGTGCAGGTGGGCGGCCACGTCTTCCAGGTCGGGCCAGTGTGAACTGTCGCGACTGAGCAAGCGCCGCAGGCGGCTGCTCAAACTGTCGCCGTCATCCGGGCGCGAGAGCAGGTCGGCGGGGGAGCGCTGGAGGAAATGCTTGAGGGTGCGTTCGTCCTGCAACAGCGGCATGGCCAGGTAGCGGCTGTGAAACAACAGGCTGCTCTGGGGCCTTGAAAATTCAAGCGGACAGGAAAACAACAGGTCGTACTCGGCGCCGTGTTCGGGCCGGGGGTAGCTGAACGAGGCCTGTTCCAGACGAATGCGCTGGCCGATCAGCCAGCTGCCGAAACGGTGCCAGATCACCAGCAGGCTTTCGCTGAGGAAATGATCCGGGTCCCAGAGTTGCGAATCGTCCAGGCTCAGGCGCACCCATTCATCCTCTCGGCTCAGGGTCAAGCGCGGAGCCCCGGGGAATAGGCTATAAAACAATAAGCCGCGATTGAGTGCCTTATCCAGATTGCGACAGTGAATCACGGCATGGCACATCATCGCGAAACTGCCCGGCCTGCTTGGGGCTTGCCCGAACCCCAGGTACTCGTCGTCCAGCGCCAGCCATAACGCCTGGATCAGTTGGGTGAATTGCTCAGGCGCGATGCGTGCCCGGGGCTCGTCCAGCAACTCGGGGCTGATCCCCAGTTTTTGTAGCACGGCGCAATAGTCGTAGCCGTGCCGGCGCGCACCACCAAGGGCGGCGCGGGCGAAATGACTGGCGATGGTGCGTTCGCGCATGGCAGCAGATCTGACCGTTGATCGACGGATGTTAGCTGCGCACCGTGGGCATGAACAAGGCGGATATCCGCCAAATAGTACGACGACTTTTAATGGAAGGGCGGAAATCCGCCACATGCTTGTAACCGTTCGGTGACGGGGGATTCGCTGCAACCCCGGATATCAACAGGCTTGCAGGGATTTTACGGAAGGTGGCACGGGCCTTGCGATACAACGTGCAGATGCCTGCCGTTGCGCAGCTCGAAAAAACAAATCCCTCCAGTGCAGGAGGGTTCGCAATTGCGGTGTTGCGGGCAACAGATGGATGTTGTCACCGGGCACCCTTGAGGAACTTTGCAATGACGACTCGTCAGCCACTGTACAAATCCCTGTATTTCCAGGTGATCGTTGCAATTGTCATCGGTATTTTGCTCGGTCACTTCTATCCGCAGCTCGGTGTGGCGGTAAAACCGCTGGGTGACGGGTTCATCAAACTGATCAAAATGATCATCGCTCCTATCATCTTCTGCACCGTCGTCAGCGGAATCGCCGGCATGCAGGACATGAAAGCGGTCGGCAAGACGGGTGGTTACGCGCTCCTTTACTTTGAAATCGTTTCGACCATCGCTTTGCTGGTAGGTCTGGTCGTGGTCAACGTCGTGCAGCCAGGCGCTGGCATGCACATCGACGTAAGCACCCTGGATGCCTCCAAGGTCGCTACCTACGTAGCCGCTGGTGCTGATCAAAGTGTCGTCGGCTTCCTCCTCAACGTGATCCCGGCCACCATCGTTGGCGCATTCGCCACGGGCGACATCCTGCAAGTGCTGATGTTCTCGGTGATCTTCGGTTTCGCCCTGCATCGCCTGGGTGCCTACGGCAAGCCGCTGCTGGACTTCATCGATCGCTTCGCCCATGTGATGTTCAACATCATCAACATGATCATGAAGCTCGCGCCGCTCGGTGCCTTCGGTGCCATGTCCTTCACCATCGGTGCCTACGGTGTCGGCTCGCTGGTGCAACTGGGTCAACTGATGGCCTGCTTCTACATCACTTGCCTGCTGTTCATCCTGGTCGTGTTGGGCTCCATCGCTCGCGTGCATGGCTTCAGCGTGCTGAAGATGATCCGCTACATCCGTGAAGAGCTGCTGATCGTGCTCGGTACTTCTTCTTCGGAATCGGTGCTGCCACGTATGCTGATCAAGATGGAGCGTCTGGGTGCGAAGAAATCCGTGGTAGGCCTGGTGATCCCGACCGGCTACTCGTTCAACCTTGACGGTACCGCCATCTACCTGACCATGGCCGCGGTGTTCATTGCCCAGGCAACCGACACCCACATGGACATCACGCACCAGATCACCCTGCTGGTGGTGTTGCTGCTGTCCTCCAAAGGCGCTGCGGGTGTGACCGGTAGCGGTTTCATCGTACTGGCTGCGACCCTGTCCGCCGTGGGCCACCTGCCGGTTGCCGGCCTGGCGCTGATTCTCGGCATCGACCGCTTCATGTCCGAAGCCCGGGCCCTGACCAACCTGGTCGGCAACGCCGTTGCCACTGTCGTTGTGGCCAAGTGGGTCAAGGAATTGGACACCGACGTACTGCAAGCCGAGTTGGAGTCAGGTGGTCGTGGCATTGCCGACGAGCCGAAAGACGATGTTCTGGGCCACGTCGAAGAGGTAGCTCCGGCTAACGCCAAGTAAGCCTTGTTGTAATGAAAAACCCGCTTCGGCGGGTTTTTTCATGCCCGGCGATTGAGCGTAACGGTCACTGCGCGTGGCGCATCAGGTGATTGCTGCAAAGCGATCGGCTGCCTAGTCTGTGGGCATCGTCAAGGGAGAATGCTCATGCTCGGTCCACTGGCATCACTCAAGGTTCTGGATTTCTCGACACTGCTGCCGGGGCCGTTCGCCTCGTTGCTGCTGGCGGACATGGGCGCCGAGGTGCTGCGCATCGAATCACCGACTCGCATGGATCTGCTGCGGGTGTTGCCACCCCATGATCAAGGCGTGTCAGCCAGCCATGCCTACCTCAACCGCAATAAACGCAGCCTCGCCCTGGACCTCAAACAGCCTGAGGCCCTTGAGGTGATCAGGTCGTTGCTACAGGACTACGACATCGTGCTCGAGCAGTTTCGCCCGGGTGTCATGGAGCGTCTGGGCCTGGGCTACGAAGCCCTGAAGGCGATCAATCCGAAATTGATTTATGTGTCGATCACCGGCTACGGCCAGACTGGCCCCTACAAGGACCGCGCCGGCCATGACATCAACTATCTGGCCCTGTCCGGGCTGGCGAGTTACACCGGCCGTGCCGACAGTGGGCCGCTGCCGTTGGGCATGCAGGTGGCGGATGTTGCCGGCGGTTCGCTGCACGGGGTGATTGGCTTGCTGGCGGCGGTCATTGCCCGGCAGCAAACCGGTCAGGGTCAGCACCTGGATGTCAGCATGACCGACTGCTCGTTCAGCCTGAATGCGCTGGCAGGTGCCGGGTATCTGGCCTGTGGTGTCGAGCCGGGGCCGGAAGACCAGGTGCTCAATGGCGGCAGCTTCTACGATTACTACCGATCCCGGGATGGGCGCTGGCTGTCGGTGGGCAGCCTGGAACCGGCATTCATGAAACAGTTGTGCGCGGCACTGGGGCTTGAGGAGTTGGCCGGCCTGGGCCTGTCTGCGGCGCATCAGCAACAGCTTAAAGCCACGCTGAAGGCCGAGTTCGAAAAGTATGATTTTGCCGAGTTGTGCGCGCTTTTCGCGGAGCTGGATGCTTGTGTCGAGCCAGTGTTGAGCCTGGAAGAAGCGCTGCGTCATCCGCAGTTGCAGGCGCGGCAATTGGTGACCGACGTGCCCCGTGGCGATGGCTCGACCCAGGCGCAGATGACGTGTCCATTGAAGTTTTCCGATGGTTTGCCAGAGCCGAAGCATATCGGTGCGGCGCTGGGGCAGCATACGGATCAGGTGTTGGGGGAGTTGGGGTTTAGTGCTGAGCGGATTGCAGAATTGCGGTTTGCCAAGGTGATTCTCTAGTGCCTCAGAGGCCGCCATCGTCGGAGCGCCGCCTGGAGCAAGCTCGCCCCCACAGGGGATCTGTGGCGTGACGCAAGCCCAATGTGGGAGCGAGCTTGCTCGCGATGGCGGCAGCACAAACACCGAAAATCCAGCTATTCGACCCGCATTTCTCCACTGAACACCAGGGTGTGGCGACACCGCCGGCACAAATACCGCCGACCTTGCCGAACCAGGCTGTGGCGCTGGGCGGAAAACTGGAAGTCGCTGTCGGCACACGGGCATTTGTAGATGTAGCGGGTCACGCGGCGGCGTTTGACGTCATAGGTGTGGCAGCGGTTGGGCGGCAGTTCGTACACGCCGCGCATGATCAGTTGCCACTCTTCGCCATGGGGCTGAATGCGGTCGCCGAACAACTGATGGGCGATCAGGTGTGCGACCTCATGGGCCACGGTCTGCTTGAGGAAATCTTCGGCGTTTTCCCTGTACAGCTGCGGGTTGAAGCGCAGCAGGTTCTCGTGCAGATGCGCGACACCGGCTTTTTGCCCGCGCAGCTTGAGGCTCACCACGGGGCGTTTGAAAGGTCGTTTGAAAAAGGATTCGGCTTGTTGGAAACAGTCTTCGACGCGGGTATTGAGTTGCTCGGGCATGCTCGATGGATCTCCAGAGGCGTCGAGTATGCCGCAACCCTTGGGTCTTGCGAATCGCCAAGGTGCCGAATGGTCGCATGCCTGCTCTTTGCTGAAGAATGAAAAGGCCGCCTTGCGGCGGCCTGTGTCGGTCGTTTCTGATTATCGCTGATGAGCGGCTAACTGGTGTAGACCGGCCCCACGCCGAGGCCCCAGACAATTACTGTGAACGCCATGATAGCGACCAGCACCACCAGGCCTACGGCGAGCACCGAACTCGAGAACAGAAAACCCTCGTCAGATGGAATGTTCATGAACGTCGGCAAGCCTACGTACAGCAAGTACACCGTGTAGCAGATGGCGGCGGTGCCGACGATCATTCCCAGCCACAAGTGCGGGTACAAGGCAGCCAGACCGCCGATGAACAGCGGTGTGGCGGTGTAGGTTGCGAACGCAATGCAGCGGGCCAGGCTTGGGTTGGCGTCATAGGTGCGGGCCATCCAGTGGATGAATGCGCCCATGACCGCTACACCCCCGAGCATCGCCAGGTACGACATGATGGTCATCCATATCGCGCTTTCTACGGTCAGCATCACGGGAGGTCGATTGCCGATGACCCAGCCGACCTGCGTGGTGCCAATAAAGGCAGACACGGCGGGGATCGCCGCCAGGATCAGCGTATGGGTGAGGTACATATGGCCGATGCTTTCCTCCTGGTCGGCACGGATTTCTTTCCATTCTTGGTCAGGGTGGGTGAAGAGCCCCACTACGTGATGGATCATGCCAGTCACTCCTCTTGTCTTTACCGTCGCCCCCCAGTGGAGCGCCTACAGGCCAATGCGGCCAAGCAAGTCACAGGTCTGAAATTTGTATATGACCTTATGTCGCAGTATAGGGAGGAGTTTCCCTAGGGGGAGTAGGGGCTTTAGAGCAAATCGCGCTGTAAACCCGGTTGTTAATCGCCGCGAGGTCTGTACTGTTTGGCACTTGTGGCGAGGGAGCTTGCTCCCGCTCGACTGCGCAGCAGTCGCACAAAAACGGTCGCGGATTGTCTGGCGCAACGGGTTGCGGGAATTTGGGGCCGCTTCGCGACCCAGCGGGAGCAAGCTCCCTCGCCACAGGGATCCGAGGCACTTCGCCCCTGAGGTGTTTTTGCGTAAAATGCTCGCCTTTCGTCACACCTCACGGATTTCGCGTCATGGGCACTCTCACGGTCAACCAGAACAAACTGCAAAAGCGCCTTCGCCGACAGGCCGGTGAGGCGGTTGCCGATTTCAACATGATTGAAGACGGCGACAAGGTCATGGTCTGCCTGTCCGGTGGCAAGGACAGCTACACCATGCTCGACGTGCTGATGCACTTGCAGAAAGTCGCGCCGATCAAGTTCGAGATCGTGGCCGTGAACATGGACCAGAAACAGCCGGGCTTCCCGGAGCACGTGCTGCCGGCCTACCTCAAAGAACTGGGTATCGAGTACCACATCGTCGAGAAAGACACTTACTCGGTGGTCAAGGAGCTGATTCCGGAGGGCAAGACCACCTGCTCGCTGTGTTCGCGCCTGCGTCGCGGCACGCTCTACACCTTCGCCGATGAAATCGGCGCGACCAAGATGGCCCTCGGTCACCACCGCGACGACATAATCGAAACGTTCTTCCTGAACATGTTCTTCAACGGTTCGCTCAAGGCCATGCCACCGAAGCTGCGCGCCGACGATGGACGTAACGTGGTGATCCGCCCGCTGGCCTACTGCACCGAAAAAGACATCCAGGCCTACTCGGACCTCAAGCAATTCCCGATCATCCCTTGCAACCTCTGTGGCTCCCAGGAAAACCTGCAGCGTCAGGTGGTCAAGGAAATGCTGCAGGACTGGGAACGCAAGACTCCGGGCCGCACCGAGAGCATTTTCCGCAGCCTGCAGAACGTGATCCCGTCGCAACTGGCGGACCGCAACCTGTTCGACTTCACCAGCCTGAAGATCGACGAATCAGCGGCCTCGCGGTTCGTCAACGTCGTCAACCTCTGACCATAATTATTGTGGGAGCCTGTGGCGAGGGGGCTCGCTCCCACAGGATTTTCGTTTTATTTCAGATTACTGGAGAGGGCATGCGCGACTACAAGTGGCTGAACGAGTACTGTCTGAACCGCTTCGGTTCGGCAGCTGAACTGGAAGCCCATCTGCCCGTTCCCAAAACTCCGGAACAATTGCGCAAGATCAGCGACGATCGTTACCTCTCGACGATGGCGCTACGGGTATTCCGCGCCGGGCTCAAGCACAGCCTGGTGGATGCCAAATGGCCGGCCTTCGAAGAAGTGTTCTTCAAGTTCGATCCGGAAAAAGTCGTACTGATGAGCGCCGAGCACCTGGAACGGCTGATGCAGGACACGCGGATCATCCGGCACCTGGGCAAGCTCAAGAGTGTGCCGCGCAATGCGCAGTTCATACTGGACGTGGCCCATGAAAAGGGCAGCTTCGGCGCGCTGATCGCCGATTGGCCGGTGACCGATATCGTCGGGCTCTGGACCTTTCTGAAAAAACGCGGACACCAGTTGGGCGGTCTGTCTGCCCCGCGCTTCCTGCGGATGATCGGCAAGGACACCTTTGTACCGAGCTATGACGTGGTGGCGGCGCTGAATGCGCAGGACATCATCGACAAGGTGCCGAGCAGCCTGCGCGACCTGGCGTTGGTGCAGGACGTGTTCAACCAGTGGCATGAAGAAAGCGGCGGACGACCGATGAGCCAGATTTCGATGATGCTGGCTTACACAGTCAATCATTGAAACCCAGTTATGCCCTTCGCTGGCAAGCCAGCTCCTACAAGTTCACCGCAAACCCTGTAGGAGCTGGCTTGTCGGGTCGCCGCATCACAGCGAAGGCGCCAGATCAGGCGACGCTGATCTGGCCTTCACCCGCCAGCTTGCGGTTCAGCTGATACCGCCAGCGCACATACAACAGCGCCGAGCAAAACACCGCCAGGCTTGCGCCCATCTCCAGCAAACCGAACATCTGCCGGTTCGGGTCATACGCGGCCAATGCGCCCTTGATGAAATACAGGTTCACCACAAAGCACATCCACGAATGCCCGCGTGGGCTGCCGACGACCATCCCCGGTGCCAGGATCAGCAACGGCACCAGCTCGATCAACAGAATCACCCATGGTCGGGCGCCGTGCAGGTCGGCGACCAACAGGTAATAGATGCACAGCAATCCCACCAGGCCGAAAAAGCACAGCAGACTGACGGCACGCATCGCCTTGACGCGCGGCTCGAGCCATTCGAGGGCGGGCAGAATCTTCGGCTTTTTTGCCACCTCAGTTCTCCAGTTTCTGTGCGGTCTTCGCCAAGCGCATACCCAGCGCGCGGCACAGTGCCACTTCATGGGCATCCAGACCGCTTTTGCCGTCGGCACCGGCGTGGTGGCTGGCACCGTACGGCGTGCCGCCGCCCTGGGTTTCCAGCAGTGCCGATTCACTGTACGGCAGGCCGGTAATCAGCATGCCGTGGTGCAGCAACGGCAGCATCATCGACAGCAGAGTGGTTTCCTGGCCACCGTGCAGGCTCGCCGTGGAGGTGAATACACCCGCCGGTTTGCCCACCAGCGCACCGGTCAGCCACAGGTTGCTGGTGCCGTCGAGGAAGTATTTGAGCGGTGCGGCCATGTTACCGAAGCGGGTCGGGCTGCCGAGTGCCAGGCCTGCGCAGTTCTTCAGGTCGTCGAGGCTGGCGTACAACGCGCCCTCATCGGGAATCTCCGGCGAAACGGCTTCACACTCGCTGGAAATCGCCGGCACCGTGCGCAGGCGGGCTTCAAGCCCGGCCTGCTCGATGCCACGGGCAATCTGCCGGGCCATTTCGTTGGTCGAACCGCTGCGGCTGTAGTACAGAACCAGAATGTACGGTGCACTCATGGCAACAGTTCCAGGATCTGCTCCGGTGGGCGGCCGATGATGGCTTTGTCACCGACTTCGAGAATCGGTCGCTCCATCAGTTTCGGGTGGGCGGCGATGGCGGCGATCAATTGCGCTTCGCTCAGGCTGTTGTCGGCCAGGCCGAGAGTTTTGTACTCGTCCTCGCCGGTGCGCAGCAATTGCCGGGCGCTGATTCCGAGTTTGCCCAGCAGGCTCTGGATCTGCGCGGCGTCCAGCGGGGTTTCCAGGTAACGGACCAGGGTCGGCGTCAGGCCACGGGCTTCAAGCAGTTCGAGCGCACCGCGGGATTTCGAGCAGCGCGGGTTGTGATAAAGCGTCAGATCGGTCATGGGCGGGTCGCATCTTGCGTAAGGTGGCAGCTATTCTAACTGTGCAGCGCGCAATCCAGAACCGTGAGAGGCGATGGGTCGCAGGCGCATTCAATTTTTGACAAGGAACACGACATGACAAGGCGACTGGCAGCGGCATTGGCGATCATTGGCGCGTTGATGCTGGGGGGCTGCGGGAATGACTATGGCATCGACCAGGACGGCCACAAGATCGCCGCCGACCGACTGGACGGCAAATGGCTGGTACTCAACTACTGGGCGGAATGGTGCGGGCCTTGCCGTACCGAGATTCCGGAGTTGAATGCCTTGGCCGAGCAGCTCAAGGACAAGAAAATCGGCGTGTTCGGGGTCAACTTCGACAACGTCCAGGGGCAAGAGCTCAAGGGCGCGAGCGAGAAGCTGGGAATCAGGTTCACCGTGCTGGCGCAGGACCCTACCGAGCTGTTCGAACTGCCGCGCAGCGAGGCGTTGCCGGTGACGTACATCATCGATAACAAGGGCAAGGTGCGTGAGCAGTTGATGGGGGAACAGACGGCGGCGGGGGTGATGGCGAAGCTTGAGGCGTTGCAGGCTAAAAACTGATTTGTGACGGGAACACTTCGTGGCAAGTGTGCTTTTGTGGCGAGGGAGCTTGCTCCCGCTCGACTGCGTAGCAGGCGCAAAACCGTTCTACACGGTTCAACTGACGAAAAGTGGTGACTGGGTTTAGGGCTGCTTCGCAGCCCAGCGGGAGCAAGCTCCCTCGCCACAGTTATTCACCAGAATGCAGGGGAGGGGTGATCAACCCTCCTCAAGCCACCAACGCAGCGGCTTGCCTTCGGCTGGCCAGAAGCGGATCTGCTCGATCGGGGAGACGTCCCAGCGCTGGACGTTTTCCAGAGCCTGGAGGAAGCGTTTTTCCTGTTCCATCAGCGCCGGTGCACACAGTTTGCGGGTGCTGCCGATTTTGCCGAAAGTCAGTTTGTCGCCATCGAGGGTGTACGGCGCGAACCAGTGGTTACAGCCGCCATTGCCATAGGCCCGGCCGTCTTCAGCGAAGGTGATGGTCAGGTGGCTGTAGTCCATCAACGGCCGCTCGCCGATCCATTCCAGAATGTAGCTGCGGTTTTGTTGCAACTGCACCGGCTCGGCGGCGCAGCCCAGCAGGCTGGCACCGGCCATCGCGCTCAGAGCGAGGCGTTTCATCACGCAGGCTCCTGGCATTTCGGGCACAGGTGTTTCTCGCCAACGGTGGTCCAGCCCAACTCGGCAATCCGCGCAGTGGCGGCAGGCTTTTCGGCCTTGTTGCCCAGCTTGGCATCGACGGCGAACTCGAAGCTCAGCTCTTTGGCGCAGCTGTCACAGTTCACTTGCCAGGTATGAATGGCCAGTTCGCCGAATACCGGGCCACTGGCCACCGCGACCCATTGACCGGGCGGGTTGATCAGGTGGCGAACCGTTTCGACGGTCAGGCGCATGGACAAGTCCTTGGCGCCCTTGAGGGTCACGACCAGCACGTCGTTGTTGCGAATCGAGCCACCGTTGCCGGTGACCTGATAACGCCCCGGCACCAGGGCGCGGCATTCGGTGAGGGTGTGTTGCGGGTTCATCAGGCTGTAGCGGAAATCGTGTTCGACCATGGGTCCTCCAAATATGCGCGATATGCTAGCACGGGCTGCACGCCGCATCGCGCAGGCAGATGACCTTCGATCCGTTTCAGTCTCCCGTCACCTGATTTTCCGGTGTGCCCGCCATCCAGGCTGCAATGTTGCGTAACGTGGTGGCAGCAATCGCGTCCAGGGCTTCGCGGGTCAGAAAGGCCTGGTGCGCGGTGACGATCACGTTAGGGAAGGTCAGCAACCGGGCCAGTACATCGTCTTGCAGTGGCAGGTCGGAGCGGTCCTCGAAGAACAACTGCGCCTCTTCTTCATACACATCCAGGCCCAGGTAACCCAGGCGACCTTCTTTCAGGGCATCGATCAGCGCCGGGGTGTCCACCAGGCCGCCACGCCCGGTATTGATCAGCATCGCACCCGGTTGCATGTGCGCCAGCGATTCGCGGTTGATCAAGTGCCTGCTCTGCTCGTTGAGCGGGCAGTGCAGGCTGATGATCTGCGATTCGGCCAGCAGTTGCGGCAGGCTCAGGTAGCGAGCGCCGAGGGCTTCGACCTGTGGGTTGGGGTAGGGGTCATAGGCCAGTAACTGGCAGCCAAAACCGTTCATGATTTTGGCGAAGGTGGCGCCAATCTGACCGGTGCCGACCACGCCGACGGTCTTGCCCACCAGGTCGAAACCGGTCAGCCCCTGTAACCTGAAATCCCCTTCGCGCGTGCGGTTGTAGGCGCGGGGCAAGCGGCGGTTGAGCGCGAGGATCAGTGCCACCGCATGTTCGGCCACGGCGTGGGGCGAATAGGCCGGGACGCGCACGATGGCCAGCCCCAGACGCTTTGCCGCCGGCAGGTCGACATGGTTGTAACCGGCCGAGCGCAGGGCGATCAGGCGTGTGCCTGCGGCGGCCAGGCGTTCGAGCACCGCCGCGCCGAGGTCATCATTGATGAACGCACAGACCGCTTCATACCCATGGGCGAGCGCCACCGTGTCCAGGCTCAGGCGCGCAGGCTGAAAGTGCAGCTCGATGCCCGCCTGTTGCCCGGCCGCGAGAAAACTGTCGCGGTCGTAGTTCTGGCTGCTGAAAAGAATCGTACGCATGATGTCCTCCCTCTCCCGTTACTGTAGGAGCTGGCTTGCCAGCGAAGAGGACCTAAAATCCTGTGCTGTCTTTGAGGCCGCCTTCGCTGGCAAGCCAGCTCCTACAGGGTTTGCGCTGAGCTTACGCGGATGTTTGATCAGAGCGATTGCGCTGCATCAAGCATTCATGCGCGCCTGGGCTGCCAGGCGATTGATCGCCCGGTCGAGCTCCTCCAGCGCCACGCTGGCATTCGGGTCCCGTTGCTTGAGCAGGGTTTCGCTGCGTTGGCAGGCCGCGCGCAATTGCGGTACGCCACAGTAACGCGTCGCGCCATGCAGGCGATGTACCCGTTCGATCAGGGCGTTGTGGTCGTTGCTTTGCTGAGCGAGGCGGATGGCTTCGCGGTCAGCCTCCAGGGAGGCCAGCAGCATCGCCAGCATGTCCGCCGCCAGATCGGCCTTGCCGGCGGCCAGGCGCAATCCCTCGTCGTGGTCGAGTACCAACAGCTCGTGGGCGCCAGCATGCCCATCGGCGGAGCGCTCCGGGCTGTGATTGCGCAGCGCCAGGCCGCTCCATTTCAGCACCACCTGCGCCAATTGACGTTCGCTGATCGGTTTGGTCAGGTAGTCGTCCATGCCGCTTTGCAGCATCGCGCGTTTTTCGTTGGCCATGGCGTGGGCGGTGAGGGCCACGATCGGCAGCGGCGTGCAATGGCGTTCGCTTTCCCATTGGCGGATCGCCTCGGTGCTCTGGCGGCCGTCCATGCCAGGCATCTGCACGTCCATCAGCACCAGATCGAATGTTTCGTTCTGCACCGCCTTGATGGCGGCAAAACCGCTTTCCACCGCGAGCACATTGGCGCCCATGTCTTCGAGCAGGGTCTGCACCAGCATCAGGTTGGCCGGATTGTCGTCGACGCAAAGCACCTTCGGTGCACGGCTGGACAGCGGTTCGCCCGGCTCGTTGCGCATCGGGCGCGGGTTGACCAGATCAGACAGGGAGCGTCGCAACTTGCGGGTGCAGGCCGGTTTCGCCTGGAGCTGGCTGTGGGGGTTGGGCACGGAAAGATGGAACAGCGTCTGTTCCGTGGTCGGGCACAGCACCAGCACTTTGCAGCCAAGATGCTCGAGGTCCCAGATGTGCTGGTTGAGGCGTTCCGGCGGCATGTCGTTGCTGGTGATGCCGAGCACTGCAAGGTCGATCGCCTGATCGGTCTGGTGGGCGGCGGTGACGCCGTTGGTCAGGCTTTCCAGGGTGTTGAACGGCGTGGTGTTCAGGCCGCAGTCTTCCAGTTGATGCTGCAACGCCTGCCGGGCCAGTTCGTGGTTTTCCAGCACCGCCACCCGGCGCCCGAGCAACGGCGCGGCGGGCAGGTCTTCGGCATCGTCGCGGGCTTTGGGCAGGCTCAGGCTGATCCAGAATTCCGACCCTTCCCCCGGCGTGCTGTCGACGCCGATCTCGCCGCCCATCTGTTCGATCAGACGTTTGGAAATCACCAGGCCCAGGCCGGTGCCGCCGGGTTGCCGCGACAGCGAGTTGTCGGCCTGGCTGAAGGCCTGGAACAGGGCGCGTACGTCCTGGCTCGACAGGCCGATGCCGGTGTCCTGAATGCTGATGCGCAGCTGCACGGTGTCTTCGTGTTCTTCTTCGAGCATGGCGCGGGCGACGACGGTGCCTTCGCGGGTGAACTTGATCGCATTGCTCACCAGGTTCGTCAGGATCTGCTTGAGCCGCAGCGGGTCGCCCACCAGTGACAGCGGCGTGTCCCGATACACCAGGCTCACCAGTTCCAGTTGTTTGGCGTGGGCAGCCGGGGCGAGGATGGTCAAGGTGTCCTGGAGCAGGTCGCGCAGGTTGAACGGAATATGGTCGAGCACCAGCTTGCCAGCTTCGATTTTCGAGAAGTCGAGAATCTCGTTGATGATGCCCAGCAGGCTGTCGGCGGATTTTTCGATGGTGCCCAGGTAGTCGAGCTGGCGCGGGGTGAGCTCGCTTTTTTGCAACAGGTGGGTGAAGCCGAGAATGCCATTGAGCGGCGTGCGGATTTCATGGCTCATGTTGGCCAGGAATTCGGATTTGATCCGGCTCGCTTCCAGGGCCTCCTTGCGTGCCAGATCCAGTTCGATGTTCTGGATCTCGATGGTTTCCAGGTTCTGGCGCACGTCTTCGGTGGCCTGGTCGATGCTGTGCTGCAATTCTTCCTGGGCATTTTGCAGGGTGCCGGCCATGCGGTTGATGCCGGACGCCAGTTCATCCAGTTCCTGGCTGCCGAGGGGCGGCAAGCGGGTCTCCAGGTGGCCGTCCTTGAGTTGGGCCACGGCCTGCTTGATCTGGCTCAATGGCCGATTGATCGTGCGCCCCATGCGCAGAGCCAGCAGTGCCGCACCGATCAGTCCCGTAGCGATCAACATCAGGCTGGCGAACAGGCTGCGGTAACCGCGCAACAGCATGCCGTTATGGGACAGCTCGAGCTCGACCCAGCCGAGCAGGCGGTCGGCTTCTTCGGGAATCACGTCCCCGGCCAGGTTGCGGTGTTTGCCGAATACCGGCAGCAGATAGCGGGTCGCATCGCTGCCGCTGCTGCGCAACATCTGCATGCCACTGCCCGAGGGCGTCTGATTGAGCATGGTCGGCCCGGCGTGGGCCAGCAACGTGCGGTCGGGAGCCAGGAAGGTCACGGCCCGTACGTCGGTTTGTTCCAGGGCCTGGGTGGCGATGCGTTCGAGCAGTTCGTTGTCCTGGTGGCCCATGGCTGGCGCCGTCAGTGGAGCCAACTGCTCGGCGATCATTTCGCCACGCTGCATGAGCTGGGTTTGCAGGTCAGCCTGTTGCATCCAGGTAAAATAACCACCCAGCACCAACGCCATCAGGCTGGTTGGCAACAGGGTCAGCAACAACACGCGGCCTTTGATTCCCAGTTTCTTGAGCACGCAACTCTCCTGCATCCCGCTATTCATAGGCCCGTACATGCATCCGCCATGCACCACTTGCGCAGTGTAGCGATTTGCTCGCGGGCAATCTTCGTAAAAATGGTGCAGTCATTCGTCGGCCCGGGCGACTCTTTGGCGATACGGACAAACCGTGGGTTGCCCCTGGCGAGGCAATCTTGAATAATCGCTCAACTGAGAATTATTTGCAGATAGTCATGACTCCCATCACTGCTGGCCTCCCTCGAATCCTCTCCATCGAAGACGACCTTGTGCTCGGCGCCTACGTTCACGAGCACCTGGACCGCAGCGGCTTCCAGGTGACCTGGTGCCAGAACGGCCAGGAAGGCCTGGACATTGCCCGTCGGCAGCCTTTCGACGTGGTGTTGATGGATATCCTGCTGCCGGGCATGGACGGCTTGGCGGTCCTGACTCAATTGCGTCAGAGCCATTGCACCCCGGTGTTGCTGATGTCGGCCCTTGGTGCCGAGGCCGATCGCATCAGCGGCTTTCGCCTGGGGGCCGATGATTACCTGCCAAAGCCCTTCAGCATGGTGGAGTTGCGGGTGCGCATCGAAGCCATTCTGCGGCGGGTGGCCCTCGACCGCCGGCCCGCACCCGCAGCGTCAGCCCCTTCGATGGACAGCCTGCGTTTCGACGATGAAAGCTTCGAGGTGTTTTATGGCGAACAGGCTGGCGGCCTGACCCGCAGCGAGTATCGGCTGCTGGAGACGCTGCACCGCAACTGCGACGAAGTATTGAGCAAAGCCTTCCTCTATCAACAGGTGCTGCAACGCGGTTATGCGGCCCATGACCGCAGCCTGGACATGCATATCAGCCAGATCCGTCGCAAGCTCAAGGCCATTGGCTACACCGAGCGCGAAGTGCGTACGGTCTGGGGCAAGGGTTATATCCTGAGCGCCGCCGATGAAATGTAACTTGCCGGGCAGGCATTCGCTGTTCTGGAAACTGGCTTGTCTATTGGTCGCTTTCTGTCTGCTGATGATCTGGTTGAGTTGGTCCTGGGGGCGTTACATGGAGCAGCGCAACCAGTTCCTCTCCGATCAGGCCCGCGGCACCCTGACGCGCTACGCCGCCGAAGCCGAGCGGGCATGGCAGCAGCACCAGAGCGCCGGTGTCGATGACTGGTTGCACGGCATGCGTCAGCGGGAAACAGGCTGGGTCGGTGTCATCGGCGGTGATTTGCAGTCCTTGAGCAACCGATCGCTGACGGACAAGGAAGTCGAACGCCTGACTTTTTTGCGCGGCCTCGATTGGCCCATCCACAAGAAAGGCCGGCCGTGGATACGCATACCGTTTCCCGGCGACCCGTCCGCCGGCAGCCTGGTGATCGAACTGCCCGAACGCTTTCTGCCCGGGCAATACCGGGTGTTCTGGCGGGTGATCACCAACGGCGTGATTCCGGGGTTGTTCACTTTGCTGCTGTGCGTCGGGCTCTACCGTTTGCTGGTGGTGCCACTCAATCACTTGCGTGAACAGGCCAATGCCTGGCGTGCCGACCAACTGAACGTGCGCCTATCGAGCCGCACCACCAATCGTTCCGATGAATTGGGTGAGCTGGGGCGGGCGTTCGACCATATGTCCGAACGCCTGCAAGGCACCGTGGCCTTGCAGCAGCAACTGCTGCGCGACTTGTCCCACGAATTGCGTACGCCTTTGAGTCGCCTGCGGGTAGCCAGTGAAAGCGAGCAGGCGCTGGAGCCATTGCGCGAACGCATCGGCCGTGAGGTCGATGGCATGCAGCGCCTGGTGGAAGACACGTTGCAACTGGCCTGGCTCGATACCGAGCGCACCCGATTGCCCGACGAAGTGATCCAGATCCAGGCCCTGTGGGAAATGCTCACGGAGAACGCCTGCTATGAAAGTGGCTGGCCCGATACGCAGTTGCAATGCACGGTGGATTCATCCTGTTGGGTTCGCGGTCATCTCAACACCCTGGCCCAGGCGTTGGAAAACATTCTGCGCAATGCCATTCGTCATTCGCCCGCCGGCGGCATTGTCCGATTGGGCGGACGGCGTGATGGCGATTTCTGGCATCTGTGGCTGGAGGATCAGGGTGGCGGTGTGGCAGAAGCTGACCTGGAGCGGATCTTCCTGCCGTTCACCCGACTCGACGGTTCGCGGCCGGGGGATGGTGGGTTCGGACTGGGCTTGAGCATTGCCCGCAACGCGGTACAGCGTCAGGGCGGACAGCTTTGGGCGCAGAACACCGGGACCGGGTTGCGCCTGAATATGCGGTTGTTGGCGGATGATGGCGGTGCCAGTGACAACGCCTTCGCGGGCAAGCCCGCTCCTACATTGACCGTGTTTCAACCGGAAAATATGTGATCACCTCAGTCCCCTGTAGGAGCGAGCTTGCTCGCGATGAGGCCCTAATGTTCACCGCAAAATATTTGCTTATTCCCATAAACCATAAGCACCATACTTTGCGTGATATGGCCTGGATCGGTTTGCCGGTATGATAGACGCCCCCGCAGTCTGGATTGCGAATACGCCATGACCTTGCAGTACCCAACCATCGCCGATTGCGTCGGCAACACTCCGCTGGTTCGTTTGCAGCGCCTGCCCGGCGCCACCAGCAATACCCTTTTGCTCAAGCTCGAAGGGAACAACCCGGCGGGTTCGGTCAAGGACCGTCCGGCGCTGTCGATGATCACCCGCGCCGAACTGCGCGGGCAGATCCATGCTGGCGATACGCTGATCGAAGCGACGTCGGGCAACACCGGAATCGCCCTGGCCATGGCCGCCGCGATCAAGGGTTACAGGATGATCCTGATCATGCCGGACAACTCCAGCGCCGAGCGCAAGGCGGCCATGACGGCCTATGGCGCCGAGCTGATCCTGGTCAGCCAGGAACAGGGCATGGAAGGCGCCCGTGACCTCGCGCAGAAGATGGAAGCCGAGGGTCGCGGCAAGGTACTGGATCAGTTCGCCAACGGTGACAATCCCGAGGCGCACTACACCACCACTGGCCCGGAAATCTGGCGCCAGACCCAGGGCACCATCACCCATTTCGTCAGTTCCATGGGCACCACCGGGACCATCATGGGCGTGTCGCGCTACTTGAAAGAGCAGAACGACAACGTGCAGATCATCGGCCTGCAACCGATGGAAGGTTCGGCGATCCCGGGCATCCGCCGCTGGCCTCAGGAATACCTGCCGAAAATCTACCAGGCTGACCGCGTGGACCGGATCGTCGACATGGCCCAAAGCGAAGCCGAAGACGTGACCCGTCGTCTGGCCCGCGAAGAAGGCATTTTCTGTGGCGTGTCCTCGGGCGGCGCCGTGGCTGCAATGCTGCGCCTGTCCAAAGAAGTTGAAAACGCGGTGATCGTCGCGATCATCTGCGACCGTGGCGACCGTTACCTGTCGACCGGCATTTTCGACGCGCCCAACTGATGGCCAAACATGAAAGAGGCCTGCGCTTCCAGCCCACCGGCGGTAGCAAGGCCCCGCAAATCCCGGCCGGCAAAAAGCAGCGCCTGACCATCGAGCGCCTGGCCAATGACGGTCGCGGCATCGCGTTTTTCGAAGGCCGTACCTGGTTCGTCATCGGTGCGTTGGCCGGTGAAGAAATCGAGGCTCGTGTACTCGGTGCCCACGGCAAAGTGGTCGAGGCGCGGACCGAGCGGGTGTTCAACGCCAGCCAATTGCGCCGCCCGGCGCCGTGCGCCCATGCCGGCCGTTGCGGCGGCTGCAGCGTGCAGCATCTGCCCCACAACGAACAACTCGCCCTGAAACAGCGCATGCTCGCCGAGCAATTGTCCAGGGTCGCCGGTGTCGCGCCCCAGGAGTGGGCCGAGCCATTGACCGGTCCGGAATTCGGCTACCGTCGTCGCGCCCGCGTGGCGGTGCGCTGGGACATGAAGGCAAAGAAACTCGAAGTCGGGTTCCGCGCCGCCGGCAGCCAGGACATCGTTGGCATCGATGATTGCCCGGTGCTGGTACAGCCCTTGCAACCCATCATGGCCTGCCTGCCCCAGATGCTGCGGCGCTTGAGCAAACCTCAGGCACTGGGGCATGTGGAGTTGTTCAGCGGCTCGACGCTGGCGGTTTTGCTGCGGCACATGGCGCCGTTGTCCGACGCTGACCTGACGATCCTCAAGGATTTCTGCGCGCTCCACCAGGCCCAGTTGTGGCTGCATGGCGACGGCGAACCGCAACCGGTCGAGGCCGGGCAGTCGTTGGGCTATCGTCTTGAACAGTGGGGTCTGGAGCTGGCGTACCGTCCCGGGGATTTCATCCAGGTCAACGCCGCGGTCAACGAAGCGATGGTCGCCCAGGCGCTGGACTGGTTGAAGCCGACAGCGGATGAGCGCGTACTCGATCTGTTCTGTGGTCTGGGCAACTTTGCCTTGCCACTGGCCAGGGCTGCTCGCGAAGTGGTGGCGGTCGAAGGCGTGCAGGTGATGGTCGATCGGGCAGCGGCGAATGCGGCTAGCAATAATCTGCATAACGCGAAGTTTTTTCAGGCCGATTTATCCCAGCCTTTGACGGACGCCGAATGGGCCGCCGAAGGCTTTTGTGCGGTACTCTTGGACCCACCGCGTGACGGTGCTTTCGAGGTTGTTCACAAGCTCAAGACCCTGGGCGCCGAACGGTTGGTGTACGTGTCGTGCAACCCGGCCACTCTGGCGCGTGACACGGTCGAATTGATCAAGCAGGGCTACCGGTTAAAACGTGCCGGGATTCTCGATATGTTTCCTCAAACGGCACATGTCGAGGCCATGGCGTTATTTGAAGCGAGCTAGGATGCTCGTCTGGTCCGACTGGCCCGCCCGTGCAGCCGCGCACCAGCCCGACGTGGGCGCATGGGTAACGAAGGTCAGCGAATTGACGCATTGAATCTGCGTCGTAGGGAAGGTAAGCAAGATGGTACAGGTGAGAGCACACCAGCCGATCAACACCGACGGCAGTATCAATCTCGAGGCTTGGCTCGATCACGCGGTGAGTGTCGATCTGGCACTGGATCGCGAAGCCTTGAAAGAGGCCTGCGAGTACGCTCGCGAGGCCGAACAACAAGCCAATGCGGCACAGAATCTGTGGTCGGAAGGGAACTCCACGTTCCGTACCGGCCTTGAAATCGCCGAGATTCTCGCCGATCTCAAACTCGATCAGGACTCACTGGTCGCCGCGGTCCTGTACCGGGGCGTGCGCGAAGGCCAGATCCCGTTGCCGGCGGTCAGCCAGCGCTTCGGCCCGGTGGTGGCCAAACTCATCGACGGCGTGCAACGCATGGCGGCGATCAGCGACAGCCTGAGCCCGCGCAAGTCCTTGGTGATGGGCACCCAGGGCCAGGTGGAAAACCTGCGCAAGATGCTGGTGGCCATGGTCGACGACGTTCGCGTCGCCCTGATCAAACTGGCCGAGCGTACTTGCGCCATCCGTGCGGTGAAGACCGCCGACGACGAAAAACGCAACCGCGTCGCCCGTGAAGTCTTCGACATCTACGCGCCACTGGCCCATCGCCTGGGTATCGGTCACATCAAGTGGGAACTGGAGGACTTGTCCTTCCGTTACCTGGAGCCGGACCAGTACAAGCAGATCGCCAAGTTGCTCCACGAGCGGCGCCTGGATCGCGAGCGCTTCATCAGCGACGTGATGAGCCAACTGAAGAACGAATTGCAGGCCACCGGCGTCGACGCCGACATCAGCGGCCGGGCCAAACACATCTATTCGATCTGGCGCAAAATGCAGCGCAAGGGTCTGGAGTTCAGCCAGATCTACGACGTTCGAGCCGTTCGCGTGCTGGTGCCGGAAATGCGTGATTGCTACACCGCGCTCGGCATCGTCCATACCCTGTGGCGACACATTCCGAAAGAGTTCGACGACTACATCGCCAACCCCAAGGAAAACGGTTATCGCTCGCTGCATACGGCGGTGATCGGGCCCGAGGGCAAGGTGCTGGAAGTGCAGATCCGCACCCATGCGATGCACGAAGAAGCCGAACTCGGTGTGTGCGCGCACTGGCGCTACAAGGGCACCGACGTCAAGTCCGGCTCCAATCACTACGAAGAGAAAATCTCCTGGCTGCGCCAGGTGCTCGAATGGCACGAAGAGCTGGGCGACATCGGTGGCCTGGCGGAACAGCTGCGGGTCGATATCGAGCCCGACCGGGTCTACATCTTTACCCCGGACGGTCACGCCATCGATTTGCCCAAGGGTGCGACGCCGCTGGACTTCGCCTACCGCGTACACACCGAAATCGGTCACAACTGCCGTGGCGCCAAGATCAACGGGCGCATCGTGCCGCTCAATTACAGCCTGCAAACCGGTGAACAGGTCGAGATCATCACCAGCAAGCACGGCACCCCGAGCCGCGACTGGCTGAACCCGAACCTGGGTTACGTCACCACGTCGCGGGCGCGGGCGAAGATCGTTCACTGGTTCAAGTTGCAGGCCCGTGACCAGAACGTCGCGGCCGGTAAAACACTGCTTGAGCGCGAGCTCAATCGCCTCGGCCTGCCCGCGGTGGATTTCGACAAGCTGGCCGACAAGGCCAACATGAAAACCGCCGAAGACCTGTTCGCCGCCCTCGGCGCCGGGGATCTGCGTCTGGCGCAACTGGTCAATCTGGCGCAGCAACTGGTCGAGCCTGAGCGTGGCAACGAGCAACTGGAACTGATTCCACGCAAGGCCACCGGTTACAAGCCGGGCAAGCGCGGCGATATCCAGATCCAGGGTGTCGGCAACCTGATGACCCAGATGGCCGGCTGCTGCCAGCCGTTGCCGGGCGATGCAATCGTCGGTTACATCACCGTGGGTCGCGGCGTGAGCATTCACCGCCAGGACTGCGCCTCGGTGCTGCAGTTGGCCGGGCGCGAGCCCGAGCGAATCATCCAGGTCAGCTGGGGGCCGGTGCCGGTGCTCACCTATCCGGTGGACATCGTCATCCGTGCCTACGACCGTTCCGGTCTGCTGCGTGACGTCTCGCAGGTGCTGCTCAATGAACGGATCAACGTGCTGGCGGTCAACACCCGCTCGAACAAGGAGGACAACACCGCGCTGATGTCCCTGACCATCGAGATACCGGGGCTGGACGCGCTTGGGCGGTTGCTGGGGCGGATTTCCCAGTTGCCGAACATCATCGAAACCCGGCGTAACCGTACGCCATGAGGCGAGAGGGCTTTAACTCTTTAACTGTAGGAGCGAGCTTGCTCGCGAAAAACCTGAGGGCGACGCGTTCATTCAGACAGTACGCGTCACCGTTAACGTCCATCGCGAGCGCTCCTACAGAGAGCAGGCAGAGACAGATTGATGTATTCACTTGAAGATTTACTGCACCTCATGAACCGCCTGCGCGACCCGCAATACGGTTGCCCGTGGGACGTCAAGCAAACTTACGCCACCATCGTCCCCCACACTCTGGAAGAAGCCTACGAAGTCGCCGACGCCATCGAGCGCGGCGACTTCGATCATTTGCAGGGTGAACTGGGTGATCTGTTGTTCCAGGTGGTTTATTACAGCCAGTTGGCCCGGGAAGAGGGGCGCTTCGAATTTGAAGGCGTGGTCGACGGCATCACCCGCAAGCTGATCCGCCGTCATCCCCACGTGTTCCCCACGGGTGACCTGTACGCGTCGCTGGATGTCCCGCGTTTGAGTGAAGAGCAGGTCAAGCAGCGTTGGGAAGAGATCAAGGCCGAGGAGCGCGCGGAGAAATCTTCAGCGCCCGAACAGCTGTCGTTGCTCGATGATGTTCCCTCCGCACTGCCAGCGTTGTCCCGTTCGGCAAAGTTGCAGAAGCGCGCGGGGCAGGTCGGGTTCGACTGGCCAGACGCCTTGCCGGTGCTCGATAAAGTGCGCGAGGAACTCGATGAAGTCCTCGAAGCGATGTCGGAAAACGATCCGCAAGCCGTGGCAGACGAGATCGGCGACCTGCTGTTTTCCGTAGTCAATCTGGCGCGGCATCTCAAGGTCGACCCGGAAACCGCACTGCGTGGCGCCAACGGCAAGTTCGAACGACGCTTTCGTTTTATCGAACAGGCATTGCGCGACACCCGCCGTCCCATGGAAGATTGCACCCTCGAAGAGTTGGACGCCTTGTGGGGCGAAGCCAAACGTCAGGAAAAGAATTTGCCCAGCTGCGGTTGAGCAGTGGCCTAAGTGAGTAATAAGCACCATGAGCATTTCCCTTCGCGACCAGTTGCTCAAAGCAGGGCTGGTCAACCAGAAGCAGGCCAAGCAGGTCAGCAAAGACAAACAGAAACAACAACGCCTGGCCCACAAAGGCCAGATCGAGCTGGATGATTCCCAGCAGCGTGCAGCGCAGGAAGCCATGGCCGAGAAGGTCAAGCGTGACCAGGAGCTCAACCGCCAGCAGCAGGAGAAGGCCGAGGCCAAGGCCCGTGCCGCGCAGGTCAAGCAATTGATCGAGGTCTCGCGCCTGCCGAAATTGACGACCGAGGATTACTACAACTTCGTCGACGACAAGAAGGTCAAGCGCATCTGCGTCAACACCCTGATGCGCAACAAGCTCAGCAGCGGTTCGCTGGCCATCGTGCATCACGCTGGCGGCTACGAAGTGATTCCGCGCGAGGCGGCACTGAAGATTCAGGAACGCGACCCACAGCGCATCGTGCAATTGAATGTGCAGACCGAAGAGGTCGCGGCCGAGGACGATCCGTACGCCGCCTTCAAGATCCCTGATGATCTGATGTGGTAACACTGCAGGAGCGAGCAAGCTCGCTCCTGCAGGTTTTCTCAGGCGGACTGTAACTCGCGTTGCTGTTCTTGCAGTTCCAGTTCGGCCTTGTAGTTGTGGGCGTCTTTCTCGCAATGGAACATCCCGACCAGCAGGTCTTGTTGATGCACATCCCAGATCCGGATACCGGCGGCTACACCCTCGTGGGATTTATGTGAATCGTCGCGTTCAGTTACTTTTACAGTCATCTGCTAGCTCCAATCTCTGTTATCTGCAGCAAGGCATGTGCAGGCCTCTGTTATAGGGTTTGGTAGCTTGCTAAGTAAATGACTGAGATTGGTAAGGGTTTTTTGCAAAAACGGCAACAGTCCTGCAGCCCTCGGAATCCGCGACATTCAGTCGCAGGGCGTTTGGTTTCATGACAAAAGCTTCATGTTTGCAAGCCCGGCTGAACCCTTATCTGTAGGAGCTGGCTTGCCAGCGAAGGCGTACTTGAGAACGCCTTCGCTGGCAAGCCAGCTCCTACAAAAGCGGAAATCAAACGTAGGTAAAAAAACGGCAAAAAAAACGCCCCGAACCAGTCGGGGCGTTTTCCTGTGCGGCGTTATGGCGGGGGTATTACTTACCCTGCCAGCGCTTCAGTACCAGGGTGGCGTTGGTGCCGCCGAAACCGAAGCTGTTGCTCATCACGGTGTTGATGGTGGCGTTTTCGCGGGTCTTGGTCAGCACCGGCAGGTCGGCCACTTCAGGGTCCAGCTCGTCGATGTTGGCGGAGCCGGCAATGAAGTTGCCTTCCATCATCAGCAGGCAGTAGATCGCTTCGTGAACACCAGCGGCGCCCAGGGAGTGACCCGACAGGCTCTTGGTGGAGCTGATGGCCGGAGCCTTGTCGCCGAACACTTCACGCACGCCTTTCATTTCCGCGACGTCGCCGACCGGGGTCGAGGTGCCGTGGGTGTTCAGGTAGTCGATCGGGGTATCGACGGTGGACAGCGCCTGCTGCATGCAGCGGATCGCGCCTTCGCCGCTCGGGGCAACCATGTCGTAGCCGTCGGAGGTCGCGCCGTAGCCGACGATTTCCGCGTAGATCTTCGCGCCGCGGGCCAGAGCGTGTTCCAGCTCTTCAACCACGACCATGCCGCCACCGCCGGCGATGACGAAACCGTCACGGTCGGCGTCGTAGGCGCGGGAGGCTTTTTCCGGGGTGTCGTTGCGCTTGCTGGACAGGGCGCCCATGGCGTCGAACAGGAACGACTGGCTCCAGTGTTCTTCTTCACCGCCGCCGGCGAAGACGATGTCCTGTTTGCCCAACTGGATCTGCTCCACGGCGTTACCGATGCAGTGAGCACTGGTGGCGCAAGCGGAGGAGATCGAGTAGTTCACACCCTTGATCTTGAACGGGGTGGCCAGGCAAGCCGAAACGGTGCTGCCCATGGTCCGCGTAACGCGGTACGGGCCGACGCGCTTGACGCCTTTCTCGCGCAGGATGTCCAGCGCTTCCATCTGGTTCAGGGTCGACGCGCCACCGGAACCGGCGATCAGGCCGGTACGCACGTTGGAAACCTGCTCTTCGGTCAGACCGGAATCTGCGATGGCATCTTTCATGGCCAGGTAGGCATAAGCTGCCGCGTGGCCGACGAAGCGATAGATCTTGCGATCGATCAGTTCTTCAAGGTTGAGGTCGATGGAGCCGGAAACCTGGCTACGCAGACCCATTTCGGCATATTCCGGGTTGAACCGGATGCCAGGGCGGCTTGCACGCAGGTTAGCGGAGACGGTCTCTTTGTCATTGCCCAGGCAAGAAACGATGCCCAGACCAGTGATAACGACGCGGCGCATGCGGATAACCCTTAGAAGTTGTCAGTGGAGGTGAACACGCCGACCCGGAGGCCTTCGGCGGTGTAGATTTCGCGACCGTCTACAGTGACCGAACCGTCGGCGATGGCCAGGTTCAGTTTACCCTTGAGGACGCGCTTGATATGAATGTTATAGGTGACTTTTTTGGCCGTCGGCAGAACCTGACCAAAGAACTTCACTTCGCCCGAACCCAGCGCACGGCCACGGCCCGGCAGGCCTTGCCAGCCCAGGAAGAAGCCGACCAGTTGCCACATGGCGTCTAGGCCCAGGCAGCCCGGCATCACCGGATCGCCTTCGAAGTGGCAGCCGAAGAACCACAGGTCCGGAGTGATATCCAGCTCGGCGACCAATTCACCTTTGCCGTACTTGCCACCTTCTTCGCTGATCAGGGTGATGCGATCAACCATCAGCATGTTCGGGGCGGGCAGTTGCGCGTTACCTGGGCCGAACAGCTCACCGCGACTGCAGCGCAGCAGGTCTTCCCGGGTAAAGGCGTTTTGTTTGGTCATGCGAGCTCCTCAATAGTCCCATGCGGCAGGTGGGGCAAATCTTCCCGGCCGATCGACGCGTTCATGCCTCGAACCGGCAGCCTACTCATAGACTATTGCGTTGTGGTGAAAGTCACAGCACCAAGGACATGAATGTACACTTGTGCACTGAAATTATTATTCAAGCCCCTTTTCGGGCCTGTTCGGGGGCTTAAGACTGCCGCACTTTCGCCTTTCACGCCAGTCGCAGATGCTCGAAAGGCCTGTACTACTGCACCCATCGCTGCAGAATTTGCTGCAGATCAGCCCGTTTGAACGGCTTGGCCAGGTAATCGCTCATCCCCGCCGACAAACAGGCTTCGCGGTCACCCTGCAGGGCGTTGGCAGTCAGCGCGATGATCGGCAGGTCGGTGCAACCGGGTAATTGGCGGATCTGTCGGGTGGCTTCATAGCCATCGATGACCGGCAAGCGGCAATCCATCAGGATCGCTTCGAAAATCAGGCTCTCGGCACTGCGAACCGCTTGCGCGCCGTCGACCGCGAGACTGACCTTGAAGCCCAGGCTGCGCAACATGGCTTCGATGACCGTCTGGTTGACCGGGTTGTCTTCGACCAACAGCACATTGCGCCCTTCGCCGCCGCTGTCGCCGTTTTGCGCGCGGGGGGGCAACAGCGTCTGCGTCTGCTGGTGCAGTGCCAGGGGAATTTCCAGGGTGAACACCGAACCGCGGCCTTCCTCACTCTGCGCGCGCAAGGTGCCGCCCATGCGTTCGGCGAGGGTACGGGCAATCGGCAGGCCCAGCCCGGTGCCACCGTAGCGCCTTGAAATGGAGCTGTCGGCCTGCTGGAACGCGTTGAACATCAATTCCAGGCTTTGCGCCGGGATGCCGATGCCGCTGTCGCGCACGCTGCAGGTGAACCACAGCAACTCGTGGTCCAGCGACTGCCACTGCGCCTCGATGGTGATGCGGCCCTGCTCGGTGAACTTCAGCGCATTGCCGATCAGGTTGACCAGTATCTGCCGGATACGCGTCGGGTCGCCCTTGGCCTGCAAGCCGCGCATGTCATCGGGGACCATCAGTTGCAGGTCGAGGCCGCGTTGTGCGGCGCTGTGCTGGAACGACTGGGCGCAACTGCCGATCAGTTCGACGAGATTGAACGCAATGTGCTCCAGCTCCAGCTCTGAACGTTCGATCCGCGAGAAATCCAGAATGTCGTTGATGACCTTGAGCAAGTGCTCGGTAGATTCCGAGGCCAGCGCCGCGTACTCCACCTGCTCCTCGGTCATGTCAGTGGTTTCCAGCAACTGCAGCATGCCCAGTACACCATTCATCGGTGTGCGCAGTTCATGGCTCATCATGGCGAGGAAGTCGGATTTGGCGTTGTTGGCCTGTTCCGCTTCTTCGCGGGTCTGGATCAACTGCGCCATGGCCTGATGCTGTTCGCGGCTGGCCTGCTCGAGACCGCTGGCGAGGTTATTGATGTGTTGCGACAACGCCCCCAGCTCGGTGTCGTCGACAATGGGCAGCGGTGTTTTGTAGTCGCCGTCCTGGATCGCCTTGACCGCATTGCCGATATCACGGATGGGTTGCGACAGGCTGCCCGCCAGACGCCGGGCCACGAAGAAGGTAAATAGCAGGGCAAACAGCGCCAGAATGGCGGCCTTGAGCACGATTCCCTGCTGGCGTTGGCTGAAGGCGTCATTGGACAGTCCGACGATCACCCGGCCGAGATAGTCTTCGGTGGGGGCCGCGCTGGCGGACTTGCTGCTCTGGAAAAAATCATTGTGCAACGCGATTTGCTGGAGCCGTATCGGTGCCTGGAACACTTCGAGCTGGTGCGCGCGATTGTGGTGTTCGCTCGGTTGTTCGACATACACCAGAACCCGGTTGGCGCTGTCCTGGATTTCCAGAAAGCTCACGTTGGGCGTGGCCAGGGTCGCCTTGAGCAAGGTTTCGAGCACTTCGCTGTTGCCCGAGATCACTCCGTATTCGGTGGCCGGGGCCAGTTGGTTGGCGATCAATTGCCCGGTGTGGGTGATTTCCTGACGCAGATCCTGGATGCGCACGAACGTGAAGAAGCTGATCAGCAACAAGGTCAGCAGCAGTGCAGGGCCGAGGCTGATGAGTTGGGTGCGAGTGTTGATGTCCCAGCGACGGCGCAAGTTCATGGACGGCGTTCTCCTTCAGCCAGCAACGTGGCGACCAACGCTTCGTTTATCTGTTCGATACCCAATGAACGCGCCACCTGTGGATTGCTCGCGACCTTGAATCGATGGGGATAGAGCGTGCGCGGCCAGGTGGCCGGTGGCCGGTCGAGCAAGTCGTCGAGGATCGCCAGCCAGTCGCTCTGATCGCTGTAGGTGCTGGCCAGGCTTGCGGCCTTGACGAAACCTGCGTTGGGTCCGATCAGCGCCATTTGCCGTGAGTAGCTGCTCAGCAGCAGGTTCTTTGCGGTTTGCGGGTTGTACAGGTCGGCATCGTCCAGGCCCAGCAACACGTCGCTGTTATTGAGCAGGGCCTGTAACGGACGACTGTCGTGAATGTTGTCCCAGCGCTGGGTGACCACCTCCAGGCCCAAGGGGAGGGCGGCATTACGCAGCTCATTCAACAGAAATTCACTGTGCTTGTCGTAGAGCACGCCGATGCGTTTGGCGTCGGGCAACAGGGTGCGGGTCAAGCGTAACTGGCGGTCCAGTGGCGGATCGCGCCATAGCAGGGAAAGGTGTGCCGGCAGCGTGTTGTTCAAGCGTTGCCGGGCTTGCAGGCGGCTGATGCGCAACACCAGTGTCGCCGGCCCCCGGGTGCCCTGCAGGCGCCAGTCGAGGCTGGGCAGGTCGAGCAGTATCAGGCGGATGTTTTCCGGCAGCCTGTCAGGAACGGGCAAACTCGCCAGTGTCTGGAAGCGTACGTTATCGTTCGGTCGCAACTCGCTCAGGGCCTGGGTAAACGCCCGCACACCGGGGGTGTCTTCGGCACCCGTGAGCACAATGTCCGCCGCGTTGCCCGGCAGGCTACCGAACAAGCTGCTGAACAATAGACAAAGCACCGCCAGCAGCCGGCGCAGGGACGGCGTTTTCCAGGCCGGGCAATACGACATATTAAAGTTCCGGCTCCACGACGAGCGCCAGCCCCGGCGAGCTGAAAATCAGCGCCAGTACCAGGGGCGAACGCGAAGAAGGAGCACCCGGAGACACAACACATCCCAGTCAGTGATTGATCGCGCGCATGTTAACCGAGCCGAATGACTTTTCCATTCGCGATGTCCGCATTTTCCTCGGTTTTATTGGTCTTCTTCCCACAACTGCCGGTATTTGATGTCGGGGCTGGCCGCCGATGGGCTGCCCCGTATAATGCCGACATTGCCACAGATATGGATTAACGGATTGCATATGACTGAGCAGCGCCCGATTGCGGTCCTGGGAGGCGGAAGTTTTGGAACCGCCGTGGCTAATCTGCTGGCCGAAAATGGGCTTCAGGTCCTTCAGTGGATGCGTGATCCCGAACAGGCCGAGGCCATGCGGGTCAATCGCGAAAACCCGCGTTACCTCAAAGGCATCAAGATTCTGCCCGGCGTCACGCCGGTCACCGACCTGCAAGCCACCCTGGACGCCTGTGACCTGTGTTTTGTCGCATTGCCCTCCAGCGCGCTGCGCTCGGTGCTGGTGCCATACGCCGAACGGCTGACCGGCAAATTACTGGTGAGCCTGACCAAAGGCATCGAAGCCCACACATTCAAACTGATGAGCGAGATCCTCGAAGAGATCGCTCCGCAGGCCCGCATCGGCGTCCTGTCCGGACCTAACCTTGCCCGTGAAATCGCCGAACACGCACTGACCGCCACGGTGGTCGCCAGTGAAGACGAAGAACTCTGCCAGCAGGTTCAGGCCGCGCTGCATGGCCGCACCTTTCGTGTTTACGCCAGCGCCGACCGATTCGGTGTGGAGCTGGGCGGGGCGTTGAAAAACGTTTACGCGATCATCGCCGGCATGGCGGTGGCGCTGGGCATGGGGGAAAATACCAAGAGCATGCTGATCACCCGGGCATTGGCGGAAATGACCCGTTTTGCGGTGAATCAGGGTGCCAATCCGATGACCTTCCTGGGACTTGCGGGCGTGGGCGATCTGATCGTGACCTGTTCATCGCCCAAGAGCCGCAACTATCAGGTCGGCTTTGCCCTCGGCCAGGGCCTGAGCCTGGACGAGGCCGTTACACGCCTGGGCGAAGTCGCCGAAGGGGTCAACACCCTTAAAGTGCTCAAGGCCAAAGCCCAGGAGGTTGGCGTGTACATGCCGCTGGTCGCCGGGCTGCACGCGATCCTGTTCGAGGGGCGCACGCTGGAACAGGTCATCGGTCTGCTGATGCGTGGAGAGCCGAAAACCGACGTCGATTTTATTTCCACCAGTGATTTCAACTAATCACGCTTGCCAGAAAAGCAGGGAGTTGCGCATGAACGATCCAAAAGTAGAAGCCAAATACGAGTCCATCCTGCTGCGTGTGTTGTGGATGTTGGTGTTCGTGCTGGTGTGGCAAGTGGCGCAGTTCATCCTCGGCGCCGTCGTGCTGGTGCAGTTGATCTATCGTTTGATCTATGGCGCCCCGAACGCCAGCTTGATGAATTTCGGCGACAGCCTGAGCCAGTTTCTGGCGCAGATCGGTCGTTTCGGCAGCTTTCACAGCGACCAGAAGCCCTGGCCGTTCGCCGATTGGCCGACGCCGCGTACGCCGGAAGGTGAAGCGCCGCATGTCGTGGCACCGGCACCGCATTCGGCCCGAGATGAGGAACCCAAGCTATGAAACTCTGGGTAATGCGTCATGGTGAAGCCGTGCCGCACGGCTCCCGTCCCCACGATTCGGAGCGGGAACTGACAGACCACGGTCGTGAAGAGGTGCTGCACAGCGCCGCTTTACTGATGGGCCAACCGCTGACGGCGATCTATGCCAGTCCTTACCTGCGAGCGCAGCAGACGGCGCAACTGGTGCGCGAAGCACTGGGATTCGAACCGGAAATCCGCACCGTCGAATGGCTGACCCCGGACACCGACCCGGACAAAGTGGCTGAGCAGTTGGTGTCGGTCAGCAATGTCCTTTTGGTCAGCCACAACCCGCTGGTGGGGAATTTATTGAGTTACCTGCAACATGGCGCCGGGTATCCGCCGGAAAGAGTCGGCACCGCCGGATTGGCCGAACTCAATGGCGACGAGTTGCTGATCGGGTCGATGAAGCTCGTCAGCATCGAGCACCCATAAAAGCAAAGATCGCAGCCTGCGGCAGCTCCTACAGGATGGATGCCATTTCCATGTAGGAGCTGCCGCAGGCTGCGATCTTTTGATTTTGTTTTTCTGTTAAATAGTCAACCAAGCATTTGCTTGGTTGACTACGCTTGCTCCAGACCCAAAAACAGGAGCAAGTCATGTCTGCTGCCTTTCGTTTGCCGCTGGATGTTTTCTACGAGCGTGAGGCCCGCCATCCCCGCCAGCGCTTTCTGGTCCAGCCTGTCGCAGGTGGCCAGGTCGAGACCTTGACCTGGGCGGACGTCGCTCATCAGGCCCGTTGCGCGGCCCATTGGTTGCGCGCGCGGGAACTGCCGCAGGGCAGCCATATCGCCCTGATCTCGAAGAACTGTGCGCACTGGATCATCGCCGACCTGGCGATCTGGATGGCCGGGCATGTGTCGGTGCCGTTGTACCCCAATCTCACCGCCGAGACCGTTGCCCAGGTACTCGAACACTCGCAAGCGCAGCTGGCGTTCATTGGCAAGCTCGACGACTGGCCAGGCATGTCCCGTGGCGTCAGCCCCGATCTGCCGACCATCAGCCTGCCCCTGCATCCCCCCGGCGACTTTGATTTCAGTTGGGACGACCTGCAACGCAACTCGCCAATCCAGGACAATCCCAAGCCTGACGCCGATCAACTGGCGACCATCATCTACACATCCGGCACCACTGGCATGCCCAAGGGCGTGATGCACAGCTTCGGCAATCTGGGATTTGCCACCACACGCGGCACTGCGTTGTTCGGCCTTGACGAGTCGGACCGGCTGTTGTCCTACCTGCCGCTGTGCCACGTTGCCGAACGGATGTTCGTCGAGTTGGCATCGATTTACACCGGCCAAACGGTATTTTTCGCCGAGAGCCTGGACACCTTTCTCACCGATCTGAAACGTGCGCGCCCGACCGCACTGTTTGGCGTGCCGCGCATCTGGACCAAATTCCAGATGGGCGTGTACGGCAAGATCCCGGCAAAACGCCTCGACTTCCTGCTCGGCCTGCCGATCATCGGCAAGCGGGTCGGGCATAAAGTCCTCGCCGGGTTGGGGCTGGACGCGTTGCGCATCGCGTTGTCCGGCGCAGCTCCGGTGCCGCAGACCTTGTTGCAGTGGTATCGCAAACTGGGGCTGGATGTGCTGGAGGTCTACGGCATGACCGAGAGTTGCGGCTATTCGCACATCGGCGTGCCGGGCCAGAACAAGCCGGGCTGGATCGGCAAACCGTGCCCGGAAGTCGAAGTGCGGATCGCCGAGACGGGGGAGGTCATGGTGCGCAGTGGCGCGACCATGCTCGGCTATTACAAGGAACCGGAAAAAACCGCCGATACCATTACCGGGGACGGCTTCCTGCGCACCGGCGACAAGGGCGAGGAGGACGCCGAAGGCAATCTGCGCCTGACCGGACGCCTGAAGGAAATCTTCAAGACCAGCAAAGGCAAATACGTGGCCCCGGCGCCGATTGAAAATCGTCTGGCCGTGCACTCGCGCATCGAACAGGTCTGCGTGGTGGGCGATGGCTTGGGGGCACCGTTGGGCTTGTGCGTGTTGTCGGCGGTCGGCCAGCAGGATGCCGGCGGGGCTGCGCGCGCCGGCTTGCATTCGAGCCTGGAAAAACTGCTGGAAGAGGTCAATGCGTCCCTCGACAAACATGAACGGCTGCGGCGCCTGGTGGTGGTCAAGGACAGTTGGGCCGTGGAAAACGGCTTTCTCACCCCGACCCTGAAGATCAAGCGCAATGTGATCGAAGCGGCTTACGGTGAGCGCTTTGAAGAATGGAGCGAGCGCAGCGAAGCGGTGCTGTGGCAGGATTGATCCATGAACAGAACCAACAAGGAAACTCTGCGATGAGCCTGTGGCGCACCACTCCCAACATCGAGCAGTTGAACGCTATCCAGAAAAACACCATCGGTGAAGTGCTGGACATCCGTTTCGAGGCCTTTGACGATGAGTCCCTGACGGCCAGCATGGTCATTGACCATCGCACTCACCAGCCATACGGTTTGCTGCACGGCGGTGCCTCGGTGGTGCTGGCCGAGTCGGTCGGCTCCATGGCCAGTTACCTGTGCATCGATGCCAGCAAGTTCTATTGCGTGGGCCTGGAAATAAACGCCAACCATCTGCGCGGCCTGCGCAGCGGGCGGGTGACGGCGGTGGCCAAACCGATCCACATCGGCCGTACGACCCATGTCTGGGACATTCGGCTGACCAGTGATGAGGGCAAGGCCAGTTGCGTGTCGCGGCTGACCATGGCGGTGGTGCCGTTGGGTGAGAATCCGCCGGCACGTTGAACCAAAGCCATGGCTTTGACCGGACTGTCATCATTCCTGTCAGTTACGGTCATTGCCGCAGGACGCGCTCTTGCGGACAATCAATGCCTGGTCTCGCTCATGGATTTGCAGGTATGTCGCAACAGATCTTTTTCGCCCACGCCAATGGTTTTCCTTCGGGGACCTACGGCAAGTTGTTTGCGGCGCTGGCCCCCGAGTTTCAGGTGACGCATCTGGAGCAGCACGCCCACGACCCGCGTTTCCCGGCGGACGACAACTGGTACAACCTGGTGGATGAGCTGATCCATCACCTGCAACAACAGGCCGGGCCCGTGTGGGGCGTCGGCCACTCCTTCGGTGGCGTGTTGCACCTGCATGCGGCCTTGCGCTGCCCTGAGTTGTATCGCGGGGTGGTGATGCTCGACTCGCCAGTGCTGACCCGAGCCGATCGATGGGTCATCCGGGCGGCCAAACGCTTCGGTTTCATCGACCGCTTGACGCCGGCCGGGCGGACCCTCGGTCGTCGCGAGGAATTCGCCGACCTTGAAAGCGCGCGCAAGTACTTCGCCGGTAAAACCCTGTTTCGCGGCTTCGACCCGGAATGCTTCGATGCCTACCTGCAACATGGCTTGCACCAGGTCGATGACATACTGCGCTTGCGGTTCGACCCAGCCACGGAAATCAGCATCTATCGCGGCGTGCCGCACACCAGCCCGGGCAGCACCCGGCGGTTGCAAGTGCCGCTGGCGGTGGTTCGCGGGCACAACAGCCGTGTAGTGATGCGCCATCACGCAAGTAACGTCGACCGCCTGCCGTTGGGCGAGTCGTTGACCATGCCCGGCGGTCACATGTTTCCGCTCGAACGTCCCCTTGATACCGCTGAAATGCTCAAAGGCCTGTTCTACCGCTGGGACGGCCGTCGACAACAGGATTGCGCATGAGCCACGTCGTTGAAGAGGTCCGCTTGAGCCTGCCGCACATCGAACTGGCGGCGCACCTGTTCGGTCCTGAAGACGGGTTGCCGGTCATTGCCTTGCATGGCTGGCTGGACAACGCCAACAGCTTTGCCCGTCTGGCGCCCAAACTCAAAGGCCTGCGCATCATCGCCCTGGACATGGCCGGTCACGGTCATTCCGGACATCGCCCGCCGGGAGCCGGTTACGCCATGTGGGACTACGCCCACGATGTGCTGCAGGTCGCCGAACAGCTTGGCCTGAGCAAATTTGCGCTGATGGGGCATTCGATGGGCGCCATTGCTTCGCTGATCATCGCTGGGTCGATGCCCGAGCGAGTCACCCACCTGGCGTTGATCGACGGCATCATTCCTCCTACAGACAAAGGTGAAAACGCTGCCGAGCGAATGGGCATGGCCCTGCAAGCGCAACTGGATCTGCGGGAAAAGCGCAAACCGGTCTACGACACCCTGGACCGAGCCATCGAAGCGCGCATGAAGGGCTTGGTGGCGGTCAGCCGCGAAGCCGCCGAACTGCTGGCGCAGCGTGGCCTGATGCCGGTGCCGGGCGGTTACACCTGGCGCACCGACAATCGTCTTACGCTGCCGTCGCCGCTGCGTCTTACCACCGAACAGGCCATGGCCTTCGTCCAGCGCGTCAAATGTCCTGCAACACTGGTGGTAGCCGCCGACGGCATGCTCGCCAAACATCCTGAATTGCTGGAGCGTCTACCCTTTAGCCGGGAACAGCTGCCGGGTGGCCACCATTTGCACCTGAATGACGAGTCCGGTGCCGAGCTTGTCGCAGACTGTTTCAATCGGTTCTTCGCCATTCCTTGACTTGCGCCGGGCAACTGTCGAGGCTTGGCGGGTTGAAATGGGAGACAACCATGATAGATCTCTACACCGCTGCGACCCCGAATGGCCACAAGGTCTCTATCGTGCTCGAGGAGCTCGGCCTGCCCTACACGGTGCATGCCCTGAGTTTCGACAAGAAGGAACAGAAGTCCGCGGACTTCCTCAAGATCAACCCCAATGGCCGGATTCCGGCGATTGTCGATCGCGCCAACGGCGATTTCGCCGTGTTCGAATCCGGCGCCATCCTGATTTACCTCGCTGAACAGACCGGCAAACTGATGCCGAGCGACCCGAAGGGACGTTCGCTGGTATTGCAGTGGCTGATGTTCCAGATGGGGGGCATCGGCCCGATGCAGGGCCAGGCCAACGTGTTCTTCCGCTACTTCCCGGAAAAACTCCAGGGCGCCATCGACCGTTATCAGCATGAAACCCGTCGCCTCTACGAAGTGCTCGACACGCGCTTGCAAAGCGTGGAGTTCCTCGCCGGCGAGTACAGCATTGCCGACATCGCCACCTTTCCCTGGGTGCGCGGCTACGAGTGGTCGGGCGTCTCGGTGGAGGGCTTGACGGCGTTGCAACGCTGGATGGCCACCCTGGAGGCCCGGCCGGCGGTGCAGCGTGGTCTGCAGGTACCGCCACGCGCCGATGAAGCCAGTGTCGTCAAGGGCGCCCAGGCCATGCTGATCCGATGAATCTATCCATGCGTTCATTCAGTTTACTGGTGCTGTGCAGTTTCAGTCCCTTGTCGTTCGCCGCCGATGTTCCGGGCAGTCAGGACCTGCCGATAGTGCCGCGCATGGTCGACGCGCAGATTGTCGATTATCGCCCCGCCGCCGAACTGGAGCGGATCTACCCGTTGGGTTCGATTCGTAAAATCAGTGGCCAGTTACGTTACGACGGTCAGGTCAGTGCCCGCGGCAACGTCACTTCGGTGACCTACGAGTTGCCATCGGAGCATTCATCCATCGAGGCGTTCACCGCTGCCCGCGAGGCCTTGCAACAGCAGGGCGCCGGGTTGCTCTTCTGGTGCCAGGCGCGCGATTGCGGCGAAAGCAGCCTCTGGGCCAATCAAGTCTTCGGCAACGCCAAGCTGTACGGCGCCGACGATCAACAAGCCTATTTGCTGCTGCGACTTGCCGCTCCACGGGACAACACGCTCGTCGCGCTGTACAGCATCACCCGCGGTAATCGCAAAGCCTACCTGCATGTCGAACAGTTCGAAGCTTCGGCACCGCTGGGCGAGCTGTTGCCGACCTCCGCGACCTTGCTGCGTGAACTCAAGAGCACCGGTGAGCTCGATTTTCCCATGTTGAACAGCACGCCTGACGAGATCTGGCTACGCCTGATTTCTCGCGGACTGAATCTGGACACCACTTTGCGGGTCAGTATTTCCGGAGCGAACGCCGAAGCCTGGCGTCAGGCCCTGATTGCCCAGGGCGTGCGTGCCGCGCGAATGGAAACCGGCAGTGCCGAAGGCTCTGGCCTGCACATCGAGCTATTGCGCTAGGCTGTACCGGGCGAGCGTGCACGCAGCGGTCGCCTACTCTTTTGCTGACTGACTTTGTCGAGACTTTTGATGATCAATAACGATCGCCTGTTGGTGCAGATCCTGCTCGTGGTGTTGTTCGGCGCGAGTTTCTGGGTGATGGCGCCGTTCTGGTCGGCGATGTTCTGGGGCGCGGTCCTGGCATTTGCCAGTTGGCCGCTGATGCGTTTGTTGACCCATTGGCTCAATGGCCGCGAGTCTCTGGCGGCGGCCTTGTTGACGCTGGGGTGGATGGTGCTGGTAGCGGCACCGCTGGTGTGGCTGGGTTTCAACCTTGCCGATCATGTGCGCGATGCCACGGCATTCATCAAGGATGCGCAGGTCGAAGGGCTACCCGAAGCACCGGTGTGGCTGGGTTCGATTCCCCTGGTGGGCGAGCGGCTGGTCGGGATCTGGAACAGCATCGATGAGCAGGGCGCGGCGATGATGGTGTCGCTCAAGCCTTATCTGGGGCAGGTGGGCAACTGGTTGCTGGCGCGCAGCGCACAGATCGGCGGCGGTATTCTCGAGCTGACCCTGAGCATCGTCTTCGTATTCTTTTTCTATCGTGACGGGCCGCGCCTGGCGGCGTTTGTCCACACGTTGCTGGAGCGGCTGATCGGTCAACGGGCCGGCTACTACATTGAACTGGTGGCGGGCACGGTACAGCGGGTGGTGAACGGTGTGATCGGCACCGCGGCGGCCCAGGCGATCCTGGCGCTGATCGGGTTCCTGATTGCAGGCGTACCGGGTGCGTTGGTGCTCGGCATCGTGACGTTCATGCTCAGCCTGATCCCGATGGGCCCGCCGCTGGTATGGATTCCGGCAACCGCGTGGCTGGCCTGGAAAGGCGAGTACGGGCTGGCCATATTCCTCGGCATCTGGGGCACATTCGTCATCAGCGGTGTCGACAACGTGCTCAAGCCGTACCTGATCAGCCGTGGCGGTAACCTGCCGCTGGTCATTGTGTTGCTTGGGGTGTTTGGCGGGTTGATTGCCTTTGGCTTTATCGGCCTGTTCATTGGCCCGACGTTGCTGGCCGTGGCCTACAGCCTGCTGATCGACTGGAGCAAGACCCAGGCACGGGTTGAAGATCGCCAGCCCTGAAATTTGTATTCTGCTCAGGGCCTCTTGGTCGGAACGCCGCCGGGAGCAAGCCCGCCCTGAGGGATCAGGCGCATGTTGCGGTTGCCGAGGGTAGCGGGCCCGGTGTTGCGGGCGTGTCGTGAATGCGGCGAGCTCAACACATTCGCCTCGAGGGCTAGTCTTGCCGGAGCCGTCGCGACGATTTACCGATCATCGGGTCCCGCAGCG
Source organism: Pseudomonas sp. A-B-19 (assembly GCF_019947515.1). Classification (NCBI taxonomy): domain Bacteria; kingdom Pseudomonadati; phylum Pseudomonadota; class Gammaproteobacteria; order Pseudomonadales; family Pseudomonadaceae; genus Pseudomonas; species Pseudomonas sp. A-B-19. The sequence continues at coordinate 76,967 of NZ_JAGYGN010000006.1, forward strand.
GCGCTGGTTCCGCTACAATGCGCGCCGATTTCGACTTGCCTGAGAGCCCACTCATGTCCGCCTGCCAGACTCCTATCATCGTCGCCCTGGATTTCCCTACCCGTGACGCCGCACTGAAGCTGGCCGATCAGTTGGACCCGAAACTGTGCCGGGTCAAAGTCGGCAAGGAACTGTTCACCAGCTGCGCCTCGGAAATCGTCGGCACCCTGCGCGACAAGGGTTTCGAAGTGTTCCTGGACCTCAAGTTCCACGACATCCCGAACACCACCGCGATGGCCGTCAAGGCGGCTGCGGAGATGGGCGTGTGGATGGTCAACGTGCATTGCTCCGGCGGTCTGCGCATGATGGCCGCGTGCCGTGAAGTGCTGGATCAGCGCAGCGGTCCGAAACCGCTGCTGATCGGCGTGACCGTGTTGACCAGCATGGAGCGTGAAGATCTGGCGGGTATCGGTCTGGACATCGAGCCGCAAGAGCAGGTTCTGCGCCTGGCCGCCCTGGCGGAAAAAGCCGGGATGGACGGGCTGGTGTGCTCGGCCCTGGAAGCCCACGCGCTGAAAACGGCGCATCCGTCGCTGCAGCTGGTGACCCCGGGGATTCGCCCGGCGGGCAGCGCCCAGGACGATCAGCGCCGTATTCTGACGCCACGCCAGGCGCTGGATGCCGGTTCCGACTATCTGGTGATCGGTCGTCCGATCAGCCAGGCGGCGGATCCGGCCAAGGCACTGGCTTCGGTCGTGGCCGAACTGGCCTGATCAGACACCGCAGAACCCACTGTAGGAGCGAGCTTGCTCGCGATGGTCGTCAACGATAGCGCGCATATCATGGATAAACGCGGTGTCATTGCGTTCTTCGTCGGAACGCCGCCCGGAGCAAGCTCGCTCCTACATTCGGTCAAACCTTCAACACCAACTTCCCGAAATTCTCGCCGTTGAACAATTTCATCAGCGTCTCCGGGAAGGTCTCCAGTCCTTCGACGATATCTTCCTTGCTCTTGAGCTGCCCCTTGGCCATCCAGCCGGCCATTTCCTGGGCGGCGCTGGCGTACCGGGCGGCGTAGTCCATCACCACAAAACCTTCCATGCGCGCGCGGTTGACCAGCAGTGACAGGTAATTAGCCGGGCCCTTGACCGCCTCCTTGTTGTTGTACTGGCTGATGGCACCGCAAATCACCACCCGCGCCTTCATGTTCAGGCGGCTCAACACCGCGTCGAGGATGTCGCCACCGACGTTATCGAAATATACGTCGACGCCTTTCGGGCACTCGCGCTTGAGGCCGGCAAGGACGTCTTCGCTCTTGTAGTCGATAGCCCCATCGAAACCCAGTTCATCGATCAGGAACTTGCACTTGTCCGCGCCGCCGGCGATGCCCACCACCCGGCAGCCTTTGATCCTGGCGATCTGCCCGGCGATGCTGCCCACGGCGCCGGCCGCACCCGACAGCACCACGGTGTCACCGGCCTTCGGGGCGCCGACGTCGAGCAGGGCGAAGTACGCCGTCATCCCGGTCATGCCCAGTGCCGACAAGTAACGTGGCAGAGGTGCCAGTTTCGGATCGACCTTGTAGAAGCCTCGCGGCTCGCCGAGGAAGAAATCCTGAACGCCCAGGGCGCCATTGACGTAATCCCCGACCGCGAACCCCGGGTTGTTCGAGGCAATGACTTGGCCCACACCCAAGGCGCGCATGACTTCGCCGATCCCGACCGGCGGGATGTAGGACTTGCCCTCATTCATCCAGCCACGCATGGCCGGGTCCAGGGACAGGTATTGGTTTTGAACCAGGATCTGACCCGCCGTCGGTTCGCCGACCGGCACTTGCTGATAAGTGAATGTTTCGCGGGTCGCCGCGCCAACCGGACGTTTGGCAAGCAGGAATTGGCGATTGGTCTGGGAGGTCATGGCGGGCACTCAAGATGAATGAAGCTTTGTTGATAGCCGGTCAGCGACGATGCCGCAAGTCCGGCTGATGTGGCGAATGCAGGTTGATACAGTGTGGTGATAGTTGGTACGAACGTACCATCACTGCAACTCATGGGCACCCAACCGGAGCCTTGATAGTGCTGCCGTGTTCAAGACCTCCGTGGCTAGATTGGTCCTGCGCGATTCCCCGCTTTCTTCTCTTCGAGGACATAACAATGAGCATGACGTTTTCCGGCCAGGTGGTTGTGGTAACAGGCGGGGCGGCCGGTATCGGCCGCGCGACCGCCCAGGCATTTGCTACCGAGGGCCTGAAGGTCGTGGTGGCCGATCTGGACGTGGCGGGCGGCGAGGGCACGGTGGCGCTGATTCGTACAGCCGGTGGCGAGGCGACCTTCGTGCGCTGCAACGTTACCCTGGAAAGCGATGTAAAAAATCTGATGGAGGAGGTGATCAATACTTACGGTCGCCTCGACTATGCCTTCAACAATGCCGGCATCGAAATCGAGAAAGGCAAGCTGGCCGAAGGTACGCTCGACGAGTTTGACGCGATCATGGGCGTCAACGTCAAAGGCGTCTGGTTGTGCATGAAATACCAATTGCCGCTGCTGCTGGCGCAAGGGGGCGGTGCGATCGTCAATACGGCATCGGTGGCCGGCCTCGGGGCCGCGCCGAAAATGAGCATCTACGCCGCCTCCAAGCATGCGGTGATCGGCTTGACCAAGTCGGCGGCCATCGAGTACGCCAAGAAAAAGATCCGGGTCAACGCGGTGTGCCCGGCGGTGATCGACACGGATATGTTCCGTCGCGCTTATGAAGCCGACCCGAAAAAAGGCGAGTTCGCCAACGCCATGCATCCGGTCGGTCGCATCGGCAAAGTCGAAGAAATCGCCAGCGCGGTGCTGTACCTGTGCAGCGATGGCGCGGCGTTTACTACGGGTCACTCATTGGCAGTGGATGGTGGCGTTACTGCCTTTTAAAGCAATGCATCTCTACCAAGGAAAAGTTCAATCTGTGGGAGCTGAGATGGCTGGTTTTATGGAGGTGCAACGGGATCAGGCAATGTGTTTCAAATGATTAAAGCAACGGGTTTTGGCGGCGTTGTCGCACATGTATTCGGGCACTCCTGTGATTAACTGCTGCTCGCAAGATCAACAGGAGTTTGCTTGCTCATGGAATTGAGGATCGACCGACAGGCGCTGGTGCCTGTCGTACAGCAAATTGTTGACGCGCTGACCTGCTGGCTTCGTTCCAGCGGGGTATCGCCCGGTGCGCGCCTGCCTTCGGTGCGACAGATTGCGCAGATCAATTTGCTCAGTCAGTCAAGCGTCTCGCAGGCCTGCGAACGCCTGGTGACGCAGGGAGTGCTGGTGTCCGGTCATGGGGCCGGCTATAGGGTTGCCGACCCGGCATTGGCTACGGTTGCCAGGCACGAGCCTGCGTGGTTCGACGGGGCGGAGCCCGAACACGGGGCCTGGTCGAGTGAGTTGAGGCTGGGCTGTGGCGGGCTGCCTGAAAGCTGGCGCGAGACCGACGATCTGAGTTACGCGATTCGGCAAGTCAGTCGTACCGATACGGCTAGCCTGTTCAACTACAGCACGCCGCTGGGATTGCCTGCCTTGCGCCAACAGATACTCAGACGCCTCAGGCAGCTGGGCATCCGGGGGCAGGACAACCGGATCATGACCACGACGGGTGCCAGTCAGGGGCTCGATCTGATTGTGCGGACACTGTTCAAGGCCGGTGACTGTGTGGTCGTGGAAAGTCCGGGTTATCCGGTGCTGTTCGATCTGCTCAGGCTGCACGGCATCCACATGGTCGGGGTGCCGCGAACACCGCGAGGACTGGACGTGGATGTGCTCGAATCGGTGCTGGTCAAACACCGGCCTCAGGGGCTGGTCATCAATAGCTTCTATCACAACCCGACCGGCAGCAGCCTTGCACCGGCGGTGGCGCGCCGCGTGCTGCAGCTGGCCAGGGCCTTTGGCGTGCAGGTGATCGAAGACGACGTTTATGCGGATTTGCACAGTGGTTCCGGTACGCGACTGGCTGCCCTGGACGACGACGTGATTTACGTGGGCAGCTATTCCAAGACACTCAGCAGTTCCTTGCGGGTCGGTTTCGTGGTGGCCGGTTCCGAAGTCATTACGCGCCTGGCCGAGGTCAAGATGATCACTGGCATGGGCGCGTCACGATTTTGCGAGTCGGTGCTGGCGTGCCTGTTGGCTAACGGTGCCTACGGCAAACTGGTGCAGCGTCAGCGCCAACGCTTGAACAGCAACCGGCTGGCGGTGTTGCAGTTGCTTGAAGATGCCGAATGGGAGGTTTTCGGCAAACCGGCGGGAGGCCTGTTCATCTGGGCTCGATCACAAATCTCCGACTACGATCAGGTGCGGACCCAGGCAGGGCGCCTGGGTGTACTGCTGTCATCGAAGACCGCTTTCACCCCCTCGGGCGAGGCCAGTGACTGGCAGCGTATCAACGTGGCCTATGCCTGCGACCCGCGTGCCCGTGCGCTCTTTCAGGCCACTGCCCGGGATCGACCTTGAGCGTTCTGAAAACGACGTTGATGTAGCTTTTTGCCATTATTGAGGCGCCAGAGCCTTGTGTTGCTACTGGCCCGTTGCGAATCTGCGTCTACAGACTTTGGCAGGGGACTAAGAGCAATGAATTCGGCCGTGCAAGGACGTTTTGCCAACCTCGGTATGGCAAAAAAACTGGGTATCGGGTTTGTCCTGGTGCTGTTGTTGACTGCGCTGGTGGCGGGCATTGGCGTGTGGTCCCTGCAAACCATCAGCCAGCGCTTCGACGGGCTCAAGCAAATGTCATCGCTCAACAGCGGTTTGCTCAAGGTGCGGCTGCTGGAGCAGGAATACGCCTTGCACGGCAATCCGAAAACCGCCGACGCCCTGCACGAGGGCGTCGATGGCCTGATCGCCCTGGCCGGCCAGCTCAAGGCCGCGTCTGCGGCCAACGTGCCGGTGATGAATGATGTCGAGCAGTCCCTGGGCGCCTATCGCAAGGCCTTCGACGAATTTGTCTCGCTCACCCAGGCCAAGGACCTGGCGCTGGAAATGGCCAGTTGGTCGGTGTCCAGCGTGGCCAATAATCTTGATGTATTGCAGTCCGGGCTCGCCGATGACGGCGCCTATGCCCTGAAGGATTCCGAAGGCAAGGACGGTGCGCAATTCATCGAGCAGGCCAGCCAGGTCAGCCAGGTTTCACGCTTGATGCTGCAAGCCATGAATGAAGCGCGCGTGCGTCTGGATCAAAGCCGCAAGGGCGACGGCAGCGCCGGGCAGGGCAAGATCGAACAGGCCAGCCAGGCATTGACTCAGGCCGAGCAGCTCAAGACCACGGTCAAGGATGAGGGTTACCAGACCGTCCTCAATGAGGTGATGGGGCATATCGCCAGTTTCAGTGACAAGCTCGCCGAGTACACCGACCTGCTGGAACAGGAAAAAACCGTCTATCAGCAATTGCACCAGCGCGCAGCCCAAGTGGTGGAGCGCGTGGATCAGGCTTATGTCGCGCAAGACCAGGCGATGCAGGCTGAACTGAAAAAGAACTCGCTGCTGATCATTGGCTCTTCCGCCCTGGCCTTGCTGGTTGGGCTGGTTGCCGCGTGGTTCATCACCCGCTTGATCGTGGCGCCGCTGCGCAGTGTGATTCATGTGGCGCAGCAGATTGCCTCGGGGGATTTGAGCGCGACCATCGACGTGACCCGCCGTGACGAAATCGGCCAGTTGATGCAGGCAATGCAGCAAATGGGCGCGGGGCTCAGCCATATCGTCAGCGGCTTGCAGTCGGGTATCGAACAGTTGGCGACGTCCGCCCAGTCACTGTCGACGGTGACTGAACAGACCAACCTTGAGGTCAGTTCGCAGAAGGAAGAAACCGAGCAGGTCGCCACTGCAATGAATCAGATGACCGCCACGGTGCATGATGTCGCGCGCAATGCGGAAGAAGCCGCGTTGGCCGCGCAAACAGCGGACGGCAAGGTTGAAAGTGGCCAGCAGGTGGTGCGCCAGAGCATGGCACGGATCGAGCAGTTGGCGGACTCGGCCACTTCCGCCAGTTCGAGCATCGAAAGCCTGAGTGCGCAAATCCACAATATCGGCACGGTGTTGAGTGTGATCAAGAGTGTTGCGGAGCAGACCAATCTGCTGGCATTGAACGCGGCGATCGAGGCCGCGCGGGCCGGCGAGCAGGGCAGGGGTTTTGCGGTGGTGGCCGACGAAGTGCGCGCGTTGGCCAAGCGAACCCAGCAATCGACCGAGGAAATCGAACGCCTGGTCAGCGCTTTGCGCTCGGCGGCGCAGTCGTCGGTGCAGCAGATCCAGAGCAGTGGCGAGTTGGTGAAGCTGGCGGTCAGTGACGCATTGCAGACCGAGAGTGCGCTGGGCAGTATTGCCGCGGCGGTATCCTTGATCCAGCAGATGAACCAGCAGATTGCCGCGGCAGCCGAGGAGCAGAGCTCGGTGGCCGAAGAGATCAACCGCAGTGTCACCAGTATTCGCGCCAGTGCCGACCAGTCATCGCTGGCCATGCAGGGCAATGCAGCGTCCAGTATTCAATTGGCGCAGCTGGGGGTTGAACTGAAGGGCATGGTGGGGCATTTCAGGCTTTGAAATGATCATCGGCCTGGCCCAAAACAGCCACATCTCGGTTAATGCTGTTCATTTCATTCAAGAGCTATAGAGAGAGCAATAACTAACCTGTGGCGAGGGAGCTTGCTCCCGCTGGACTGCGCAGCAGTCCCATTTTTGGGGCCGCTTCGCGCCCCAGCGGGAGCAAGCTCCCTCGCCACAGGTATAGTTTTTGTCCTTTAGTGAGCAGCATTACACCTCTCGGTGGCTTTGTGTTTTCGCTGATCAGTCGTAGATCGCTTTCTTTTTCCAGTCCGCGTCGGCCTCGACGTCTTTTAAGCCTTCGGTCAACTGGTTGACTTCGCCTTCAACCGGCGCAATGCGATCCATGACCTGGTCATTGGCGCGGGCCAGAAGCTTTTCCAGGTATTCCAGTTGCTCGGCGTAGACCTGTGGCTCCTGCTGTTTGCGCAGGTATTGCACGCCGCGCTCAAACGCCAGGCGAGCCTGCCCGGGCTGGTTCTGTTGCAGGGAGTGCTGGCCGAGGTTGTTGAAGAACTCGATGTGCAGCAGCACCAGGATGTGGCGCACTTCACGAATCCAGCGCTTGGCCTCGTTGGCGGCCAGGTAGCCGTCCTGTGTCGCGCGGGTGATCTGGCCGTGCAGGGCTTCGAGCAGGAAGCGTACATCCTTGGCCTTGGCTTCGGTCTGGATCGGTGCCGGCGGATTGTTGACCGGGATGGACTCACCCTGGCCGACCAGGGCTTCCAGCTCGACGATCCGTGCCTTGAGGTTGGCGCTGGATTTTTCCTGGTTGAGCAAGCGCTGGCAGACGTTCAGTTCCAGGCGGGCCAACAACAGCTTGAGTGCCGGGGTCATCAGCTGGCCGGGGAACGTCTCGGTGATTTCGCCGCAGCGACGCAGACGATCATTGAGTTCAATCTTGGTACGGGCCTTTTCCAGCTTGTTGTTTTCCAGCACATGGTTCATGTAACCAATGGCGATCAACAGTGCGATCCCGACTACGACGAGCAGGGTGATCATGAGTGGCGTCACCGGTAAGACCTCTTTATAGGTTACGCATGCGAGTCGGATGGCTTGGCATTTGAGCGCCCAGGCCCGCACGACGGGTTGGATCGGACATGCTTGTGCTTATATCGGCCGCAGCCTCGTTTTTATGAATGATGGCACTCGATATACAAATTGCCATCATTGGCTGGACTATAACGTCTTGGCGGGTGCCGGAATACAAGCGTCAAACGTCGGGCAGCGGAAAACCGCAACGGCTCCCGAAAGCAGGGTGAAGTCATTGATTTAAATAAATTTATATCAGGGGGTTGACGACCTCTCAATCCATCCATAGAATGCGCGCCACTTGCAGCGTAAAGCACACAGCGAAACGAAGCAGGGAGTGAATGTTGTACGTGTGTCCCCTTCGTCTAGTGGCCTAGGACACCGCCCTTTCACGGCGGTAACAGGGGTTCGAGTCCCCTAGGGGACGCCAATGCGGGAATAGCTCAGTTGGTAGAGCACGACCTTGCCAAGGTCGGGGTCGCGAGTTCGAGTCTCGTTTCCCGCTCCAATTTTAAACAGCGTTGCTTTCGGGCAGGGCTGAGTGAAACCAGAACCAAGTCTTCGGATGCGGCTCTGGACACCGAAACACACACCATGTGTTCCGGGTAGCGTGTCCCCTTCGTCTAGTGGCCTAGGACACCGCCCTTTCACGGCGGTAACAGGGGTTCGAGTCCCCTAGGGGACGCCATTTGCGGGAATAGCTCAGTTGGTAGAGCACGACCTTGCCAAGGTCGGGGTCGCGAGTTCGAGTCTCGTTTCCCGCTCCATATTTAACAAAAACGCCGCTCATTGAGCGGCGTTTTTGTGTGCGCGTAAAAAAACGGATCAACCGCTGAGGCTCTGTACCAGGCTTTCGAGCGCTTCAATGGTTTTGTCATCCTGCACCGGTTGCGCAGCGGCAGCCGCTTTGATTTGGCGTGTCACGCGGTATTCGCTGGGTGTGCAATTGGCGAACTGCCTGAAGGCACGAGCGAAGTAGGAAGGATCCTTGAAGCCGGCCTCATAGCCGATGCTGGTAATCGGCATCTGGCTGTTGTCGAGCAGATCCTTGGCGAAGTTCATGCGCTTGTCCAGGATGTAATCCGTGAAGCCAAGCCCGTTGGCTTCCTTGAACAGACGGCTGAAGCGAAATGTCGTCATGCCGCAGCGCTGTGCCAGGTCCCTCTGATCGATGTTGTCTCGAAAGTGCTGTTCGATGTACAGCATGACATTGCTCAGCGCCTGGTGTTTTTGGTGTCCCGAGGTCAGCCGGATGCTTTCCGGCAGGGTCGGGGAGTGGTCGATCTGCGAGGAGCTGCCTCGGCCGTGGGCATTTCGGCGCAGCTCGCAGAGCTGCACCACCGCCGTCAGGTAACGCTTCCTCTCGGTGCTCGAGAGCGGGAGCACCATGTATTCCCAGACGCTGGAGCGCATGGCCCATACAGCCAGTTCCTCCGAGTGCTGCACGGTGAACATGGTGATCGGGATGGTGGGGGTGGTGTGTTTGATCTCCAGCAACAGCCGCAAGCCTGGCGTGTCGGGGCGATCAAAATGGACGCAGATCATATCTGCCGCTTCCGCGACGGGCAGCACGGAGTTTTTCGCCAGTTTGCAGTCGCAGGAGTCCTCGAACTGCGCGGCGAGTTCTTTCGTGGACCGATCATGAGTCAGATCGAACCACAGGAGCGATGGCCTTTTGGTCAAATTGGACGTCATGTCTCTACTCTGGGGTTCTGGGTGACTCACTTTGTTAAGGAGTATTGCCAAGGTGCCATCACTTTGCAGATTTAATCCTGATAGGAAAGGCGATTTTTAGTTCTATTCGCTCTATGGGCTGCCTGGAAGGCCGCTCCGGGCGAGTGTTTGTTGGTGTGTTATCGACGAACCCGGGTTGAACCGCTTGTCGCTTGTGAATCAATGACAATTGTCTTTGCGTTTCAGTGCCTTGTTTACCCCCTCCTGTTACTTCTGCAAAAGCCAATGCTGCGTATTTGGCCGCCCCGCAAAAAAGTCCTAACGAAGTGCAAAATCTTCCTAACGCCCATGCCTTGCCACTGACTAGGGTTGCATCAGGCAGCACAGAAAGTACTGCCTCAGAAAAAACAACATTCGAGTGAGGTGGGCAAAATGATCATGCAAACAATCAAGGCTTCGGTACTGAAATTCGTCAAAGACGAAGATGGTCTGACCATTGTTGAGTATGCGGTAGCGGGAGGGTTGATTACGGCGGCTGTTGCCTTCGCGTTCACCGACCTCGGAACGAACGTGCATACCCGAATCACGGCGTTGTGCACTGCTGTTGGTGGTGCTGCTTGCCGGTAACGGTAATTTCCGAAAGGGGGGGTGATGTGATGTCCATCGAGCAGCTGGTGGCTACTGGTTTGCTGATAGGGCTGCTGGGCGTAGCGGTGGTGAGCGATATTCGTCGCCACCGCATTCCCAACCTGCTGATCCTCGTGGGCCTGGCCTTGGGATTGGCCAGCCAGGCTTACTCAGGTGGGATAAGCGGGTTGGGTGACGGCCTGTTGGGCATCCTGATCTGTTTTGCGCTGTTTCTGCCCATGTATGCCGTGGGGGGCATGGCCGCTGGCGACGTCAAGTTGATGGCCATGGTTGGTAGCTTCCTGCCGGTTCATTACGCACTGTGGGCCGCGCTATACAGTCTGGTATTTGGCGCTCTGTGCGGTTTTCTGATTGTGCTGGTGCACGGTCAGATGTTGCAAACCCTGGGGCGTTATTGGCTGATTCTGAAGGTTCGGGCCTACCTGGCGCCGAGTGCGGACGAGGCGGCCGGCAAGCCCTTCCCTTACGCAGTTGCAATCTTGCTCGGCACGCTGGGCAGCATCTACTGGCAACTCGTTGCCAGTGGGTTGGGAGATTAGTCATGCACGTCATGGTTGATAGTGATGCCTTCCCAAATGAGCGGGAAGCGGTGCAACGACTGGCTCCTCAGCCGTGCACAATCCGCGAAACCGGTTTGACAGACAGTTTTCTCAGTGAGTTGGTGTGCAAGCATTTGTTCGATGCCGGTGTGCTGGACATGTCGCGGCTGGTGGATCGCCTGGCACTGACCGGCGCGGTACTTGAAGAGGTCCTGGCGTTTCTGCGCAAGGATGGCCGTGTCGAAGTGCTGGGCCAGGCGAGTCAAACGGGCGGGCAGATGTTGCGTTACGGCCTGACCGAACGTGGTCGCAGTGCCGCCCGCGATGCCCTGTCGCGCAGTGGCTATATCGGTGCGGCACCCTTGCCGGTGAGTACCTACCGCTCCCTGATCAAACTGCAGACCATTCACCATGGTCGCATCAACGCCAACGATATGCGCAATGCCCTGGCTGGCGTAGTGCTCACGGAGGAGATGCTCGATCAACTGGGTGTGGCGATGAACTCCGGGCGCGCGATCATGATTTATGGCCCCGCGGGTACCGGCAAGACCTATGTCAGCAGTCGGCTGATCCGTCTGTTCGCCGAGGCTATCTGGGTGCCTCATGCCATCGTCATCAACGAGTCGGTGATCGAGATCTATGACCCGCAGGTGCATCAGCGGCTCGATGAAAATGCTCAACAGAACAACCTGATGCTCAACGAAGGGATCGACCGTCGACTGCTGCGCTGCAAACGCCCGATCGTCATCACGGGCGGTGAGTTGAGCATGGAGCAACTGGACGTTCGCTATGACCCCTTTACCCGTCAATACCAGGCCGCCTTGCAGCTCAAGGCCAGCAATGGCCTGTTCATCATCGACGACATGGGGCGCCAGCGTATGGCGCCTGCCGAGCTGCTCAATCGCTGGATCGTCCCGATGGAAGAGAAACGCGATTTCCTTAATCTGGGCGGCGGTCGGCATTGCGAGCTGCCGTTCGATCTTATCCTAGTGTTTTCCACCAACCTCAATCCCCTGGAACTGGCCGATGAGGCCTTCCTGCGCCGGATTGGCTACAAGCTGCAGTTCGGTTACCTGAAGCCCGAGCAGTACGAAAAGATCTGGCGTATGGAAAGCGAGCGCCTGGGCATTTCCTATGACCCGCTGCTGGTGCGTTATGCGCTGCAAAGGCTGTATGCAAGTGAAGGCATGCCCCTGGTGCCCTGCCATCCCCGCGATCTCCTGAACATGGCGCTCGATCGCCAGCGTTATATAGGCGGTTGCGGACCACTGTCACCGAAAGAGTTGGAATGGGCCTGGCACAACTACTTCGTCCAGCTCGACTTTCTTTGATACGGAGATACTGACATGAGCTCTCGTACGCTGACCCTGATAGGCGTTTCCCTGGCCATGGGCCTTGGCGCTGCATGGATGGCCGACTCCTGGTTGAGCGCGCGGCTCAATGCCAGCCCGGATGACCACCTGCGAAGCGTGGTGGTCGCCACGGTAGAGATTCCATTCGGGCAGATGGTCGAGGCCCAGCAGGTCACGACCGTACGCATGCCCATGGATACGATCCCTGACGATGCCTTCGATGCCAGCGAAAAAGCCGTGGGCAAGATCGCCACGTTCGACATTCTGCGGGGCGACATCGTGCGCGGCGCGCGTCTGAGCGAGCACCTGGGGGGCAGCACCCTGGCCTCTTTGATTGCCCCGGACAAACGCGCCATATCGGTACGGGTGGACGATGTGGTCGGCGTCGGCGGATTCCTGTTGCCGGGTAACCGGGTCGATGTACTGGCGACCAAAACCACCAATGCCGGCACTAACAGCGCTTCCTCCAGGACCATCCTCGAGAACTTGCGGGTGTTGGCGGTGGATCAGACCGCGGGTACCGACAAGACCCAACCGGTGGTGGTGCGCGCCGTGACGCTGGAGATGTCGGCCGCTGAAGCGGAAACCCTGGTCACGGCGCAGACGGAAGGCAAGTTGCAACTGGCGCTGCGTAACCCACTGAACCTCGAGAAGAAAACCGCGGCCGTTGCCTCTGCCGCACCGGTCATGGCGGTTGCCACTGCTGCAGAGCCAAAACGCGTAGTGCCGCGTGGTAATGGAGAGGGTGGCAGAGCCGTCACCATTATTCGCGGGATCGAGGCCAATGTAGTCAAAATTCGCTGACCGGGCGCAACAGCTGCCAGGGCACCACGGTATTGGCGGAGTCGATCCGGATCCGTATCGGCAATCGAGGGCTTGATGATGAATCTTCGTATTCAGCGGCCGTTCACTTCGACGCCAAGGCGCCAGGAAGGATCGGTGAGTGTAATGATGGTGATCGCGTTGGCGGCGATGGCCATGATGGCGGCGCTGGCTTTGGATGGCGGGCATATGATGCTGAACAAAACGCGCCTGCAGAATGCGGTGGATGCCGCCGCCCTGAGTGGTGCCAAGACCCTGAGCCAGGTGGAGGGTGGCGTCAACAGTGCCAGTGCGACGCGTACCGCTGCGCTCAATACACTGACACAGAATGCCAATGCCACGGGCAACAACGAATTGGCCACGGCGGTCGGCGGCAACGCGGGTGCATTCGCAGTGGTGGAACTGGCAAGCAGCGTCTATGGCCCGTTCTCCTATCCCGGGCCGGCGGATGCCAAGTACGTTCGGGTATCGGTACCGAGCTATAACCTGACGGGTTTTTTCTGGAACTTTGCCCAGACATTCGGCCCTGGCGGCCTGGGAGCCAAAGCGGTGGCGGCGATCGCCACCGCTGGCCCCAGTCCTACCAACCCCTGCGATCTCTCACCTTTGATGGTCTGTGGCGATCCGACTCAATACAACCCGGGCACGGGCATGTTCTGGGGCTTCCAGTTTGGTGATTTGCAGGTATTGAAGACAGCTTCCGGCACTTCGTCGCCCATTGGTCCAGGCAACTTTCAGTTGCTCGATTTTGGCTCGGGTGGCAGTCAGGTCAGGGAGGATCTGGCTGGAGGCGGCAAGGAGTGTCGCGATGTTGGGGACAATGTCCAGACCGCTCCTGGCAACACGGCCGGCCCTACCTCTCAAGGCCTGAATACGCGCTTCGGCATCTACAACGGCGGCCAGATAAGTGCCTCAGCCTATCCACCGGACCTGGTGACCACATCCAGCAACCCCGCAATCACTGACAACGGCACAGGTCCGACCTACCAGGGGCAAGCCGTCACCTCGAGCAACGGCAATCTCACGGCGGGCGGCAACGCGATACTTGACTACAACGACTGGCGTGCGAGCGTTGCCGCGTGTGTGGCAGGGGGGAGTGGTTGCCAGGGCAATGGGGTGTTCGAGCGCCGGATGCTGAAAGTCGTGGTGGGCAACTGCACCGGCAAACAGGGCGGATCGACCTCGATCCCCGTCCTCGGTTTTGGCTGCTATTTCGTTGTGCAGCCCGTGAATGGCGGCGGCGGGGACGCGCAGATTTTCGGCCAGTTCGTGAAGGAGTGCGAAGGCGACAACGTGGCCGGCCCCTCGCCGTCAACCTCTACTGGGCCGCAGATCATTCAGCTCTACAAAACCTATCTCAACGGCAGCGGCACTCCGAGTACTGACTCGTAGGAGGCGTCATGAGACTTCACAGATTTAAACATCGGCAGCGCCAGCAAGGCTTGGCCATAGTGGAGTTCACCCTGGTCCTGCCGGTGCTGCTGTTGTTGTTGCTGGCCTTCGGTGAGTTCGGCCGCATGCTCTATCAGTACAACGTGCTGCTGCAGGCCAGCCGAGATGCCGACCGGTTCGTCGCCAGCCAGGCCTGGAACTCGACGCTGGGTATGATCACCCTGAGCGATACGCTACTGACCCAGACGAAAAACGTGGCGGTGTATGGCGTGCCTGCCAACACCGGGACCGCGGTGGTGTCAGGGCTGACGACTGGCAACGTGGTCGTTGCCGCAGTGGGTACCGACCATGTGCGGGTCACCATTACTTACACGTTCTGCCCGGTGATTGGCGCTGGCAATTGCACCGGATCGCTTCCCGGTTTTTTTGGAAATCAGATTGCACTGAGCATTCCGCTGGTCGCCACTACCGTGATGAGGGCCCTGTGATGAACAGAAAACACATGCGCGGCACCTATACAGTGGAGTTCGCCCTCATTGGTCTGCTGATGTTCACGCTGTTGTTCGGCGTGTTGGAAATGGGCCGCCTGTACTTTACGGTCAATGCGCTGGATGAAGCCGTGCGCCGCGGTACGCGCCTGGCGGCGGTGTGCAATATCAGCGATCCGGTGGTGTTGCGACGGGCGATCTTCAATGCCGCGACCGACGCAGGTACGAGCCAGCTGATCGGCAATCTGGCCACGACCAATCTGACGCTGACTTATCTGGACGTAAACGGTGCGCTGGTGGCCAACCCCGCTGACCTGGTCAGCGTCACTGGTTTTCGTGCCATCCGCTACGTCCAGTTGAGCCTGCAAAACTTCGTTTTCAATTTATTCATTCCCGGGATCGGTGTGCCCATTACCTTGCCTACGTTCAGGGCAACGTTGCCACGCGAAAGCCTCGGGCGTCATTCCGATTCCGGGGAGATCACGCCATGTTGAATACCAGGGACACGCCACTCTCCAGTTCGACCGGCAAAGCCGGGCTACGGTTGCTGATCAGCAGCCGTGATGCCACGTCGTTGCGCGACCTGCAGAGCGTCTGCCAACGCATGCCCAGCCTGGAAGTGAGTACTCGGCTGGTGAGCAACGGGCATGTCGACCCGCTCTACGGCCTGGACCGGATGCCCGATCTGTTGCTGTTGCGCGTCAGCCACCTGTGGCGCGAAGAGCTGGCGGCCCTGCTGCAGCGCCCGGCCCATGAACGTCCGCCGATGTTGGTGTGCGGGCTACTCAGCGACCAGGAAGCCATGCGCCTGGCGATGCAGGCCGGCGCCCGTGACGTGCTGCCGGAGCCTGTCGCCGAGACAGAACTGGTCGTCGCCTTGAATCGGCTGGTCATGGAGGTTCGGACCGGCAGTGGGACAGTAGGGAAATTGATCGCCGTGATGAACGCCAAGGGCGGTTCCGGTGGAACCTTGCTGGCCTGCAACCTGGCCCAGCAGCTCAGCATGAAGGGTGGCAGTACCCTGTTGCTGGACATGGACCTGCAATTTGGCAGCGTGACGCATTACCTGGATGTGGCGCTGGCGCACAGCCATCTGGAAGTGTTGCATCAGATCGATGGCATGGACAGCGTCGCGCTACGGGGTTTTTGCAGCCACTTCAGCCCGACCCTGCATGTGCTGGGTGGCCGGGCCGGTGAGCTGTGTCTGCCGCAGGATGCCCAACCCGAACAACTTGACACCCTGTTGCAGTTGGCCCGCGCCAGCTATGACTGGGTAGTGATCGATCTGCCGCGGCAAATCGACCACCTCACCGGCTCCGTGCTGGAACAGGTGGATCGGGTGTACGTGGTGGTGCAACAGAGCGTCAGCCATCTGCGCGATGCCAGTTCTCTGGTGCGGATGCTTCGCGAAGACCTGGGTGTGCGTGGGGATCAACTGCAGATAGTGGTCAACCGCTATGACAAGTCGGCGGCGGTCAGCCTCAAGGATATCGGCGAAGCGCTACGCTGCACCAACCTGTCGAAATTACCCAACGACTTCAACGTGGTCAGCCAGAGTCAGAACACGGGCGTGCCGTTGGGTCTGCATGCGCCGAAGGCGGCGATCACCGCTGCCTTGCGCAACGTGGCCGATGACCTGGTCGGCAACCAGGTGGTTGGAAAAAAAGGCGTGTTCAAACGCGCCTTCAACCGTTTTTTCGGGGGGTGACCCATGATCAGCGACTTTCGTAACCGCTTGCGCAAACAGGCCGCTAAATCCGCCTCGTCGCAGGCTAACCAGCCGGGTGACGAACAGCTGGATCCGGCAGAAGAAGTGATGGCGTGGGAACGGGCAACGCCGGACGTTCTTTACGAAACCAAAAGTCAGGTCACCCCGGTGGAGGCCGAGTGGCGAGAAAAGATCTACCAGCAGTTGCTCAAGGTCATGGACCTGTCCTTGCTGGACTCCCTTGAACAGGCTGAGGCCGCGAGGCAGATTCGCGAAATTTGCCAGCGCTTGCTCGATGAGCATTCGGCACCGGTGAGTACGTCCAGCCGCCAGTTGATCATCAAGCAGATCACCGACGAGGTGCTCGGCCTTGGCCCCCTGGAACCGTTGCTGGCTGACCACAGCGTGTCCGACATTCTGGTCAACGGCCACGCCTCGGTCTATGTCGAGCGCTTTGGCAAACTGCAACGCACCGATGTGCGCTTTCGCGATGATCAGCATTTGCTGAACATCATCGATCGCATCGTCTCCAGCCTGGGGCGGCGTATCGACGAGTCTTCGCCCTTGGTGGATGCCCGGCTCAAGGACGGTTCGCGGGTCAATGCGATTATCCCGCCGCTGGCCATCGATGGCCCGAGCGTGTCGATCCGGCGCTTTGCGGTGGACCTGCTCAATACCGACAGCCTGATCCAGGTGGGGACGTTGACCCCGGCCATTGCCCTGCTGCTCAAGGCGATTGTCCGTGGGCGCTTGAACGTGCTGATTTCCGGCGGTACCGGCAGCGGCAAGACCACCATGCTCAATGTGCTGTCCAGTTTCATTCCGCACAATGAGCGGATCGTCACCATCGAAGACTCGGCGGAACTGCAACTGCAGCAGCCCCACGTGGTGCGCCTGGAAACCCGGCCTTCGAACATCGAGGGACGTGGCGAGGTGAGCCAGCGGGAGTTGGTGCGCAACAGCCTGCGGATGCGGCCGGACCGCATCGTGATCGGCGAAGTGCGCGGCGTCGAGGCGCTGGACATGCTGACTGCGATGAACACCGGCCACGATGGCTCGCTGACCACGATCCACGCCAACACCGCGCGCGATGCGTTGGGGCGGGTCGAGAACATGGTGTCGATGACCGGCGCGACCTTCCCGATCAAGGCCATGCGTCAGCAGATCGCATCGGCCATCGATGTGGTGATCCAGCTGGAACGCCAGGAGGACGGCAAGCGCAGACTGGTCAGCGTGCAGGAAATCAACGGCATGGAGGGCGAGATCATCACCATGACCGAAATATTTTCCTTCGCACGCCATGGCATGGGCGAAAACGGCGAAGTACTGGGGGATTATCGGCCCAGTGGCATGATCCCCGCCTTCCGTGATGTGCTGGCCAAGCGCGGCATCGAGTTGCCGCTGACGATGTTCAGGCCTGAGTGGATGGAGGCGCGGCAGCCATGAGCCAGGTTCCCGGTGAATTCATTCTGATGTTCCTCGGCATGGTGTTTATCGCCGTCTTCCTCCTGTCCCAGGGTGTGGCGGTGCCGGTATTCGGCGAGGCCGGCAAGATGCGCAAGCGCATCCGCGGCCGCCTGCACGTCATGGAGAAAGCCAATAATTTGCCCAACATGCAAACTGTGTTGCGGCAGAAATACCTGACGCGCTTGTCGCCACTGGAGGCCAGGCTTGAACAGCTGCCCTTTATGGAAGCATTGACGCAAATGATCGAGCAGTCCGGGCACGAATACCGGGCCTATCGGGTATTGCTGCTCGGGCTGGTGCTGGGTGTCTGGGTGGGTGTCCTGATCTGGATGGTCTCGCCAGTCTGGTGGATGGCGTTGGTGGCAGGTTTCGCGATCTTCTGGTTACCCATACTGAAAATCTCTCGCGACCGTGGCAAGCGTTTCGCTGCGTTCGAGGAGGGCCTGCCGGATGCGCTGGATGCTATGTGCCGCGCTCTGCGCGCCGGGCACCCATTCAATGAAACCCTGCGTCTGGTGGCCGAGGAGCACAAGGGACCGGTGGCTCAGGAGTTCGGCCTGACCTTCGCCGATATCAACTATGGCAACGATGTGCGCCGGGCCATGCTCGGCCTGCTGGAGAGGATGCCGAGCATGACGGTGATGATGCTGGTGACCTCGATCCTCATCCATCGTGAGACTGGCGGCAATTTGACCGAGGTGCTGGAGCGTCTGAGTAGTCTGATTCGCGGGCGCTTCCGTTTCCAGCGCAAGATTAAGACCTTGTCGGCTGAAGGACGTATATCGGCTTGGGTGTTGGTGGCCATTCCGTTCGTGTTGGCGGCGGCGATCCTGATCACAACCCCCACTTACTTGCCTGTGCTGATCAATGATCCCACAGGTAAAAAGCTGATCATCGGGGCTTTCGGCGCCATGTTGCTCGGGATTCTCTGGATTCGCAAAATCATCCGGATACAGGTTTGAGTGGAATTCGTTTCGCGGAGGTGCAGGTCATGGAGTATTTGCTCGGGTTGTTCAGTCAGCTGGTGGGCAATGCGCAGCTGGCGCGAATGTTGTTCGTCAGTGCAATCGGTTTGAGTGCGGTGCTCGCGGCCGTCACCGTGATGTTGCTGGTGTCGGGGCTACAGGATCCGGTACAGCGTCGCCTGGCACTTATCAAACGCGGTCACTCAGGGAATGTCGCCGGGCAGGAAGCGCCGGGTAATCTGCAATTATTGCTGGAGCGGGTCGGTCAACGTTTTGGTTCGCCTGAGGGGGCTAAGGCGTCTGCCACCCGAACCCTGTTGATGCACGCCGGTTACCGCTCGTCATCGGCGGTACAGATGTACTGGGCCGTGCGCTTGCTGTTGCCACTGATTTTGGTTGGCCTTGCGCTGTTATTGTTGCCGATGTTCTCCGGGCTTTCTCTGAATATGTGGTTGTTGCTGGTGCCAATGACGGCTGCTGTCGGGTGGTTACTGCCCGCGATGTATGTCGATAAGCGTAAGCAGGCCAGGCAGGGCAGCCTGCGTGCCGCCTTTCCGGATGCGTTGGATCTGATGGTGGTGTGCGTGGAGTCGGGTCTGGCATTGCCGCAGACCATCGAGCGGGTGGCAGAGGAAATGCAGGTCAGCCAGGTTGAACTGGCGGAGGAGCTGGCACTGGTCAACGCGCAAATCCGCGCCGGCATTCCCAGTACCGAAGCGCTCAAGCAACTGGCAGCGCGCACGGGGCTGGAAGATGTGCAAGGGCTGGTCAGTCTGTTGGCGCAAAGTATCCGCTTCGGCACCAGCGTGGCCGACACCCTGCGCATCTATGCCGATGAATTCCGTGACCGGCGAACACAAGCTGCCGAAGAGATGGGGGCGAAAGTCGGTACCAAGCTGGTATTTCCGCTGATTTTCTGCCTGTGGCCGAGCTTCTTTCTGGTCGCTATTGGTCCGCCCCTGATCGGGGTAATCAGAGCATTCGGGTGAGGTAAAACGGTAAGAGGCCGTCGAGTGCGATGGCCTTGCCACCCGATCCTGATCTGCATATTCCTGCACACGACAACAAGCCCGGCTTTGCAGCCAGGCCACTCTGGACTATGCCAGAGGCTGATCATCCGTCGAAATGCCTTAGTTGCCGTTGCCGATGGTCATTTGTCCCGCTGTATCCTGGTCAAAATATTGCGGAATCGGGAAGTTGAAGCTATTCAGCCAACGCTGCATGGCCAAGTCACGTTCGGTGGCCGAAGCGGTTTGCAGGTGAGGGGAGGCAACCACACCGCGAATCTGCAGCTGCAACCACTGTTCGGTGCCTTGTTGATACGGCGAAGAGGGGCCCGGCTCGATGGCCCAGGCAGAGGTGGACAGGCAAGCCGTGCACAGGATCAACAGCCGTTTGGTATTCATCTCGACTCCTCGTACGTTTTACTTGCTCGCACTGGTAGAGGCATCGGCTACCTCAGCCTTGCGATTGCCATCGGTAGCCACCACTTTATTGGCGGAGGCCTTGAGTTTTTCCGCGCGGTTTTGAGCCTCTATGACTTGCTTGGGGCTCAAGTCGGCGCGGGTCACGAGTTCGGCGGCCGATTTCCAGTTATCCTGGTAGATCAGCAGCGTCACCATATTGAGTGCCGCCAATGTGTTTGCCTGCTTGAGCTCCATGGCGGTCATGAACTCGAAGCGTGCTTCAGGGATCCGGTGCTGATTGAGGTAGACGACCCCCAGGTCATTGCGCATCCTGTCGTCGGTGGGGGCCATCTGCACCGCACGCTCAAGGTGAGTGGCAGCGCTGGCGTTATCATTTTTGGCGGCGGCCAACTGGCCCAAGCCAAGTTCCCCTTCAGCCGCCAGACAGGTGCCGAGCAAGCTTTCGTACAAGGGCTGCGCGTCGCCGCTACGCCCCATCAAACGCAGCACCCGAGCCTTGCGCAGGCGAACCTGGACCAGGTTATCGGGCATTCCTTCCAGATTCGCCAGGCTGGCATACAAACGGCCTTCGTCGGCCATGCTGTCGGCCAGGTTCAGGGCCAGTTCCTGCTCCGAACCGGGCTTGGCACAGCTGGCCGGTCGCGAAGGCATGCCGTTGCTGGCACAACCGGCCAGCATTAATGTCGCCGCAATTGCAATGACTGCTTTCATCGAAGGTCCCCTGGCTACAACAGGTTGAACGCCTGGCCAATGGCAATAAGGCTGGCCCGGCAAGCGTGCAAAGTCACCGTCAGGCGTGAGGGCGAGGCCCGTCTGGTTCCGGCTCCGGTTCATGGCGAGAGCCCGCTGCGACTGTCGAAGTCGCCATTTTCCAGGAAAAACATGCGGTAGAAGTTCGGGTCATAATTGCGCAGCTGCTCGCCAGGCAATGACGGCAGTTGTGCATTGGCCGCCAGTGGCTGGACCAGATGCGGGGTGACGATCATCAGCAGTTCGCGCTCTTCACGGTTGATGGTGTTGTCGCGGAAAAACGCGCCCAGAACCGGGATATCGCCCAGCCCCGGAAACTTGTTCACCTGGGAAGTGTTGCGGGAGCTGATCAGGCCGCTGATGACGAAGCTTTCGCCGTCGGCCAGGGAGATGCTGGTGTCGGTACGGCGTACGGTCAGGGCCGGGACGACCGTGCCGGCGATGCTCACGGCGTTGGTGAAGTCCAGTTCACTGACTTCCGGCGCCACCTTCAGCGCGATACGGTTTTTCCCGATGATGGTCGGCGTCAGGGTCAGGCGGATACCGAATTCCTTGTACTCGATGAACACGTTATCGCTGCCGGAACTGGGCACTGGAATCGGTATTTCACCACCGGCCAGGAAGCTCGCACTCTGCCCGCTGAGCGCTACCAGGCTTGGCCGCGCCAGGGTGTAGGCGAAACCGCTGCCTTCCAGCGCGTTGAGCGCCACCAGGGTATTGCCGGTAGCAAACGTGAGGTTGAACTGGTCGTTTCTCACCGGTACCGACGGCGTGACAATGCCACCAATGGTGGGCAAGGTTCGCGGCGAGCCGAACAGGAAGTTGCCGCGGACGCCGAAAATCGAGGCGGAAGCTTCCTTGAGCTTGGTCCGGCTGACTTCAACGAAGCGGATATCGGTCTGCACCTGGCTCGGCAGCAGCAGGTCGTCGGAGGGCACCGAGGGCGCGCTGGTCAGCGCCGCCGTGGCTTTACCCTTGACGAACACCATGCTTTGGCGCGGCGTTTTCGAACAGGCGGTCCAGACCATCAGGCTGGTGGTCCCGGGCGCAAGGCCGGTGAGTATGAACGCGTTGCTGCCGCTGGGTTGCACATCGGCAATTTTCGGGTCACCCACCGCCAGTTGCGTTACCGCAACGGGGCTGCGCAGTTCACTCTGCAGCCCCTGACCGACCTCGTAGGTTGTCGGCCAACTGTCCAGTTGCGGGCAATTGGCCGGCGCGGCCTGAGCCGCATCCACGCAAAGGCCCATCCAGAACAGGCCATGGATAATTCGCTTGAACGCGGGCTCGCTACGAAAGCTCATTAAGTACATCCTCACTGGATAGGCCGTCTTAAGGCGGACTGAGTCGTCTCGGATCACTTCACGGGGATCGGGCTATCCCCCCTCCAATGCGCCAGACCCGTTATCCATGGCCTTGGCGTTATTCCTTGTGTTACACACGAGCGGGTCCACCTCGCTGATCTGGCTGGACAGCGAGCGACCTGGTTCCCTCGGAAAGCAATCGGTAATTGAAGGTACAGAGCCGGAAAACGCCTGCCAGGATCATGGTGAGGTAACTCCTTTTGCCAATTCGCTGTCTGATCACTGAAGCTAACGTGGAAAATCCAGCCGTGATGATTTCTTATTGTTTGAAGGTAGTTCAATCAAACCAAAGTGCCATGAATTTAAACAAAAGCATTGGTGCAAAGGCTGGATTTAGGCGGGCGGGCGAGCGATTCGGGCAAGGTCACAGCGCAGTGCGGTTGCCTGATGTCGACGGGGTGTGCTGAAGGCAATAAAAAAAGGCCCGCATGCTCAAGCATGCGGGCCTTTGGCTTCACTGATAGAAGATCAGTGCTTGCTGTCCTGATTCGACAACGCCAGCAGTTGTTTTTCCTGATTCCAGTCGAAAGGTTCGTCGTTCTGTTCGGCTTCGAAGCGACGCTCTTCCAGGGCCTGATACAGGTCGATCTCTTCATCGGACAAGTAGTGCAGGCAGTCACCGGCGAAATACCACAGCAGATCCCGTGGAATCAGGTGGGCAATTTGCGGATAACGGGAAATGACTTGAGTCAGGATGTCCTGGCCCAGGTATTGGCTTTCGATCGGATCGATCGGCAGTGACGCCAGCAATTCGTCGAAGCGCTCAAGGAACAAGGCATGGCTTTCTTCGGGAACCTGCTCGGCCTCACCTACGGCGACCAGGATGCTGCGCAGGTGGTCGAGTAAAACGAGATGATCGGCAACGATGTTGGACACGAGATAAGTCCTCAAGAGCAAAACGGGCGCGGGAGTATAAAGCGCCCGCGCCCGTTTTTACATGCCGGAAGGGATCAGCGGACTTTTCCCTTGGCCAGCGCCAAAGCCTTTGGGTCAAAGTCATCGACGTCGATCACCGTGCGCCGGGCCGCTTCGGCTTCACGCAGGGTTTGGGCTTCCATCGGCTGCAACACGCCAGCCTCGAGGGCGGCATCGATCGCCGACTCGCCGGCCAGCGGTTTGACCTGACCACTCTTGAGTGCCACATGCAGCTTTTTCTGCAATGGCTGGGCGGCGCTCAACAGATTACAGGCGTGTTGCAATGCACCGACCGGATCGTCGCTCGCTTGGGGGCGATAGCAACCCAGAAGCAATTCCTCCAGGGCCGGGTCGCCCTTGGCGCGGCCAATCAACCCAGCGACTTCGGCACCGAGTTTGTCCGATGGCCCTTTGTGCCGGCGACCGAACGGGAACACGATCACCCGCAACAGGCAGCCCACGACTTTGTTCGGGAAGTTATTCAGCAGCTCATCCATGGCGCGTTCGGCCTGCCCCAGGCTTTCCTCCATGGCCCAGGTCAGCAGTGGCGCCATGTACTGCGGTGAGTCGAGATCGTGGTAGCGCTTGAGTGCGGCCGAGGCCAGGTAAAGGTTGCTCAGCACGTCGCCCAGCCGTGCGGAAAGACGTTCCCGGCGTTTCAATTCACCTCCCAGCAGCATCATGCTGAGGTCGGCGAGCAGGGCGAAAGCAGCGGCTTGACGATTGAGCGCGCGGAAGTAACCCTGGCTGAGTCTGTCGCCCGGCGTGTGTTCCAGGTGCCCGAAACCGAGGTTCAACACCAGCGTACTGGCGGCGTTGCCCACGGCGAAACCGATGTGCTGGAGCAGCAGGCCATCGAATTCCGTGAGCGCCTGATCCTTGTCTTCACGGCTGGCGAGGGCCATTTCCTTGAGGACGAAGGGATGGCAGCGAATTGCACCCTGGCCGAAGATGATCAGGTTGCGCGAGAGAATGTTCGCGCCTTCGACGGTGATGAAAATCGGCGCGCAGTTCCATTTGCGACCGAGGTAGTTGTTTGGCCCCATGATGATTGCCTTGCCGCCGTGCACATCCATGGCATCGCTGATGCAGTCGCGGCCGCGCTCGGTCAGGTGGTACTTGAGAATCGCCGACAGCACCGACGGCTTCTCGCCCAGATCCACCGCATTGGCGGTCAGCATGCGGGCGGCGTCCATCATCCAGGTATTGCCGCCAATGCGTGCCATGGCTTCCTGAATGCCTTCGAAAGCGCCAATCGGCACGTTGAACTGCTCGCGAACCTGAGCGTATTGGCCCGTCACCAGGCTGGTGAACTTGGCCATGCCGGTGCCCACCGCCGGCAGGGAAATCGAACGCCCGACCGACAGGCAATTCATCAGCATCATCCAGCCTTTGCCGAGCATCTCCTGGCCGCCGATGAGGAACTCCAGCGGGACGAACACGTCCTTGCCTGAATTCGGGCCATTCATGAATGCGGCGTCCAACGGCAGATGCCGACGGCCGATCTCGACACCGGGCAGGTCGGTCGGAATCAGTGCGAGGCTGATGCCCAGGTCATCTTGATCGCCCAGCAGGTGATCCGGGTCGTAGGCCTTGAAGGCCAAGCCGAGGAGGGTAGCCACCGGGCCGAGGGTGATGTAACGCTTTTCCCAGTTCAGGCGCAGGCCGAGGACTTCCTGACCCTGCCATTGACCTTTGCAGATCACTCCCGAATCCGGCATGCCGCCGGCGTCGGAGCCGGCCAACGGGCCGGTCAGGGCAAAGCACGGGATATCGTCACCGCGTGCCAGGCGTGGCAGGTAATGATTGCGTTGTTCGTCGGTACCGTAATGCAGCAACAGTTCGGCCGGGCCGAGGGAATTGGGGACCATCACGGTGGTGACGAGGTCGCCGCTGTGGCTCGCCAGTTTCATCGCCACTTGCGAGTGGGCATAAGCGGAAAAACCCTTGCCGCCAAACTCCTTGGGGATGATCAGGGCGAAAAAGCCGTTGTCCTTGATAAAGGTCCAGACGTCGGGCGGCAGGTCCATGGTTTGACTGAGTTGCCATTCATTGACCATGGTGCAGAGCGTTTCGGTCGGCCCGTCGATGAAAGCCTGTTCCTCTTCGCTCAATTGCGCTTTGGGATAGGACAGCAGTTTGCTCCAGTCCGGGCGGCCACTGAACAGTTCGCCATCCCACCAGACCGTGCCGGCGTCGATGGCATCGCGCTCGGTTTGCGACATGGGTGGCAGGGTTTTCTGGAACCAGTTAAACATCGGCGCGCTGAACAGTTTGCGGCGCAGGTCGGGCAGCAGCAGGGGCGCGGCGACGGCGGCGATCAACACCCAGAAAACCAGCAGCAACCAGCCCGGCGCGCGGCTGAAAGCGCCCATTGCCACGGCATAGACGGCCACGATGACCAGGGCGGGTAGCGGGGCGATGCGGCGGTGGGCCAAATAAGCAATCCCGACCAGCAGAACCAGTATCCACAACAGCAGCATATTCAATCCTCCGTGAAACCAGGGCGAACCAGCCCTCAGAGCTTAGACGGCATCCGTAAAACAGGCCGGTCACAGCCATGTGATTGGAATCGTGGGAAAAACGTTGATCGAGCGAGCGGCAAAGCGCCCATGTTTGGCCGAAACGTCGTTATCTCTGTGCTCAAGCGCTCGCTAGACTCGGGGCTTCCCCAGGAGATTGTTCTCATGCACGAGTATCTGAGTCCCGGCCGCTTCATCGATAGTGACCACCCTTGCGTGGTGGAGTTCGCCGAGAAACACCGTGGCCCCAGTCGCGATCCGCTTGCGCAGGCGATCAGTCTCTATTACGCCGTGCGCGAAGGGGTGCGTTACAACCCGTACACATTCAGTCGCGATCCGCAGACCCTGTGCGGCAGTCATGCATTGGCGGCCGGGGAGAGTTACTGCGTGCCCAAGGCCACGTTGCTGGCGGGTGCGGCGCGACATTGCGGGATTCCCGCGCGGATCGGCCTGGCGGATGTGCGCAATCATTTGTCGACGCCACGGCTGCTTGAGTTGCTCAAGAGCGACATGTTCGCCATGCACGGCTACACCGAATTTTACTTACAGGATCGCTGGGTCAAAGCGACGCCTGCGTTCAATCAAAAACTCTGCGACCTGTTCAATGTGGCGCCGCTGGAATTCGACGGGATCAACGACAGCGTTTTTCATCCCTTCAACCGCGATGGCGCAAAGCTGATGGAGTACCTGGTCGATCATGGCCAGTTCGCCGACGTCCCTGAAGCGTTCTTTTTCGAACACCTGGAAAAATGCTATCCGCACCTGTTCGGTGAGCAACAGCAACCGCTGCTGGGTGATATGCAGAGCGATTTGAGTCGCGCCTGATCCGGCGTATGCTGCCTGCCCACTTACCGAAAAAGAGGCGGTCATGCTGAAGATCTGGGGTCGGAAAAACTCGTCGAATGTCAGAAAACCATTGTGGGCCGCCGAAGAACTGGGGCTGGCCTACGAGGCTATCGATGCCGGTGGCGCCTTTGGTGTCGTCGATACGCCCGAATACCGCGCCATGAATCCCAACGGTCGCGTGCCTGTCATTGAGGACGACGGTTTTGTGTTGTGGGAGTCCAACGCCATCGTGCGTTACCTGATGGCCCGTCACGCCGCCGACACGGCCTGGTACCCGGCGGATCTGCAAGCCCGTGCCAGCGCCGACAAATGGATGGACTGGACCACCTCAAGCTTTGCCGGTCCGTTCCGTACCGTGTTCTGGGGTGTGCTGCGTACCCCGGCAGACCAGCAGGACTGGCCCGCCATCAAGGCGGCGATCAAGGAATGCGACACGCTGCTGGCGATGGCCGATCAGGCGTTGGCGAACAAACCCTACCTGTCCGGAGACGAAATCGGCATGGGCGACATTCCCCTGGGCAGTTTCATTTATGCCTGGTTCGAGATGCCGATCGAGCGTGCGCCACAGCCGCATCTGCAGGCCTGGTACGCGCGGTTGAAACAGCGTCCGGCATATCAAAAGGCGGTTATGACCGCGTTGACTTAATACTCACTATCGACACACTTGACTGTACTTGTGTGGCGGCGACAAGCACCATTGCGCTGATGCGACGTGGTTGCAATGCGCGCCGCCCGCCCTTACCTGACCCTTTTTTCCCTTCTTGGTGCGTAAATCAGATATGAGTTCCGCTCTGTCCATCCGGCAGTTAACCAAAACCTACGGCAACGGTTTCCAGGCCCTGAGTGGTATCGATCTGGATGTCGCCGAAGGTGACTTCTTCGCCTTGCTCGGCCCGAACGGCGCCGGCAAATCCACGACCATCGGGATTCTCTCGACCCTGGTGAACAAGACCAGCGGCACGGTGAATATCTTCGGTCACGACCTGGACAAGAATCCTGCGCAGCTCAAGCGCTGCATCGGCGTGGTGCCCCAGGAATTCAATTTCAACCAGTTCGAGAAGACCTTCGACATCGTCGTGACCCAGGCCGGCTACTACGGCATCCCGGCGAAAATCGCCAAGGAACGCGCCGAACAGTACCTGACCCAGCTCGGCCTGTGGGACAAGAAGGACGTGCCGTCGCGTTCATTGTCCGGCGGCATGAAGCGGCGCCTGATGATCGCCCGCGCACTGGTGCATGAACCGCGCCTGCTGATCCTCGACGAACCGACTGCCGGGGTGGACATCGAACTGCGTCGCTCGATGTGGAGTTTCCTCACCGAGCTGAACCAGAAAGGCATCACCATCATCCTCACCACCCATTACCTGGAGGAGGCTGAGCAGTTGTGCCGCAACATCGGCATCATCGACCACGGCACCATCGTCGAGAACACCAGCATGAAGCAGTTGCTCAGCCAACTGCATGTCGAAACCTTCCTGCTGGATATGAAAAACACCTTGCAAGTAGCGCCGCAGTTGCTCGGCTATCCGTGCCGGCTGATCGACAGCCACACCCTGGAAGTCCAGGTGGACAAGTCCATGGGCATCACCGCGCTGTTCACCCAGTTGGCGCAGCAGAACATCGAAGTGCTGAGCCTGCGCAACAAAACCAATCGCCTCGAGGAGTTGTTCGTGTCCCTGGTGGAGAAAAATCTGTCGAAGGTGGCGGTATGAGTGCCGAGCTGCGCCCCAACCTCGTTGCCCTCAACACCATCGTTTACCGTGAAGTCCGGCGTTTCACCCGGATCTGGCCGCAGACCCTGCTGCCGCCGGCCATCACCATGGTCCTGTACTTCGTGATCTTCGGTAATCTGATCGGTCGGCAAATCGGCGGTATGGGTGGCTTCACCTACATGGAGTACATCGTACCGGGGTTGATCATGATGTCGGTGATCACCAACTCCTACGGCAACGTGGTGTCGAGTTTCTTCGGCAGCAAGTTCCAGCGGTCCATCGAAGAACTGATGGTCTCGCCGCTGTCGCCGCACACCATTCTGATCGGCTACACGCTGGGCGGCGTGCTGCGTGGCTTGATGGTGGGGATCATCGTGACCCTGCTGTCGCTGTTCTTCACCCAGTTGCAGGTGCATCACCTGGGCGTGACCGTTCTGGTGGTAGTGCTGACCGCGACGATCTTCTCGCTGCTGGGCTTCATCAACGCCGTGTTTGCGCGCAACTTCGATGACATTTCGATCATCCCGACTTTCGTGCTGACGCCGCTGACGTACCTCGGCGGGGTGTTCTACTCGATCTCGCTGTTGCCGCCGTTCTGGCAGACCGTGTCCCTGGCCAACCCGGTGCTGCACATGGTCAACGCGTTCCGTTACGGCATCCTCGGCGTGTCGGATATCCGGATCAGTATTGCGATTACGTTCATGCTGGTGGCGACCGTGGTGCTTTACCTCGGATGTGCACGGTTGCTGGTCAGCGGGCGCGGGATGCGGACTTAAGGGATACCGCGTCGCCTGCATCGCGAGCAAGCTCGCTCCCACAGGGGATCTACTTCGCGACGTGGATCCCCTGTGGGAGCGAGCTTGCTCGCGATGGCGTCAGCCCAGACACCACAAATAAAACGGCCTCCCAAAGTGGAGGCCGTTTTGCATTCTCACGTCCGGCTTTTCTTGCGCCGCTTCCATTGCCGGGTCACCCACCCGCGCGAATACCTCATCACCCTGTAGGAGCTGGCTTGCCAGCGAAAGCGGTAGATCAGTCGACCAATGGGTTGGCTGAAGATACGCCTTCGCTGGCAATCCAGCTCCTACACCGTGGATGGCGTCAGCCCGGACACTGTAAAAAAAACGGCCTCCCACAGTGGAGGCCGTCTTGCATGCTCACAGCCGGCTTTGCTTGCGCCGCTTCCATTGGCGGGTCACCCACCAGCGCCAATACATCATTACCAGGAAGTAGGCCAGTGCCCCGAGTACCAGCCCGGTTACCACCGAGCCCAATAGAAACGGTTGCCACAAGGTCGAGATTTCGCCGCTGATCCATTCCCAGGTCAACGAGTCCGGCAACGTCCGGGCGGGGACGTCCATCAGCCAGGCGCCGGTCTGGTAGGTGCAAAAGAACACGGCGGGCATGGTGATCGGGTTGGTCAGCCAGACCAGGCTCACGGCAATCGGCATGTTGCCGCGCACGATGATGGCGAGGATGGCCGCCAGCAGCATCTGCAGCGGGATCGGCAGGAACGCGGCGAACAGACCCACGGCCATGGCGCGGGCAACGGAGTGGCGATTGAGGTGCCACAGGTTCGGGTCATGCAACAGCGTGCCGAGAAAGCGTAAGGACTTGTGTTCCCTGATGCTCATCGGATCTGGCATGTAACGTTTGAACAAGCGCCGGGGCATAAGGCTTCTCGGTCGGTCAGGGCGGCAAGTATGTCTGGATTCTACGAGCTGCCCATTCAGACTTTGTGACAATTATTGACGACGTCCATGTGACGGGCGGGCTAATCCTTGGAGGGTACTCTCAAGGACGGGCTTATGCGCACAGGGATGATGGCGCTGGCGTTGGGTCTGCTGACCTTGCGCTTTTTACCGGCACTGCCGCCGGTCTGGTTGTGGCTGGCGATGCCGGTGGCGGGTTTGATGTTGCTGCCGTTCAGGACGTATCCGGTGGCGTTTTACCTGTTCGGTTTGAGCTGGGCCTGCGCGAATGCGCAGTGGGCGCTGGATGACCGGTTGCCGCCGGCGCTGGACGGCGAAACCCGCTGGATCGAAGGGCGGGTCACAGGCTTGCCCCGGCATGATGACGGTATCGTGCGTTTCGAGTTGACCGACATCCAGTCCCGACGTACCCGGCTGCCGCAGCAAATGCGCCTGGCCTGGTATGGCGGGCCGCCGGTGAACAGTGGCGAGCGCTGGCGTCTGGCAGTCAAGCTCAAGCGCCCGGTCGGGCTCCTCAATCCGCAGGCATTCGACTATCAAGCCTGGTTGCTGGCACAACGCATCGGGGCGACCGGGACGGTCAAGGAGGGCGAACGCCTTGCACCCGCCCAATGGGCCTGGCGCGACGCAATCCGTCAGCGTTTGCTGGCGGTGGATGCCCAAGGGCGAAGCGGCGCGTTGACGGCATTGGTACTCGGGGACGGTGCCGGGCTGAGTCGCGAAGACTGGCAGGTATTACAGGACACCGGCACGGTGCATCTGTTGGTGATTTCCGGGCAGCACATCGGATTGCTGGCGGGGGTCGTGTATCTGCTGATCGCCGGTCTGGCCCGCTTTGGGGCGTGGCCGAACCGTCTGCCATGGTTGCCCTGGGCGTGTGGCCTGGCATTCGCCGCGGCGCTCGGTTACGGGATGCTGGCCGGTTTCGGGGTGCCGGTGCGACGGGCCTGCGTGATGATTGGTCTGGTGTTGTTGTGGCGTCTACGGTTCCGTCATCTCGGTGCATGGTGGCCGCTGTTGCTGGCACTCGACGGCATTTTGCTGCTGGAGCCGCTGGCGAGTCTTCAGCCTGGTTTCTGGCTGTCCTTCGCGGCCGTGGCGGTTTTGATATTGACCTTCGGTGGCCGGTTGGGGCCATGGCGTTGGTGGCAAACCTGGACCCGCGCCCAGTGGCTGATTGCAATCGGGCTGTTCCCGTTGTTACTGGCACTGGGGTTGCCCGTCAGTCTCAGCGGGCCGCTGGCCAATCTGTTCGCAGTGCCCTGGATCAGTCTGGTGGTACTGCCACCGGCGTTGCTCGGGACGCTGATGCTGCCGGTGCCTTACGTGGGTGAAAAATTGCTGTGGCTGGCGGGTGGCCTGATCGACTGGTGGTTCAGGGGATTGGGGCTCGTCAGCGGTCAGGTTCCTGCATGGGTACCCGCGGCAGTCCCGTTATGGGCCTGGGTAATCGGTGCCATTGGCGCCTTCTTGTTATTGCTGCCGCGAGGCGTACCGATGCGCCCGTTAGGCTGGCCGATGCTGTTGATGCTGGTTTTTTCGCCCAGGCCGATGTTGCCGCAAGGCATGGCCGAAGTCTGGCAACTGGACGTCGGCCAGGGGCTGGCGATCCTGGTGCGCACTCGGCATCACACGATGCTGTATGACGCAGGACCGCGCTTCGGTGAACTCGACCAGGGGGAGCGGGTGGTGCTGCCGACGTTGCGCAAACTGGGGGTGAAGGGCCTCGACCTGATGCTGATCAGCCACGCCCATGCCGATCATGCCGGCGGTGCCCGGGCAGTTGCCAAAGGCTTGCCGGTGAAACAGGTGGTCAGTGGTGAACCGTCGGACCTGCCTGCGCAGCTGCAGGCCGAGCGCTGTGACAGTGGTCGGCAATGGACCTGGGATGAAGTCGATTTTCAGCTTTGGCACTGGCCATTGGCCGGCGACAGCAACCAGAACTCCTGTGTCTTGCTGATCGAGGCCAATGGCGAACGGCTGCTGTTGAGTGGCGACATTGATGCCGCCGCCGAGCGAGCCCTGCTCAATAGTCCATTGGCCCGGCCCACCGATTGGCTGCAGGCGCCACACCACGGCAGTCGCAGTTCGTCGTCCAGGGCCCTGCTGGATGTCCTGCAACCAAAGGCTGCGCTGATCTCTCGCGGGCAGGGCAATTCGTTTGGCCATCCGCATCCCACGGTCATCGCGCGTTATCAAAAACGTGGAATGGCGATCTACGACAGCGTCGAACAGGGTGCCATTCGTCTGCAACTGGGGCGCTTCGAGCCACCGTGGACGATGCGCCAGGAACGGCGTTTCTGGCGCGATCCGCCGCCCTCGGACCCATGACCGGGCATTATCAAAGCCCGACCGGATGCGCCATCACGGTCTTCGGTGCTTGCACCCCCTATGTTAGAGTGGCGCACTTTTTCGAGGGGACTGTCACTGTGTGGGAATTGGTCAAATCCGGCGGCTGGATGATGCTGCCGATCATTCTGAGTTCCATCGCGGCCATGGCCATCGTCGCCGAGCGTCTCTGGACGCTGCGCGCCAGCCGCGTGACCCCGGAGCATTTGCTCGGGCAGGTCTGGGTCTGGATCAAGGACAAACAGCTCAATAAAGAAAAACTCAAGGAGCTGCGCGCCAACTCGCCACTGGGTGAAATCCTGGCAGCGGGCCTGGCCAACTCCAAGCATGGTCGCGAGATCATGAAGGAGTGCATCGAAGAGGCCGCCCAACGGGTCATCCATGAGCTCGAACGCTACCTCAACGCCTTGGGCACCATTGCCGCCATGGCGCCATTGCTGGGCCTGCTGGGCACCGTGCTGGGCATGATCGATATTTTCAGCGCGTTTACCGGCAATGGCATGACCACCAACGCTTCGGTGCTGGCCGGTGGTATTTCCAAGGCCCTGATCACCACGGCTGCCGGTTTGATGGTCGGTATCCCGGCGGTATTCTTCCATCGATTCCTGCAACGCCGGATCGATGAGCTGGTGGTAGGCATGGAGCAGGAAGCGATCAAGCTGGTCGAGGTGGTGCAGGGCGACCGTGACGTGGACCTGTCCGGGAGCAAAGCGTGAAATTCCGCCGCAAACCACGGGAAACGGTGGACATCAACCTCGCGTCACTGATCGACGTGGTGTTCATCCTGCTGCTGTTTTTCGTCGTGACTACCACCTTTACCCGTGAGACCCAGCTGCGCGTCGAGCTGCCGGAAGCGGTCACTGGCGCATCTGCCGACGACCAGACCCGACAGCTCGATATCGGCATCAGTGCCGACGGCGTGTTCTCCGTGAATAACCATATATTGCCAAAAAGCGACCTGGCCACGTTGATGGAAGCGCTGCAGAAAGAATCCAAGGGTGATACCAACCTGCCATTATCCATCAGCGCCGACGGCAAATCCCGGCATCAGTCGGTCATCACTGCGATGGACGCCGCCGGCAAACTCGGATTCAGCCATTTGCGCATGACCACCATCGAAGCGGCTCCCCCCGCGTCCTGATGGCCATGTCCGATCGATTGCTGGCCGCGTGGTACGCAGGTCATCCGGCCCTGAAGCTGTTGCAGCCACTGGAGTGGCTGTACCGGCGCGTGGTCATGAACAAGCGCAAGCGCTTTTTGGCGGGTGAGGGCCAGATCTATCTGCCACCCGTGCCGCTGATTGTGGTGGGCAACATCACCGTGGGTGGCACCGGCAAGACGCCGCTGATTCTATGGATGATCGAGCACTGCCAGCGCAGCGGCCTGCGGGTCGGCGTGGTCAGCCGCGGCTACGGCGCCAAACCGCCTCGGTTGCCGTGGCGAGTTGAAGCCGAACAAAGCGCCGACGTAGCCGGTGACGAGCCGTTGCTGATCGTCCAGCGCACGGGCGTGCCGCTGATGATCGACCCCGATCGCAGCAACGCAGTCAAAGCGTTACTGGCCAGTGAGCCGCTGGACCTGATCCTGTCTGACGACGGCATGCAGCACTACCGTATGGCCCGTGACCTGGAGCTGGTGTTGATCGACGCCGCTCGCGGCCTGGGCAACCGCCGTTGCCTGCCTGCCGGGCCATTGCGTGAACCGGTGGAGCGCCTGCAAAGCGTCGACGCGATCCTCTACAACGGTGCCGCGACTGACTGCGATGATGGATTTGCCTTTCAATTGCAATCCACCGCGCTGGTCAATCTGCGCAGCGGCGAACGGCGTCCCCTCGATCACTTCCCCGGCGGCCAGGCCCTGCACGCGGTGGCCGGCATCGGCAATCCGCAACGTTTCTTCAAGACCCTCGAAACGCTACACTGGAAGCCGGTTCCACATGCGTTTGCCGATCACGCCGAATACAGCGTGCAGGCATTGAATTTCACGCCGTCATTGCCGTTGGTGATGACGGAAAAAGACGCGGTGAAATGCCGTGCCTTTGCCGCCGCCGACTGGTGGTACCTGGCGGTCGATGCCGTGCCGTCGCCGGCCTTCGTGGCCTGGTTCGACACACAGCTGATGCGTCTGCTGCCGGCTCGTTTGTTGCCTTAACTCCGTTTTTTCAGGGAATGCTCATGGACACCAAATTGCTCGATATTCTCGCTTGCCCGGTCTGCAAAGGCCCGCTCAAGCTCAGCGCCGACAAGACCGAGCTGATCAGCAAGGGCGCAGGCCTGGCCTATCCGATTCGCGACGGCATCCCGGTGATGCTCGAATCCGAAGCGCGCACCCTGACCACCGACGAGCGCCTGGATAAATGACCACAGCCTTTACCGTCGTCATTCCATCGCGTTTTGCCTCCACCCGCCTGCCGGGCAAGCCGCTGTTGCTGATCGCCGGCAAGCCGATGATCCAGCACGTCTGGGAACAGGCGAGCAAAAGCAGTGCCGAGCGGGTGGTGGTGGCCACCGACGACGCGCGTATTATCGAGGCCTGCAAGGGTTTCGGCGCCGAAGTGGTACTGACCCGTGAAGACCACAACTCCGGTACCGATCGCCTGGCCGAAGTGGCGATGAAACTGGGCCTGGCGCCCGACGCCATCGTGGTCAATGTCCAGGGCGACGAACCGCTGATCCCGCCGAGCGTGATCGATCAGGTCGCCGCCAACCTGGCTGCACATACCGAAGCGCGCATGGCCACCCTGGCCGAGCCGATCGAAGATGTGGACACCCTGTTCAATCCCAACGTGGTCAAGGTCGTCAGCGACCTCAATGGCCTGGCGCTGACGTTCAGTCGCTCCACCTTGCCCTGGGCGCGGGATGCGTTCGCCGTGAACCCTGAGCAGTTGCCCGAAGGTGTGCCGTACCGCCGCCATATCGGCATCTATGCCTACCGCGCCGGTTTCCTGCAGGATTTCGTCAGCTGGGGTCCATGCTGGCTGGAAAACACCGAGTGCCTGGAACAGCTGCGTGCCCTGTGGCACGGCGTGCGGATCCATGTGGCCGACGCACTGATCGCCCCGCCAGCCGGTGTCGACACCATTGAAGACCTCGAGCGCGTTCGTCGCCTGCTGGAGGCGTGATGCGGGTTCTGTTCGTCTGCCTGGGCAACATCTGCCGCTCTCCCACGGCCGAAGGTGTGCTGCGGCACAAATTGCGTGAAGCGGGTCTGGCTGATCGGGTCGAAGTCGCTTCCGCCGGCACCGGTGACTGGCATGTCGGCAAGGCGCCGGACAAGCGCAGTCAGGCCGCGGCGAAACTGCGTGGTTATGACTTGTCCGCCCAGCGCGCCCGGCAAGTCAGCCGCGCCGATTTCGCCACCTACGACCTGATCCTGGCGATGGACAACAGCAATCTGCGCAACCTCGAGGCCTTGCAACCGGCCAAGGGCAAGGCCGAGCTGGACCTGTTCCTGCGCCGTTACCCGTCGCAAGTCGATGAAGTGCCGGACCCGTACTACGACGGCGAGCAAGGCTTCGAGCAGGTGCTGGACCTGATCGAGCACGCCAGTGATTTACTGGTGATCGAATTAAAGGGACGGTTATGAGTTTGCAGGTTCAATCGCAGGTTTCGCTCAAGCCGTTCAACAGCTTTGGCGTGGACGTTGAGGCTTTGCTGTTCGCTGAGGCCCATAGCGACGCCGATGTGCGTGAAGCCCTGGCCTATGGGCTGGAACACGAGGTTCCGGTGCTGGTGATCGGCGGTGGCAGCAATCTGCTGCTGACGGCGGATATCGATTCACTGGTGCTGCGCATGGCCACGTGCGGGATTCGCGTGATCAGCGATGATGGCAGCAAAGTGGTGATCGAAGCCGAGGCGGGCGAGCCCTGGCATCCCTTTGTGCAGCACACGCTGGCGCTGGGGTTGTCCGGCCTGGAAAACCTCAGCCTGATTCCCGGTACTGTCGGTGCGGCACCGATGCAGAACATTGGCGCTTACGGGGTCGAGATCAAGGACGTGTTCGCCGGCTTGACCGCCCTCGATCGCCAGAGCGGCGAACTGCGTGACTTCACATTGCAAGAGTGCAACTTCGCTTACCGCGACAGCCTGTTCAAACAGGAGCCGGGTCGTTGGTTGATCCTGCGTGTGCGTTTCGCCCTCGACCGCGCCGCGCATCTGCATCTGGAGTACGGCCCGGTGCGTCAGCGCCTGACCGAACAAGGCATCGAGCATCCGACCGCCAGCGATGTCAGCCAGGCTATTTGCAGTATCCGCAACGAAAAGCTCCCGGACCCGGCCGTACTCGGCAATGCCGGCAGCTTCTTCAAGAACCCTTTGGTGTCGGCGGCGCTGGCTGCGCGGCTCAAGGGTGAGTACCCGGACCTGGTGGCCTATGCGCAACCCGACGGTCGAATGAAACTGGCCGCTGGCTGGTTGATCGAACGGGCAGGGTGGAAGGGGTTCCGTGAGGCTGACGCTGGCGTGCATAAATTGCAGGCGCTGGTGCTGGTCAATTACGGGAGCGCGAGCGGCATGCAACTGCTCCATCTGGCGCAGCGCATCCAGAAAGACATTTTCGAGCGTTTCCATGTCGATCTGGAAATGGAACCGAACCGCTATTGAGTTAGGGGGCGTTCTCAATTAGTTTTCACGCCGCGCCGGGCCTGCTGTTGTGCAGGGCAAGGCGCGAGAAGCGTGGTTTGGTCATTCCAAATAAGCTTCGAGCAACGCAGCCCTGCACAACAGCAGGCCCGGCCCTTCGGGTTGTGCCTTAAAGCGGGCCAGGCTGCGTTGCAGGCCTTGGAAAGGGAACAACCATTCCCAGCGGCCTGCGCCTTGCCTGGCCCGCTTTAAGGCGACAACGCGACGGGAAAACTAATTGAGAACGCCCCCTAAGCTTCCAGGACGGATCAAAAAGCCCTGCACAATGTTTATTGTGCCGGGCTTTTTTGTTAATGCTCGGTTAACTTAGTCAGCTAACGATGCACACTCTTGCTCCACCAAAGGCCCGGTGCAGACGGCTGCGTCTGCACAAGAGAGCCCATTAGCCTGAGTCGATCTGCGTGCGACCCATCGAGATCCAGCGGCAGATTGCTCGACCCCATAACTGAAGAGCCATGCGGGCGTGCCCATGATTACCCTGAAACTCAATGGTCAAGACCATCAACTCGACGTCACCGAGGACATGCCGCTGCTCTGGGCGATCCGCGACGTGGCCGGTTACAACGGCACCAAGTTCGGCTGCGGCATGGGCCTGTGTGGCGCCTGCACCATTCATATCGAAGGGGCTCCGGCCCGCAGTTGCATCACGCCCATCGGTTCAGTGATCGGACAGAATGTCAGCACCATCGACAACCTGCACGCCGACCCGATCGGCAAAGTCGTGCAGCAAGCCTGGCTCGACACGGCAGTCGCCCAATGCGGCTTCTGCCAGGGCGGGCAGATCATGTCGGCGACGGCGCTGCTCAAGACCCATCCGAACCCGAGCGACGAGCAGATCGAAGAAGCCATGGTCGGCAACATCTGCCGTTGCGGCACCTACAACAGAATCAAGACCGCCATCCGCCAGGCTTCCACTCACCTGAAGGAGGCCAAGGCATGAGCCGGTTACCGAATGATTTCGCCCTGAGCAATCTGAGCCGGCTCAGTCGCCGTGGCTTCCTCAAAGGCGTGGGTGCCACCAGTGCGCTGGTATTGGCGGCGAGCTGGGGCTGGCAGGACGCCTTTGCCGAAGAGAAAGAGAAGAAATTCGGCGCCGACGGCATGCCCCATGGCTGGGTCGACGATCCGAAAGTCTATGTGAGCATCGCCGCCGACGGCACGGTGACCGTGATCTGCAACCGTTCGGAGATGGGCCAGGGCGTGCGCACCAGCTTGACCATGGTGGTGGCCGATGAACTGGAAGCCGACTGGGCGATGGTCA
This sequence comes from Pseudomonas sp. A-B-19, assembly GCF_019947515.1. Taxonomy (NCBI): domain Bacteria; kingdom Pseudomonadati; phylum Pseudomonadota; class Gammaproteobacteria; order Pseudomonadales; family Pseudomonadaceae; genus Pseudomonas; species Pseudomonas sp. A-B-19. The sequence goes on from NZ_JAGYGN010000006.1 coordinate 115,097, forward strand.
AGGTGCAGCAGGCCCCCGGCGATGAAGTGCGCTTCGGCAATCAGGACACCGACGGCTCGCGCAGCATGCGTCATTGGTACGAACCGATGCGTCGCTGCGGTGCCGCTGCGCGGACCATGCTCGAACAGGCTGCCGCTGCGCAATGGAAAGTGCCGGTTGGCGAATGCCATGCGCAATTGCACAAGGTTGTCCATGAGCCGTCCGGCCGCGAGCTCGGATATGGCGCCCTGGCCTCTGCCGCAGGCGCCTTGCCGGTTCCGGCCCGCGACAGCCTGAAGCTCAAGCAACCCGCGCAATTCCGTTACATCGGCAAGGAAGGCACCAAGGCCATCGATGGGGAGGACATCGTCAACGGACGTGCAGTGTACGGCGCCGACGTGCATTTCGACGGCATGCTGTATGCGACCATTGCTCGGCCCGCGGTGTATGGCGGCAAAGTCAAAAGCTTCGATGGCAGCGCGGCGATGAAAGTCCCCGGTGTGGTCAAGGTGGTGCAGATCGAAAGCCGTCCGTTGCCTTCGGAATTTCAACCGCTCGGCGGGATCGCCGTGGTGGCGAGCAATACCTGGGCGGCGATCAAGGGCCGCGAGGCGCTGATAATCGAGTGGGACGACGGCCCCAATGCCAGCTACGACTCGATCGCCTATCGCAAGGAACTTGAAGCAGCCTCGCTCAAACCCGGCAAGGTGGTGCGCAATACCGGCAACATCGACAAGGCCATGGCCAGCGCCGGCAGCACCCTGGAAGCTTCCTACTACTTGCCGCATTTGTCACAGTCGCCGATGGAACCGATGGTCGCCATTGCGCGGTTCACGGACGGTGCCTGTGAAGCCTGGGGGCCAAGCCAGGCACCGCAGGTCACCCGGGAGCGGATCGGTGAACGCCTGGGCCTGCCGTTCGACAAGGTCACGTTCAACGTGACCTTGCTCGGCGGCGGGTTCGGGCGCAAGTCCAAGCCTGACTTCATCATCGAAGCCGCCATCCTCGCCAGGGAATTCCCCGGTAAAGCGGTGCGGGTGCAATGGACCCGCGAAGACGACATCCATTGTTCCTACTTTCACACTGTATCGGCCGAATACCTCAAGGCCAGCCTGAACAAGGATGGCCTGCCATCCGGCTGGTTGCACCGCACGGTGGCCCCGAGCATCACCGCGTTGTTTGCACCGGGCATGAACCATGAGGCAGCGTTCGAACTGGGCATGGGATTCACCAACATGGCGTATGCGATCCCCAACATTCGCCTGGAGAACCCCGAAGCTACGGCGCACACCCGCGTTGGCTGGTATCGCTCGGTGTCGAACATTCCCCATGGTTTCGCGATCCAGAGTTTTATCGATGAGCTGGCGCACAAGGCCGGTGAGGACCCGCTGAAGTACCAGATCAGATTGCTCGGTCCGGACCGTCAGATCGACCCGCGCACCTTGAGTGAAGGGTGGAACTACGGCGAATCCCCCGAGCGTTATCCGATCGACACCGCGCGCCTGCGCACGGTACTGGAGACCGCCGCCAAAGCCGCCGGTTGGGGGCGCGAGTTGCCCAAGGGCCGCGGTCTGGGCCTGGCAGTGCATTACAGCTTCGTGACGTATGTCGCGGCGGTGATCGAGGTGGAGGTCAAAGACGACGGCACGCTGGTGGTGCACAAGGCCGACATCGCCGTCGATTGCGGGCCGCAGATCAATCCCGAGCGGATTCGCGCGCAGTTCGAAGGCGCCTGTGTCATGGGCCTGGGTAATGCGGTGCTGGGGGAAATCAGCTTCAAGGATGGCAAGGTCCAGCAGGATAACTTCCACATGTACGAAGTGGCGCGCATGTCCCTGGCACCAAAAGAGGTGGCCGTGCATCTGGTGACGCCGCCGGGCGACGTGCCATTGGGCGGTGTCGGTGAGCCGGGTGTGCCGCCGATTGCGCCGGCACTGTGCAATGCGATCTTTGCGGCCACTGGCAAACGCATCCGCAGCCTGCCGGTTCGTTATCAGCTGTCGGGCTGGCAGAAGGCCGAAGCCTGATGGACAGCGTCGATCTGAACGTCCTGCGCAGCGTGTTGCAATGGCACCGCGCCGGACAGCGGGTGGTGTTGTACAGCGTGGTCGAAACCTGGGGCACCGCGCCCCGGGCACCCGGCGCCATGCTGGCCTTGCGCGAAGACGGCGTGGTGATCGGTTCGGTCTCGGGCGGGTGTGTCGAAGATGACTTGATCGCCCGGCTGCACGACGGGCGCCTTGCGCTCGACGGGCCGCCGGTGCAATTGATCACCTACGGCGTGACCCGCGAGGAAGCCGCACGTTTCGGCTTGCCCTGCGGTGGCACCTTGCGCTTGACCGAGGAGCGTATCGACGATGGGGATTGGGTCGAGCAATTGCTCGCCCGTTGCGAGGCCCATGAAATCGTTGCCCGTGAACTGAACCTGGCCACCGGCGAAGTGCTTTTGCAGCCGGCCGATAAAGCTGACGTCTTGACGTTCGACGGACAGACCTTGCGGGCGATCTATGGCCCGCGCTGGCGCTTGCTGCTGATCGGCGCAGGGCAGCTATCGCGCTATGTCGCCGAAATGGCCCGCCTGCTGGATTTCGAGGTGTTGATTTGCGATCCGCGTAGCGAGTTCGTCTACGGCTGGGAGGAGCAACACGGACGATTCGTTTCGGGCATGCCGGATGAGGCGGTGTTGAATATCCAGACCGATGAACGCACGGCCATCGTGGCCTTGACCCATGATCCGCGCCTGGACGACATGGCGCTGCTCACGGCCCTGGATTCCAGGGCTTTTTACGTCGGGGCGCTGGGGTCGCGGGTCAACAGCCAGAAGCGCCGGGAAAACCTGGCTCAACTGGGTTTGTCGCAACCGGCGATTGACCGCTTGCATGGTCCGATCGGTTTGCACATTGGCAGTCATAATCCAGCGGAAATTGCCTTGTCGCTCATGGCGGAAATCGTGGCGGTCAAAAACGGCGTCGAACTGAAGCAGAAGAAAGTCTTGCGGGAGAGAGTATGAACGAGTCCATTGGCGTCATCGTGCTGGCGGCGGGGCAGGGCAGCCGGTTTCGTCAGGTGGCGGGTGACGATAAGGATAAGCTGCTGGTGGACTGCACCGGTCGTGACGGTGCGGTTCGATCAGTCATCGAGCACACCTTGGTCAACCTGCCGGCGGTGCTGGACAAGCGCGTACTGGTGACCACTGCTGACCGCCCGCAAGTGATTCGCATGGCTCAGGCCTATGGTTGCGAGATTGTGCTGATCGAATCGACGGGAATGGGCGACAGCATTGCCGCCGGGGTCGCTGCCTGCAAGGAGCTCAATGGCTGGCTGATAGTGCTGGGGGATATGCCTTTCATCCTGCCGTCCAGTATCGAGCAGGTGGTGGCAGGTATTGGCGGTGACAGTATCAGCGTGCCCGTGCAGGGCAGTGAGTACGGGCATCCGGTCGGGTTCGGAAGGGACTTCGCAGCGGGATTGATGGCGCTATCGGGAGATCGTGGCGCCAAACCGTTGTTCGCCCAGGGGCGGGTGGTTGAGGTGGCAGTGGCGGATCCCGGTGTGTTGTGGGATGTGGATGTGCCGGCCAGATTAGGCTTTTCCTGACACATCGCATTCGCTGGCAAGCCAGCTCCTACAGGTGATGGCCAAATATCTGTGTAGGAGCTGGTTTGCCAGCGAAGAACGATAACGCGGTCTGTCCTCCTGACCGCCGATATAAAAAAAGCCCCGCCTGGATCACCAGGCGGGGCTTTTCAGTGGCCGATGGAATCAGACGAGAGGTTTAGTCTCGTGTTCTTTTTCCTCGGCTTGCTCGTGTTGCTCTACCGCTTCCTGAACGGAGCGCGGTGCTTCGTGGATCACCGACTCAGCCGGCTCGGCAGCCACTTCAGCGGCCGGGGCAGGCGCTGCCTCAACCACTTCAGCAGCAACCGGTGCAGGCTCTGCAGCGACGGCCGTTTCAGCTGGAGCCGCAGCGGCAGCCAGTTCGGCTTCCTTCTGCAGGCGCTCTTCTTCACGCTTGCGACGACGCACTTCGCGTGGGTCGTTAGGCGCACGGCCACTTGGCGTCAGGGCGCTGACAGGCGCGGCCTCGACTACCGGTGCAGGTGCTTGGGCAACAACCGGTGCTTCAACGACTGGCGCTTCAACCACCGGCGCTGGAGCCGGTTCTGCGGCGGCAACCACCGGCTCGGAAACCATGGCTTCAGCCACTGGGGTTTCAACAGCTGGTGCAGCGGTTTCAGCGACGGCTGGCTCGGCAACCCAGTTGAACGCGGTTTGCTCTTCGCGAACTTCACGCACGTTTTCAGTCACGGTTTCAACGACGGCTTCTGCAACCACGTCAGGTGCTTCAACCACTGCAACCGGCTCGGCAGCCGCTTCAAAGGCAGGCTGTGCCTCAGGCGCTGGTGCCACTTCGATTTCCGGTGACGCAGTGAATTCGACCGGGGTGGTCGCTTCAACGGCTGGCGCTTCAACCGGAGCTGTTTCCAGGGTCGCGGCAGTGGCGCGTTCGGCTTGCTCGTTGGCCTGTGCTTCGGCTGGCGCGCTGATCACGCTGCTGGCGACGGCTGCGGTGACAGCCAGGCCGGCGGCCAGATCGGCAACGCTTGGTGCTTCGGCGTTTTCGCCGGACTCGGACTCTTCCGAACCTTCGATCACGTTGCCGTTGGCGTCACGCTGACGCTCGCGACGGTTGCTGCGACGACGCTGGCCACGGGAGCGGCGACGTGGACGATCGCCCTCGGCGCTTTCCTGACCGTCTTCCTGCAGTTGCTCTTCGTTGGTGGTCAGTTCTTCTTCGGCTTCGACAGGGGCAGCTTGTTCGGCACGTGGCTGACGCTCTTCACGGGGAGGGCGTGGCGCGCGTTCTTCACGTGGCTGGCGAGCCGGACGCTCTTCAGCGGTAGCAGTGGCGACAGCGGCGGCTGGAGCAGCCGGAGCGGCATCCAGAGGCTCGCGCAGTTCACGAACGCGTTCTTCGCGCTCGCCACGTGGCTTGCGATCTTCACGCGGAGCGCGCGGTGCACGTTCTTCACGAGGAGCGCGTGGTGCGCGTTCTTCGCGGGCGACTGCCGGAGTTTCTTCACGGGACTCGCGAGGCTCGCGAACTTCGCGTGGCTGGCGCTCTTCACGCGGTGCGCGTTCTTCACGTGGTGCACGTTCTTCACGCGGTGCACGTTCTTCGCGGGGCTTGCGATCTTCATCGCGGCGAACGTTGCGGTTGCGGCTTTGCTGGCGACCGTTGCGACGCTCTTCGTTGCGGGCCGGACGCTCGGCGGCAGGCTTTTCAACCACAACCGGTGCGACAGGCTCTTCCTTGGTGGCGAACAGGCTGACCAGCGACTTCACCAGGCCTTTGAACAGGCTTGGCTCTGGCACGGCAACCGGTGCAGGGGCCGGCGCGACAACTTCGGTCGGAACCGGAGCGTTGGCGCGGGCCGGCGCCGTCTTGACCGCGGCTTCCTGGCGAACCAGGGTGCGGGTCGCAGCGGCTGGCTGGACTTCTTCCACTTCGGCAGCGGCAGCGGCGATTTCGTAGCTGGACTGGTTGGTGGCCGCTTCCGGGCTGTCATCACGCAGGCGCTGCACTTCGAAGTGCGGCGTCTCGAGGTGATCGTTCGGCAGGATGACGATGCGGGCACGGGTGCGCAGTTCGATCTTGGTGATCGAGTTGCGTTTTTCGTTGAGCAGGAACGCAGCCACCGGGATCGGCACTTGTGCACGAACTTCGGCGGTACGGTCTTTCAGGGCTTCTTCTTCGATCAGGCGCAGGATCGCCAGGGACAGCGATTCAACGTCACGGATGATGCCGGTGCCGTTGCAACGCGGGCAGACGATGCCGCTGCTTTCGCCCAGGGATGGACGCAGGCGTTGACGGGACATTTCCAGCAGGCCGAAGCGCGAGATGCGACCGACTTGCACGCGGGCGCGGTCGGCTTCCAGGCATTCGCGGACTTTCTCTTCCACGGCGCGCTGGTTCTTGGCAGGGGTCATGTCGATGAAGTCGATGACGATCAGGCCGCCGATGTCGCGCAGGCGCAACTGACGGGCGATTTCCTCAGCCGCTTCAAGGTTGGTTTGCAGGGCGGTTTCTTCGATGTCGCTGCCTTTGGTGGCGCGCGCCGAGTTGATGTCGATGGACACCAGGGCTTCGGTCGGATCGATGACGATGGAACCGCCGGAAGGCAGTTCGACGACGCGCTGGAAAGCGGTTTCGATCTGGCTTTCGATCTGGAAGCGGTTGAACAGCGGAACGCTGTCTTCGTACAGCTTGATCTTGCTGGCGTACTGCGGCATCACCTGGCGGATGAAGGTCAGGGCTTCGTCCTGGGCTTCGACGCTGTCGATCAGCACTTCGCCGATGTCCTGGCGCAGGTAGTCGCGGATCGCGCGGATGATCACGTTGCTTTCCTGGTAGATCAGGAACGGCGCGGCGCGGTCCAGCGAGGCTTCCTTGATGGCGGTCCAGAGTTGCAGCAGGTAGTCGAGGTCCCACTGCATTTCTTCGCTGCTGCGGCCCAGGCCGGCAGTACGCACGATCAGACCCATGTCGGCCGGGGCAACCAGACCGTTCAGCGCTTCACGCAGTTCATTGCGCTCTTCGCCTTCGATGCGACGGGAAATGCCGCCGGCACGCGGGTTGTTCGGCATCAGCACCAGGTAACGACCGGCCAGGCTGATGAAGGTGGTCAGGGCGGCGCCCTTGTTGCCACGCTCTTCTTTTTCGACCTGAACGATGACTTCCTGGCCTTCGCTCAGGACGTCCTTGATGTTGACACGACCTTCCGGGGCTTTCTTGAAGTATTCGCGGGAGATTTCTTTGAGGGGCAGGAAGCCGTGGCGCTCAGAGCCGAAATCGACAAAGGCAGCCTCAAGGCTTGGTTCGATGCGAGTAATCCGGCCTTTATAGATGTTGGCCTTCTTCTGCTCGCGTGCACCGGATTCGATGTCCAGGTCGTAAAGGCGCTGGCCATCTACCAGTGCAACACGCAACTCTTCGGGTTGAGTTGCGTTAATCAGCATTCTTTTCATGTAGTACCGTCGGTTTCCGGGCTGCCGGAAACGGCGTTCGGCACACACGACTTCTCACGGTCGGTGTCAGGTGCGTCGGGAGTGGTTGGCCATTTCCCGTGTCCAGCGAAGTCCGGCCAATGTGGGCCTTCATCGCGACGTACGCGTCCTGCTTGCTGTGGCTACTTAAGCACTCAGTCAGGAGGAGGAATCAACCAGCGGCTGTGGACGAGATGAAGCGTCTTGAGAAAGCCTGTTGCTACACAGTCCGGCGGTTGTGCATCTCCACCCTACACGTATCCCTGATAATTCGGGTGCTGCCGCGCGCAGAATCCGCAGCGGGTTGGCATTTACCGTGAGCTCCGAAAGGGGAGGTCACGCATCATGGCTAATTTAGGCGTTGTTTCCGATGCTTTCGCTCGGGGTCATTCGCAGCTGACTGCACTTTGTGAACTGGCCGTGAATATGGCTCGCAAAACGAGTGGGAAACTCTGCTTTGTGGCGTGATTCAGGCCTCATGTCACCTGCGCTCGTTACACCTGCAAACTCCACCGTTACGTAGCGAAAGCCGCGTAGGACGGCCTCGCGTCCTGGTGAATTGCGTTGGTCAGGGCCGGTTTTTGACCGTTGGTCCGCTGCCCAGGCCGCTTTTGGCGACGTTCGCGACTATAGCAGCAATGATTAAGTGCTTCAATTCCATAAAAAATTGTTATCATCCGCGGCATGACGACGACAACCCCCCCGACTCCAAGCGTACAACTGCTTGAGGTCTCGCCGGAATATGCCGGCCAACGTATTGATAATTTCCTTCTCGCCCGACTCAAAGGCGTGCCCAAGACCTTGATTTACCGCATTTTGCGCAAAGGCGAAGTGCGGGTGAACAAAGGTCGGATCAAGCCCGAGTACAAGCTGCAGGCGGGCGATATCGTGCGCGTGCCGCCGGTTCGCGTGCCCGAGCGCGACGAGCCGGTGCCACTGGCACAAGGCCTGCTGCAGCGACTCGAAGCCTCGATTGTCTTCGAAGACAAGGCCCTGATCGTGATCAACAAGCCCGCGGGCATTGCTGTGCACGGCGGTAGCGGCCTGACTTTCGGGGTGATCGAAGCCTTTCGTCAGTTGCGCCCCGATTGCAAGGAGCTCGAGCTGGTTCACCGTCTCGACCGTGATACCTCCGGCCTGTTGATGATCGCCAAGAAGCGCAGCATGTTGCGCCACTTGCACACTGCGTTGCGCGGTGATGGCGTCGACAAGCGCTACATGGCGCTGGTCCGCGGTAACTGGGCGAGCTCGATCAAGCAAGTCCGTGCGTCGCTGGGCAAGAGCAATCTGCGTTCCGGCGAGCGCATGGTCGAGGTCGACGAGGAGGAGGGCAAGGAGTCCGTGACGGTGTTCAAGGTCCTGCGCCGCTTCGGCGACTTTGCCACCCTGATCGAAGCCAAGCCGATTACCGGCCGGACTCACCAGATCCGTGTCCACACCCTTCATGCCGGGCATTGCATCGCTGGCGACACCAAGTATGGCGACGAAGGTTTCAGTAAGGAAATTCGCGATCTGGGCGGCAAGCGCCTGTTTCTGCATGCCTACATGCTGACTGTGCCGTTGCCGGATGGCGGCGAGTTGAAGTTGCAGGCCCCGGTCGACGATATGTGGGCCAAGACTGTGGAGCGATTGAGTGCGCCCTTCTGATTACAAGCTGCTGATCTTCGATTGGGACGGCACACTGGCCGATTCCATTGGCCGGATTGTCGAGGCCATGCACGTTGCCTCGCAGCGCTCCGGATTTGAGCAGCGCGATGATTTTGCCGTCAAGGGCATCATCGGCCTGGGCTTGCCGGAAGCGATCCGCACCCTGTATCCCGAGATTGGTGATGGCGAGTTGATCGCATTCCGCGAGCACTATGCCGAACATTACATTGCTTCGGAAGCAGTGCCTTCGCCGCTGTTCGAGGGTGTGGTCGAGTCGCTCGAGGCATTTCGTGCCGAGGGTTATCATCTGGCCGTGGCGACCGGCAAGGCCCGTCGCGGGCTGGACCGGGTGTTGAAGTCCCATGGCTGGGAGAATTACTTCGATATCACCCGCGCTGCCGACGAGACCGCCAGCAAGCCCCATCCGCTGATGCTCGAGCAAATCCTGGCCCATTGCGAGGTTCGCCCGGAACAGGCGTTGATGGTCGGTGATTCGTCCTTCGATTTGCAGATGGCGCGCAACGCCGGCATGGGCTCGGTGGCCGTCAGTTATGGTGCCCAATCGATCGATGCGTTGAAGTTGTATGAGCCGCGACTGGCTATCGACCGTTTTTCAGAATTGCATGCCTGGCTGGGTCAGCGGGCTTAACCGGTTGTATTTGGGGTGGATGGCATGACCGACGAATGGAAGGCGCCCGCCAAGGCGAGCGCAGAGAGCGGTGACGACAAGAGCTGGAAGCTGCTGGAAAAGACGCTGCTGGCCAGCGTACAGGAGCAGCGCCGGTCCCGTCGCTGGGGGATATTCTTCAAATCACTGACTTTTGTGTATCTGTTCGGCGCCATTGCCCTGTTTTCGCCGCTGATGGATATGGAGAAGGCCGCTACCCTCAGTGCCAATTACACGGCGTTGATCGATGTGACAGGCATGATTGCCGACAAGGAGCCGGCCAGCGCAGACAATATCGTTGGCAGCCTGCGCGCGGCTTTCGAGGACAAGAAGGTCAAGGGCGTCATCCTGCGCATCAACAGCCCGGGCGGCAGTCCGGTGCAGTCGGGTTATGTCTATGACGAGATTCGTCGTCTGCGTGGCCTGCACCCGGACATCAAGCTTTATGCGGTCATTTCCGATCTCGGGGCTTCCGGTGCTTATTACATCGCCAGCGCGGCAGATCAGATCTACGCCGACAAGGCCAGCCTGGTCGGCTCCATCGGTGTGACGGCGGCCGGTTATGGTTTTGTCGGCACCATGGAGAAGCTGGGCGTCGAGCGGCGCACTTACACCGCTGGCGAACACAAGTCGTTCCTCGATCCGTTCCTGCCGCAAAAGCCGGAAGAAACCGCCTTCTGGCAGGGCGTGCTCGATACGACCCACAAGCAGTTCATCAGCAGTGTCAAGCAGGGGCGCGGCGATCGCCTGAAGGACAAGGAGCATCCGGAGCTGTTCTCCGGTCTGGTCTGGTCCGGCGAGCAGGCGCTGCCGCTGGGGTTGATCGATGGGCTGGGCAATGCCAGTTCGGTTGCGCGGGATGTGATCGGTGAGAAAGAACTGGTGGACTTCACTGTTCAGGAATCGCCGTTCGATCGCTTCTCGAAAAAGCTCGGTGCCAGCGTGGCTGAGCATTTGGCGATGTGGATGGGCTTTAACGGTCCGTCGTTGCGCTGATCTTTCGAATGCACAAAAAACCGGCAATTGTCGGTTTTTTTGCGTTTGCATGAACTGTAGGAGCTGGCTTGCCAGCGAAGGCGGCATGCCTGATACACCGCGTCGCCTGGTTCGCCAGCAAGCCGGCTCCTACGGGATTTGCACGCCTTCGGCCAGTAGCATATCGATCAAGCGAATCAGTGGCAGGCCGATCAGGCTGGTGGCGTCAGGGCCTTCCGTGCTTTGAAACAGGCTTACCCCCAGCCCCTCGGCCTTGAAGCTGCCTGCGCAGTCGTAGGGTTGCTCGGCGTGCAGGTAGCGTTCGATGCGGGCCGCGTCGAGTGTGCGCATGTGTACGGTGAATGGCACGCAATCGACCTGGCAGTGTCCGGTCTGGCTGTTGAGCAGAGCCAGGCCGGTCAGGAATGTCACGCGGGCACCGCTGGCGGCCAGCAGTTGTTCGCGGGCCTTTTCGAAGCTGTGGGGCTTTCCGATAATCCGCTCTCCCAGTACGGCGACCTGATCGGAGCCGATTATCAGATGAGCGGTATGGCTGTCGGCCAGGGCGCGCGCTTTCTCTTCGGCGAGGCGCTTGACCAGCTCGATGGCGGATTCGCCTGGGCGATGGCTTTCGTCGATATCCGGCGAGCTGCACGTGAAAGGCAGCTGCAAGCGGGCCAGCAATTCCCGGCGATAGGTCGAGCCTGAAGCGAGTAATAAAGGCAACATGCGCATCTCCAGAAGGCAGGTGCGGATTCTAGCGAGGCTTGCAAGTGACGGACAGGGCTGAATTTCCTTTGACATGGGCGGGTGCATCCCTATAATGCTGCGCCTATGTTGAATGACCCGATTCCACCTCACGTTGACCCGCGCAAATTGGCTGATCGTGGCACCACCCTTCAAGGTGAAATGCTGCTGGCCGATTTGGAGAGACTCTGCGACCCGCTTTCCGACAATGTCGGTACGGTGCAGGCTAAATTCGTTTTTGAACGAGATGAACGTAAATCTGTGGTCATCCACAGCTTTATCGACACTGAAGTCAAAATGGTTTGCCAGCGTTGTCTTGAGCTGGTCACCCTGCCGATCCACAGCGAATGCAGTTACGCCGTGGTGAAGGAGGGTGCGAATACCCAGTCGTTGCCGAAAGGTTATGACGTGCTGGAACTGGGCGAAGATCCTTTGGATCTGCAGTCACTGATCGAGGAGGAGCTTCTGCTCGCCTTGCCCATTGTGCCTGCTCATCATCCGGAAGAATGCCAGCAGCCGGCGGGTCTCGATGAGCCCGAACCGAGCGAGGACGAGGTAACGCGGTCCAACCCGTTCAGTGTATTGGCGCAGTTAAAGCGTGACCCAAACGTTTAGGAGTTAATCAATTATGGCTGTTCAGCAGAACAAAAAATCCCGCTCTGCCCGTGACATGCGCCGTTCGCACGACGCTCTCGAGGCTAGCACCCTGTCTGTAGAAAAAACCACCGGTGAAGTTCACCTGCGTCACCACGTATCGCCAGAAGGCGTATACCGTGGCCGTAAAGTGATCGACAAGGGCGCTGACGAGTAATCACTTGTCCGCTCAAGTCATCGCGATTGACGCAATGGGCGGGGACTTCGGTCCCCGCAGCATTGTTCAGGCGTGCCTTGCTTGCCTGTCTGCTACACCCTCGCTGCACCTGACCCTCGTCGGTCAACCCTCCTTGCTTGAAGAATTGATCGCTGGCCATTCGGCTGTGGATCGCGCGCGCCTGTCGATTGCCCCGGCGAGCGAAGTCATTACCATGGACGAAAAACCCGCCCAGGCCTTGCGTGGCAAACCTGACTCGTCGATGCGTGTAGCCCTGGAATTGTTGCGCGACGGCAAAGTCCAGGCCTGTGTCAGTGCCGGTAATACCGGGGCGTTGATGGCGTTGTCGCGGTTCGTGCTCAAGACCTTGCCGGGTATTGATCGTCCGGCCATGGTGGCGGCGATTCCGACACAGAAGGGTTACTGCCAATTGCTCGACCTGGGTGCCAACGTCGATTGCAGTGCCGAGCATCTGCTGCAGTTTGCAGTCATGGGCTCGGTTGCTGCGCAAACGCTGGGCATCGCCCGTCCACGGGTGGCGTTGCTGAATATCGGCACCGAAGACATCAAGGGCAACCAGCAGGTCAAGCTGGCCGCCACTTTGTTACAGGCGGCTCGCGGCATCAATTACATCGGTTTCGTCGAAGGTGATGGTTTGTACCGCGGCGAAGCGGATGTGGTGGTGTGTGACGGTTTTGTCGGCAACATCCTGCTCAAATCCAGCGAAGGCCTGGCGACCATGATTGCCGGGCGCATCGAGGCGTTGTTCAGAAAGAACGTAGCCTCTCGCATGGTCGGCGCGCTGGCGCTGCCCTTGATGAAACGTCTGCAGGCCGATCTGGCACCTGCCCGGCATAACGGTGCGAGCTTTCTCGGATTGCAGGGGATCGTGGTGAAGAGCCACGGTTCTGCTGGAGTGCAGGGTTTTCAAAGCGCCATTCAGCGTGCTCTGATCGAAATTCAGGAAAACCTGCCCGAGCGCATTCACGGTCGTCTCGAGGATTTATTGCTTTAGGCGTTTTCGTCGGACAATGCTTAAATGTGACCGGTTGGTTCGAAGGGCCATCCAACTGTCAGTTTCTTGCGCCCCCAAGCGGGACGCCAATTCTCCGACGACAAGATCATTAGGGGCTTGTTACATGTCTGCTTCCCTCGCATTCGTCTTTCCAGGACAGGGTTCGCAGTCCCTCGGCATGCTGGCCGAGCTGGGCGCGCAACATCCGGTTGTTCTCGAAACATTCAAAGAAGCTTCCGATGCACTGGGTTACGACCTGTGGGCACTGACCCAGCAAGGGCCGGAAGAGCAACTCAATCAAACCGATAAAACCCAGCCGGCCATTCTGACTGCCTCGATCGCCCTGTGGCGTCTGTGGCTGGCGGAGGGTGGTGCGCGCCCGGCATACGTTGCCGGGCACAGCCTGGGTGAATACAGCGCGCTGGTCGCGGCAGGCAGTCTGAGCCTGGGCGATGCAGTGAAGCTCGTCGAACGTCGTGGCCAGCTGATGCAGGAAGCCGTGCCGGCCGGACAAGGCGGTATGGCTGCCATCCTGGGCCTGGACGATGCCGACGTACTGGCAGCCTGTGCCGAAGCGGCGCAAGGCGAAGTGGTCAGCGCGGTGAATTTCAACTCGCCGGGCCAGGTGGTCATCGCCGGTGCCAAGGCTGCCGTCGAGCGCGCCATTGAAGGCTGCAAGGCACGTGGCGCCAAGCGCGCCATGCCGTTGCCGGTCAGCGTGCCGTCCCATTGCGAGCTGATGCGTCCGGCTGCCGAACGTTTCGCCGAATCCATCGCCGCTATCGACTGGCAGGCACCGCAGATTCCTGTGGTACAGAACGTCAGTGCCGATGTGCCGGCCGATCTGGAAACCCTCAAGCGCGATCTGCTCGAACAGCTGTACAAGCCAGTACGCTGGGTTGAATCGGTCCAGGCGCTGGCCGCCAAGGGCGCGACCAGCCTGGTCGAGTGCGGTCCGGGCAAAGTGTTGGCCGGTCTGAACAAGCGTTGCGCCGAAGGCGTGTCGACATCCAACCTCAATACCCCAGACGCTTTCGCTGCCGCCCGTGCAGCGTTGGCCTGAATCAGGAGAAGCTTGCATGAGTCTGCAAGGTAAAGTTGCACTGGTCACCGGTGCCAGCCGTGGCATCGGCCAGGCCATCGCCCTGGAACTGGGTCGTCAGGGCGCCATCGTTGTGGGTACCGCGACCTCCGCGTCGGGTGCCGAGCGCATTGCCGCCACCCTGAAAGAACACGGCATTCAGGGCACCGGCCTTGAACTCAATGTCACCAGCGACGAGTCCGTGGCTGCAGTCCTGGCGAGCATTCAGGAGCAGTTCGGTGCGCCAGCGATCCTGGTCAATAATGCCGGCATCACCCGCGATAACCTGATGATGCGCATGAAAGACGACGAGTGGCACGACGTTGTCGATACCAACCTGAACAGTCTGTTCCGCCTGTCCAAGGGCGTTTTGCGCGGCATGACCAAAGCCCGTTGGGGCCGAATTATCAGTATTGGTTCGGTTGTGGGTGCCATGGGCAACGCAGGCCAAGTAAACTACGCTGCCGCCAAGGCCGGCCTGGAAGGTTTCAGCCGTGCTCTGGCCCGTGAAGTCGGTTCGCGTTCGATTACGGTAAACTCGGTGGCCCCAGGGTTCATCGATACCGATATGACCCGTGAATTGCCCGAGGCACAGCGTGAAGCCTTGCAGACGCAGATTCCGCTGGGGCGCCTGGGGCAGGCTCAAGAGATCGCGTCCGTGGTCGCTTTTCTTGCGTCGGACGGTGCGGCTTACGTTACCGGAGCTACAATCCCGGTGAACGGCGGGATGTACATGTAATTCAAATGTGACGGATTGCTTCAAAAAAATGTCATACGAGCTGTCTAAAATCCGTTATAAAGCTGCAATCTATTTTATAGGCATAGGGTCACCGGGTTTGAGGAGTGAAGCTTTCAGTTGAAAAGCTGAAAAGTCTTTCTATACACTTACCCACTGGCCAGCTGCCTGAATTTGTCCATTAGGAGTGAAAACAAGGTATGAGCACCATCGAAGAGCGCGTCAAGAAAATCGTTGCTGAGCAACTGGGCGTTAAAGAAGAAGAAGTGGTCAACACTGCTTCCTTCGTAGAAGACCTGGGTGCCGACTCCCTTGACACCGTTGAGCTGGTGATGGCTCTGGAAGAGGAATTCGAGACCGAAATCCCTGACGAAGAAGCCGAGAAGATCACTACCGTACAAGCTGCAATCGACTACGTTACTAGCCACCAGGCGTAATAGTTTGTAATCGTTGCTCGCTGTCATGGAAAAACCGCACTGCTATCACGGCGTGCGGTTTTTTCTTTAGGCCTGATGCAAAGTCGTCATTTGAAAAAAGGAGAGTGCTGTGTCGCGTAGACGCGTCGTAGTCACCGGTATGGGTATGTTGTCGCCACTGGGCACGGATGTGCCAAGCAGCTGGCAGGGCATTCTGGCTGGCCGCAGTGGCATTGGTCTGATCGAACACGCCGACCTTTCTGCCTATTCCACCCGTTTTGGCGGCTCGGTAAAGGGCTTCAATGTCGAGGAATACCTGTCGGTCAAGGAAGCCCGCAAGCTCGACCTGTTCATTCAGTACGGTCTGGCCGCAGGTTTTCAGGCGGTACGCAATGCCGGCCTGGAAGTCACCGACGCCAACCGTGAGCGTATCGGTGTGGCCATGGGCTCGGGTATTGGCGGTCTGACCAATATCGAAGAAACCGCCCGCACCCTGCACGAGACCGGCCCGCGACGGATCTCTCCGTTCTTCGTGCCAGGCTCGATCATCAATATGATTTCCGGTTTCCTGTCGATCCATCTGGGGGCACAGGGACCCAACTACGCCATCGCCACGGCCTGTACCACTGGTACCCACTGCATTGGCATGGCAGCTCGCAATATCATGTACGACGAAGCCGACGTGATGATCGCCGGCGGCGCCGAGATGGCGGCCTGCGGTCTGGGCATGGGCGGTTTCGGTGCTTCCCGCGCGCTGTCGACCCGCAATGACGAGCCGACCCGCGCCAGCCGTCCGTGGGACAAGGGCCGTGATGGCTTCGTGCTGTCCAACGGTGCCGGTGCGCTGGTTCTGGAAGAGCTGGAACACGCCAAGGCCCGTGGTGCGACCATCTACGCCGAGCTGATCGGCTTCGGCACCAGTGGCGATGCCTACCACATGACCTCGCCGCCAGTCGATGGCGCCGGTGCTGCTCGTTGCGTCACCAATGCGCTGCGCGATGCCAAAATCAACGGCGATCAAGTGCAGCACATCAACGCTCACGGCACCTCGACTCCCGCAGGCGACCTGGCCGAAGTCAATGCGATCAAGTCGGTGTTCGGCGACCACGCCTACAAGCTGGCCGTCAGTTCCACCAAGTCCATGACCGGCCACCTGCTGGGTGCGGCGGGCGCGGTCGAGGCGATTTTCAGCGTGCTGGCGATCAACGGCCAGGTAGCGCCGCCGACCATCAACCTCGATGAACCGGACGAAGGCTGCGACCTCGATTTCGTGCCGCACACGGCGCGCAACATGGATATCGATGTGGTCGTTTCCAACTCCTTCGGTTTTGGCGGCACCAACGGTTCGCTGGTGTTCCGCCGGTTCGCAGGCTGATGGACAGCTGGGTCGACGGTCAGCCGGCTGACGCTTTGTCGCTGAAGGATCGCGGCCTGGCTTATGGCGATGGTCTGTTCGAGACCATCGCCGTGCGCAACGGGCAGCCCGTATTGCTGGATCGGCATCTGGCGCGTCTGGCGGACGGCTGTTCGCGTCTGGCGCTTGCCGCCGATCAGGCGTTGATCCGCAGCGAACTGCTGGCCTACGCCGCGGCACTGGGTGACGGGGTGCTCAAGCTCATCCTCACTCGTGGCGACGGTCTGCGCGGTTACGCCCCGGATCCTTCGGCTCAGGCCCGACGCATTCTGCAAGGCAATCCACCCGCGGCTTACCCAGTCGTGCATGGCGAGCAGGGTGTTCGTCTGTTTCCGTGCACCACGCGATTGTCCAGACAGCCACTACTGGCCGGCCTCAAGCACCTGAACCGTCTTGAACAGGTCCTCGCCCGTGCCGAATGGCAGGATGCCGAGCATGCCGAAGGCTTGATGCTCGATCAGGCCGGGCGCGTGATTGAAGGCGTGTTCAGCAATTTGTTCCTGGTGCGTGATGGTGTACTCGTCACCGCCGACCTCAAGCGCTGCGGCGTGGCCGGCGTGATGCGTGGCGAAATATTGTTTCAGGCCAGGACGCTGGGAATCCCCACGCAAATCACCGACATTCCCCTCGAACAACTGCAATGGGCTGACGAAGTATTTATCTGCAACAGCGTGTATGGCGTTTGGCCGGTGCGCGCCTGTGCTGCTCTTCACTGGCCGGTTGGGCCGCTCACACGTAAACTCCAAACCATCGCCCGTGCGCTACTGGATGCTTGATACGTGAGACGTAAATTCTTGCTGCTGCTGGAAACCGGACTGGTTCTGGCGGGGCTGCTGTTGGGTGCTTCCGCCTGGAAAATTCATTCGGCGCTGGTACAGCCGCTGAACGTTGCCCAGGAACAATTGCTGGATGTGCCCAAGGGCACCACGCCGACCCGCACCTTCTACCGACTCGAAGCCGATGGTGTCATCAAGGACGCATTCTGGCTGCGGGTATACTGGCGATTCAACCTCGCCAGGCAACCCCTGCACAGCGGTGAATACCGCATGAAGCCGGGCATGACCGTCGAAGGCCTGATCGACCTGTGGAAACGCGGGGAAATGGTTCAGTACAGCCTGACCCTGGTCGAAGGCTGGAATTTCCGCCAGGTCCGTGCAGCGCTGGCCAAAGAAGAGAAGCTCGACCATAGTCTCGACGGGTTGAGCGACAGCCAGGTCATGGACAAGCTCGGCCACAGCGGGACTTTCCCGGAAGGGCGCTTCTTTCCTGACACCTATCGTTACGTGCGTGGCATGTCCGATGTCGAGCTGCTGAAAACCGCTTACGAGCGCCTCGACGAAGTGCTCGCCAAGGAATGGGAGCAGCGCGCAGCGGATGTGCCGTACACCGAACCCTACCAGGCGCTGATCATGGCCTCGCTGGTGGAGAAGGAAACCGGCGTTCCGCAGGAGCGCGGGAAAATTGCCGGCGTGTTCGTACGACGCATGGAGATGGGCATGCTGCTGCAGACCGATCCGACGGTGATCTACGGCCTTGGCGACCGCTACAACGGCAAGCTGACCCGGTCTCATCTCAAGGAAGCGACGCCCTATAACACCTACATGAATGCGGGCCTGCCGCCGACGCCGATTTCGATGGTCGGTCGCGAAGCCATCCATGCGGCACTCAATCCGGTGGAAGGCAACAGCCTGTACTTCGTGGCGCGTGGTGATGGCACTCACGTGTTCTCCGACGACCTGGACGCTCACAACAATGCTGTGAAGGAGTTCCAGCTCAAGCGTCGTGCCGATTACCGCTCCAGCCCGGCGCCCGCCTCCACGCCCGAGACGCCGCCAACCGAGGCTGATCAAAGCGGTACGCAGGAGGCCAGGTCTTCGCAAGATGTGGCTCCGATCCCGGCCGCTTCACCGAACACGGCTCCCGAGGCGCTGCCGCAAGTGCCGGCGCAAGATCCTGCGCCGGCCCCTGAAGTGCCGGAACTCGATGCCAACGCACCGAATAGCCCGCAATGACTCTGACTAAGGACTGCCTGTGACTGGCTTGTTTATTACGCTGGAAGGCCCGGAAGGCGCCGGCAAGAGCACCAATCGCGAATACCTGGCCGAGCGCCTGCGCGCCGCTGGCGCCGAGGTGCTGCTGACCCGCGAGCCGGGTGGCACGCCGCTGGCCGAGCGCATCCGTGAAGTGCTGCTGGCCCCGGTCGATGAAGTCATGAACCCGGATACCGAGTTGCTGCTGGTGTTCGCGGCGCGTGCCCAGCACCTGGCCGAGGTGATTCGCCCGGCGCTGGTCCGCGGTGCCGTGGTCTTGTGTGATCGTTTCACCGATTCGACATACGCCTACCAGGGCGGCGGCCGTGGCTTGTCGCTGGAGCGCATCGCGACCCTGGAAACCTTCGTTCAGGGCGATCTGCGCCCGGACCTGACGCTGATTTTCGATCTGCCTGTCGAGGTCGGTCTGGCCCGCGCCAGTGCTCGCGGTCGTCTGGATCGCTTCGAACGCGAAGGCCGGACCTTTTTCGATGCCGTACGCAAAGCCTTCCTCAAGCGGGCCGAGGCGGATCCGGCGCGTTATGTGCTGGTCGATGCTGCCCAACCGTTGGCACAGGTTCAGCAGTCGCTGGATGCCTTGCTGCCGCGCCTGCTGGAGTTGAGCCGTGGCTGAGGCCTATCCGTGGCAGGAAAACCTCTGGCAGCAACTGGCCGGTCGCGCCCAGCATGCACATGCCTACCTGCTGCATGGCCCGGCCGGGATTGGCAAGCGGGCACTGGCCGAGCGCCTGATGGCCAGCTTGCTGTGCCAGCGCCCGAACGCGCTGGACGCCTGCGGTGAATGCAAATCCTGTCTGCTGCTCAAGGCTGGCAGCCACCCGGATAACTACATCCTGGAACCGGAAGAAGCCGACAAGGCGATCAAGGTCGATCAGGTTCGCGATCTGGTCGGTTTCGTGGTGCAGACTGCGCAGTTGGGCGGGCGCAAAGTGGTGCTCATCGAGCCGGCCGAGTCGATGAACATCAATGCCGCCAACGCCTTGCTCAAAAGCCTTGAAGAACCGTCCGGCGATACCGTTTTATTGCTGGTCAGTCATCAGCCGAGCCGCTTGTTGCCAACCATCAAGAGTCGCTGCGTGCAGCAGGCCTGTCCGCTGCCGGGCGAGGCCATGAGCTTGAAATGGCTGGCCCAGGCGTTGCCGGAGTGTTCAGAAGAAGAACGCGTCGAACTGCTGACGCTGGCCGCCGGTTCGCCACTGGCAGCGGTCAGTCTTCAGGGCCAGGGCGTGCGTGAACAGCGCGCGCAGGTGGTAGAAGGGGTGAAAAAGCTCCTCAAGCAACAGCAGTCACCGACGCAACTGGCCGAAGAGTGGAAAAACATTCCGATGTTGCGCCTGTTCGATTGGTTCTGCGATTGGTCGAGCCTGGTCCTGCGCTATCAGTTGACCCAGGACGAGGCTGGACTGGGCCTTGCCGACATGCGCAAGGTCGTGCAATACCTGGCGCAGAAAAGCGCCCAGGGCAAAGTCCTCGATATTCAGGACTGGATCCTCGCCCAAAGGCAGAAAGTCTTGAGCAAGGCCAACCTCAATCCGGCCTTGCTGCTGGAGGCATTGCTGGTGCAATGGGCATCGTTGCCTGGCCAAAGATGACTGTCCGCGCCTAGACTCCGAGTATCAGAATATCCGCCCGTCCCACCCACTCGACGTAAGTTGCAGCCCTTTATGCTTGTAGATTCCCATTGTCACCTCGATCGCCTCGACCTGGCCGCCCACGACGGCTCCCTGGATGCCGCCCTTGATGCGGCCCGACAACGCGGGGTAGGGCACTTTCTGTGTATCGGTGTCAGCGCGGACAACGCGGCCGACGTCAAGGCCCTGGCCGAACGTTATGACGACGTCGACTGCTCGGTAGGCGTACACCCTCTGGATGTACAGCCGGGTGCCGCGCCGGCGCTGGACTGGCTGTTGCAGGAGCTCAATCACCCGCGGGTGGTCGCCATCGGCGAAACCGGCCTGGATTACCACTACGAGCCGCAAGCGGCGCAGTTGCAGCAGCAATCCTTTCGCCTGCACCTGCAAGCGGCGCAGCAGACCGGCAAACCGGTGATCATCCACACCCGTGGTGCCCGCACCGACACCCTGGACTTGTTGCGTGAAGCGGCGTTGCCCCAGGCAGGCGTATTGCATTGCTTTACCGAAGACTGGGAAATGGCGAAGGCTGCACTGGACATGGGCTATTACATTTCCCTGTCCGGGATTGTCACTTTCCGCAATGCCGATGCGTTGCGCGATGTGGCCAGCAAGGTGCCGGCCGACCGATTGCTGGTGGAAACCGACTCGCCTTACCTGGCGCCGATCCCCTATCGCGGCAAGCCAAACCTGCCGCAGTACGTGCGTGAAGTTGCGGAATTTCTGGCAATGTTGCGTGGTGAGCCCTACGAGCGGTTTGCCGAGCAGACCACTGAGAACTTCAAGCGGTTGTTTCCCCTGGCGCATGTGAAATCGGTTTAGGGATCGAATCCGCTTTCGCAAGCAGGCTCGCTCCAACAAGGTTAAATCGCAGGCAAAAAAAACCCGGGTTCTGGGGGGTGAATCCGGGTTAAGACCATTAGGAGTAAAACAATGGTACGCGGTCCGTTGGTACCAATATCGGCGTGACACTTGGGGGAGATGCCCCGCCGACAGTTGAAGTATTGATCAGGATTGCGCCTCGTCCAGTTTGCTGGTCAGGGTTTTTAAACAAATTTGGAATACGTGCGCTTCGGAAGGGTTCTCATCAACCTGCAAACGTACGCAAAATGACCAGAAAGCGCAGATATGGTCGGATGATCCGTGCATTTTTGCGCAAGTTAGGCATAATACGCGGCTTCGAATTTTGACCCCGACAGACCTTTTCTTATGCATAAAGAACCTCGTAAGGTCCGTGAGTTTCGTCGCCGCGAGCAGGAAATTCTCGATACCGCGCTCAAGCTGTTCCTCGAACAGGGTGAAGACAGTGTCACCGTCGAGATGATCGCTGATGCCGTCGGTATCGGCAAAGGCACGATCTACAAGCACTTCAAGTCCAAGGCGGAAATCTATCTGCGCCTGATGCTCGACTACGAGCGCGATTTGAACACGCTGCTGCATTCGGCCGATGTCGACAAAGACAAGGAAGCCCTGTCCCGGGCGTACTTCGAATTCCGCATGCGCGATCCACAACGCTATCGCCTGTTCGACCGCCTCGAAGAAAAAGTAGTCAAGGGCAACCAGGTGCCGGAGATGATCGAGGAACTGCACAAGATCCGTGCCTCGAATTTCGAACGCCTGACCCTGCTGATCAAAGGCCGGATCAGCGAAGGCAAGCTGGAAGACGTGCCGCCTTACTTCCATTACTGCGCGGCCTGGGCGCTGGTGCACGGTGCCGTCGCGCTGTACCACTCGCCGTTCTGGAGCAACGTGCTGGAAGATCAGGAAGGTTTCTTCCAGTTCCTGATGGATATCGGCGTGCGCATGGGTAACAAGCGCAAGCGCGACACCGACACTCCCGGCAGCTGAGCCATTCAGTTGCCTTATTGCGCCATTATTTCGCTACTTGGCGCAGTGCCGCAGGAATATACTCAGGTAGAGGACTTGCTAAAACTTGATTTCTGAGTCAAGTTTTAGCGGCCCGATATTCTTCCGCCGGAGTGCCCATGATCGTTGACCGTCAAGGCAGGCGTTTTCGCAACCTGCGAATCAGCCTGACCTCAGCCTGCAATTACGCCTGTACCTACTGTGTGCCCAATGGCAAGCGGCTGGTGGCTGCGCAGGATGAGTTGTCGGCCGAAGCCATGGCGCGCGGTGTGGCGTATCTGATTGAAGCGGCGGGGATCGAGCGTCTGCGCATTACCGGCGGCGAGCCGCTGGTCAGCCCGAAACTCGAAGCGTTCATGACGGCGGTCGGGCAGATGGGCCTGGAAGACATCAGCCTGACCACCAATGGCCAGTTGCTGGCGAAGAAACTGCCGCTGCTGGTGAACGCCGGCATTCGGCGCCTCAACGTTTCCCTCGATACCCTTGACGCCAGTGCGTTCCGTGCCATTGCCCGGGGCGGCGACCTGGCCACAGTGCTCAACGGCATGAGCGAGGCCAGTGCGGCCGGCATGAAGATCAAGGTCAACATGGTGCCGCTGCGCGGGCAGAACCTCGATCAAGTGATGCCGCTGCTTGATTACTGTCTGGAGCGTGGTTATGAACTGCGCTTCATCGAGCTGATGCGCATGGGCCATCTGGCCAGCGATTCCAATGCCTTTCTGCAGCAGTTCGTCAGCCTCCAGCAACTGTTGAGCCTGATTGCCGAGCGCTACGAATACCGGCAGGCCGACGCGCCTGTCGATGCGACAGCGGTGCGCTATGAAATCCCCGGCCAGGGTTATTTCGGCGTGATCGCCAACGAGAGCGTACCTTTCTGCCGGACCTGTTCACGCTTGCGTTTATCTTCCACCGGGTGGCTGCATGGCTGCCTGTCGTCGAGCAATCGCCATTACATCGGCGACCTGCTGGACAAGCCACGCCATCAAGCACTTCCAGCCTTGCAGAGGCTCCTGGTGAAAGCCTTGGGCGATAAGCAGGAAGTGGCGTTCTCCGGTGGAGCGACTGTCATGAAGATTATCGGCGGCTGAACCGGCCTCATCGCGGGCAAGCCACGCTCCCACAAGGTTTGCGTAAATCCTTGCTCGCGATGGCTATAGATCAGTCAACAAGGCTCATGAGCTGGCGCAAAAGCTGCATCCTACGGCCATTCGCCGGTTTTCCGACACTGGCCTCTGGAGGATAGGATGCGTAGCCTGGTTTTGCTGCTGGCCGTTTTGGCACTTGGTGGCTGCATGAACGTCAGCGATATGGCCGAAGGGACTCGTTACCATATGAGCGATGCGGGGTTACTCGATCACAGCGACAGTCGTCGCGTAAACAATCTGCGCATTCAACCGGACTCGTTCGTCTACATCGCCCAAGGTGCTTTCATGCCCCCGGGCAGCGACGTTTACCCACGACCCAACGTGATTGCCGAAGTCGCGTTCGATGGCTTCGTCGAATACTTCCCGATGGTCCGCCGTGCCCGTACACCGGAAGGCCTTGACCAGGCCATGGGCGAAGCCCGTGCCGCCGGTGCGCATTATCTGCTCTACACCCGGTTTGCCAAGTCTGACGACCGTATCGGCAACTCGGACGAGTGGCTGGATCAGGAAGCCCTGGATCGTCTCGGTATCGACAGCGGTATGATTCAGATCATGTTGATCGAGACCAGCACCCAGTATTTGATTGATACTGCGACCATCAAGAGTCGTGGCGGTTTACTGACGTTCCACGATAAAAAACCCGAAGACCTGATGGGCCCGCCGCTGGAACAATACGCGCGCAGCCTGCTGGGGCTCAGCGACCAGTAATGCCAAGGAGAACACCATGAGTGGCCCGCAAAAAGCCAACGACCTGCTGGGGCAAATCCCCAAGACCAAAGGCTTGCCGCCGGTGCACCTGTGGAATCCCGATTTCTGCGGCGACATCGACATGCGCATAGCCCGCGATGGCACCTGGTATTACCTGGGCACGCCGATCGGGCGCAAGCCGATGGTCAAGCTGTTCTCCACCATCATTCGCCGCGACGGCGATGATTATTTCCTGATCACGCCGGTCGAAAAGGTCGGCATCAAGGTCGACGATGCGCCGTTCGTGGCGATTGCGCTGGACGTGGAAGGCGAGGGCCAGGCGCAGCTGTTGCGCTTTACCACCAACGTCGATGAAACCACCGAGGCCGGTGCCGAGCATCCGATGCGCGTGGTCGTCGATCCGGTAACGCAGGAACCGGCCCCTTATGTGCATGTGCGCAGCAATCTTGAAGCCTTGATCCATCGCAACGTGTTCTATCAATTGGTGGAGTTGGCAGTGAGCCGCGAGATCGACGGCCAGAGCTGGCTCGGTGTATGGAGTGGCGGCGAGTTCTTCCCCATCGGCCTCGAACCCTGACACCGATCCCTGTAGGAGCGGGCTTGCCCGCGAAGGGGCCGTTAGCTTCAACATCAATGTTGACTGATACTCCGCTTTCGCGAGCAAGCTCGCTCCCACAGTGGCTTGCGAATATTCAAAAAATCAAATTGACACACAATCGTATGATGATTAGCGTGAGCTTCCATCACGTACGGCTTTGAGGTGTCCATGTCCAGCAGCTTTCATGCTTCGACCGTTGACTGGCTGGGATGCTGGCTCGCCACGGGGCAGGTCAGGCCTGGTGAGTCACTCAAGGTCGAAGCCGACCTCGGCGAACAACTCGGCGTGAGCCGCACGGTCATCCGCGAAGCGATCAAAACCCTGGTTGCCAAAGGCATGCTCGAAGTCGGCCCGAAGGTCGGCACGCGGGTGTTGCCGGTGCGGCGCTGGAACCTCTTCGACCCACAAGTCGTCGGCTGGTTGTCGCGCAGCGGCTTGCCGGAAAACTTCGTCGACGATCTGCTCGACCTGCGCCGTACCATCGAACCGATGGCGGTGCGCTGGGCCTGCGAGCGCGCAACCGGCGAACAGGTGAACGCGATCCTGCTGGCCTGCAACGCGCTGGAACGGGCGGTGGACAGCGGCATCGATTACAACCGTGCCGACCAGCTCTTCCACGAGTGCATCCTCGCCGCCAGCCACAATCAATTCATCGAACAAATGGTTCCCGCCCTTGGCGCATTGCTGGCGGTGGCCTTTGAAGTATCCGCCGCGGACCCGGATGAACTGCGTCGCACCTTGCCGATTCACCGGGACCTGGCCGAGGCAATCGCGGCCCGAGATACCGCCCGGGGCGTTTGGGCCTGCATGACCCTGATCGATAACGCGGACCTTGCGATCAAGCGTTACTACCCGCAAGTCATGGCCGATAAAAAGGCCAGCTGAATACCCGAACTACTTGTAGGAGCCAGCTTGCTGGCGAAGGTGGATCAGCGACGACGATGTCGACTGACACTCCATCGCTGGCAAGCCAGCTCCTACACAATAAAAACAAAAACCGTGCAGGAGGTTTCATGGCGTGGACTGCAGTGACCGGACATCGGGCACAACTGGGCGAGGGCCCGTTCTGGGATGCTCCCACCCAAGCCCTGTACTGGGTGGATATCGCCGGTAAACAGGCCCTGCGGTTGAGCGGCGCCAATGTGCAG
The DNA here is from genome assembly GCF_019947515.1 of Pseudomonas sp. A-B-19. Lineage (NCBI taxonomy): Bacteria > Pseudomonadati > Pseudomonadota > Gammaproteobacteria > Pseudomonadales > Pseudomonadaceae > Pseudomonas > Pseudomonas sp. A-B-19. Next base: position 140,779 of record NZ_JAGYGN010000006.1, read on the forward strand.
ATCTGGCAGATGCCGGAGCATGTGTCGTCCTTCATTCCCTGCGAAAGCGACGATGCGCTGGTGACATTGAGCAGTGGCGTTTACCGGCTCGATCTTGACTCTCCTGGCCTGGAACCGCGTTTGACGTTGTTCTGCGTGGCCGATCCGCAACCGGGCAACCGCCCCAACGAAGCCCGCTGCGACGCCCAGGGCCGGCTCTGGCTCGGCAGCATGCAAAACAACATCGCAGAACAGGGTGAAGACCTGCCCGTCTTGCGCCGTTCGGGCGGACTGTTTCGCATCGATCGCGCCGGGCGGGTCGTGCCGCTGCTGCGTAACCTGGGCATTCCCAACACGCTGTTGTGGAGCGATGACGCCACCACCGTGTATTTCGGCGACAGCCTCGACGGCACCCTGTATCGATATTTCATCCGTACCGACGGCGCCCTCGATGCGCCGCAGGTCTGGTTTGGTCCGCACGGGCGTGGCGGCCCGGACGGTTCGGCGATGGATGCCGAAGGTTTTATCTGGAATGCCCGTTGGGACGGTAGCTGCCTGCTCAGGTTGAGCCCTGACGGCAAAGTCGACCGGATCATCGAACTGCCGATCAGCCGTCCTACCAGCTGTGTGTTCGGCGGCGCAGACCTGAAAACCCTGTACATCACCAGCGCAGCCAGTCCGCTGGGCCATCCGCTGGATGGGGCTGTGTTGTCGATTCCAGTGGATGTACCTGGAAAATATTGCACGCGTTTTGCTGGGTGATTCCCATAATATGGGATGCAAATATATATATTGAGATTTTTAGCGGGCCGGGTTTATAGTCGGCCTCACCAGTTTCATGCACTCACACTTAAAAAAACAAAACAGGTGAAGTGATGCAGCGAAGTTTCCCCGTGCTCCCTTGCGTAGGCAGTGTCTCAAACCGTTTCCAGGCTGAAGCGTTTTCGCACTCACCTGTTTCTTCCTCAATGCCTTTTGACCGGACATCGACAGATGCCCGGTTTTCGTCGTGTTTTCGAACAGGAGTCTTGATCCATGGCTGAGCCACTGTCACTGCCACCGGTACCCGAACCGCCCAAGGGCGAACGCCTGAAAAACAAGGTCGTGTTGCTGACCGGTGCCGCCCAGGGCATTGGCGAAGCGATTGTGGCGACCTTCGCGTCCCAGCAGGCCAGGCTGATCATCAGCGACATTCAGGCCGAGAAAGTCGAGAAAGTCGCGGCGCACTGGCGGGACAAAGGCGCCGATGTGGTGGCGATCAAGGCCGACGTGGCGCGTCAACAGGATTTGCACGCCATGGCCCGGCTGGCGATCGACCTGCACGGCCGGATCGATGTGCTGGTCAACTGCGCTGGGGTCAACGTGTTCCGTGACCCGCTGGAAATGACCGAAGAAGACTGGCATCGCTGCTTTGCCATTGACCTCGATGGCGCCTGGTACGGTTGCAAGGCGGTACTGCCGCAGATGATCGAACAGGGCATCGGCAGCATCATCAACATTGCCTCCACCCATTCCTCCCACATCATTCCGGGCTGCTTCCCGTACCCGGTGGCCAAGCATGGCCTGCTCGGCCTGACCCGCGCGCTGGGCATCGAATATGCGGCCAAGGGCATCCGCGTCAATGCCATTGCGCCGGGCTATATCGAAACCCAGATCAACATCGATTACTGGAACGGTTTCGCCGACCCCCACGCCGAACGCCAGCGCGCGTTTGACCTGCACCCGCCGCGTCGCATCGGTCAGCCGAGCGAAGTGGCAATGACCGCCGTGTTCCTGGCCAGCGATGAAGCGCCGTTCATCAATGCCTCGTGCATCACTATCGATGGCGGGCGCTCGGTGATGTACCACGATTGAGTGATCGTGCTTTCAGGCGCATTACTACGCCTGAAATTCAATGATCATACGATATGACTATTTGCAGTACGGTTTTACCGTCCTTTATTTACAAAGAACGCTTTCAAAGAACGCTCAAGAACAATAACAAGGAGTCAGCTTATGAATCGTCGTCATGCTATCCGTTCCCTGTGCTGTGCCGCGTTGGCGGTCTCGGCGGTCAGCCTGAGCAGCACGCTGCTGGCGGCCGAGCAAGTGAAAATCGGTTTTCTGGTCAAGCAAGCGGAAGAACCCTGGTTCCAGACCGAATGGGCTTTTGCCGAAAAAGCCGGGAAAGAGAAAGGCTTCACCCTGATCAAGATCGCCGTGCCGGATGGTGAGAAAACCCTTTCTGCCATCGACAGCCTCGCGGCCAACGGCGCCAAAGGCTTCGTGATCTGCCCGCCGGACGTGTCCCTGGGACCTGCGATCATGGCCAAGGCCAAACTCAACGGGCTGAAAGTGATTGCCGTCGATGACCGTTTCGTCGATGCCAGCGGCAAGTTCATGGAGGATGTGCCGTACCTCGGCATGGCCGCGTTCGAAGTCGGCCAGAAGCAGGGCAACGCCATGGCCACCGAAGCGAAGAAGCGCGGCTGGGACTGGAAAGACACCTATGCGGTGATCAACACCTACAACGAACTCGACACCGGCAAGAAGCGCACCGACGGCTCGATCAAGGCACTCGAAGACGCCGGCATGCCGAAAGACCACATCCTGTTCGCGGCCCTGAAAACCCTCGATGTGCCAGGCAGCATGGACGCCACCAATTCGGCACTGGTGAAACTGCCGGGCGCGGCGAAAAACCTGATCATTGGTGGCATGAACGACAACACGGTCCTGGGCGGCGTGCGCGCCACCGAGAGCGCGGGTTTCGCTGCGGCCAACGTGATCGGCATCGGCATCAACGGCACCGACGCCATCGGCGAGTTGAAGAAACCCGACAGCGGCTTCTACGGCTCGATGCTGCCAAGCCCGCACATCGAGGGCTACAACACCGCGAGCATGATGTACGAGTGGGTCACCACCGGCACTGAACCGGCGAAATTCACCGCCATGGACGACGTGACGCTGATCACCCGCGACAACTTCAAGCAGGAACTGGAAAAGATCGGCCTGTGGAACTGATGGCCGTTTGATTTCAGCGGCGGCCTCGGCGACGGGGCTGCCTGACCGGTTTGAAGAGGTGGGTTATGCACGCGCAAACAAATACACAACAACACAGCGGCAGCTTGCGCTTCAACGGGATCGGCAAGACCTTTCCCGGGGTCAAGGCGCTGGACAACATCAGCTTCGTCGCCCATCCGGGGCAGGTTCATGCCTTGATGGGCGAGAACGGTGCCGGCAAGTCGACGCTGCTGAAAATCCTCGGCGGGGCCTATACGCCCAGCAGCGGTGCCTTGCAGATCGGCGAGCGGGCGATGGACTTCAAGTCCACCGCCGACAGCATCGGCAGTGGCGTCGCGGTGATCCACCAGGAGTTGCATCTGGTGCCGGAAATGACCGTGGCCGAGAACCTGTTTCTCGGGCACCTGCCGGCCAGTTTCGGCCTGATCAACCGAGGTGCCCTGCGCCAGCAGGCACTGGCCTGTCTCAAAGGCCTGGCCGATGAAATCGACCCGCAAGAGAAAGTCGGGCGCCTGTCCCTCGGCCAGCGGCAATTGGTGGAGATAGCCAAGGCGTTGTCCCGTGGCGCCCATGTGATTGCCTTCGACGAACCCACCAGCAGCCTTTCGGCGCGGGAGATCGAGCGCTTGATGGCGATCATCGGCCGGCTGCGGGACGAGGGCAAAGTGGTGCTCTACGTGTCCCATCGCATGGAAGAGGTGTTTCGCATTTGTGATGCCGTGACGCTGTTCAAGGACGGGCGATACGTGCGCACATTCGACGACATGAGCCAGCTGACCCACGATCAACTGGTCACCTGCATGGTCGGTCGTGACATTCAGGACATCTACGATTACCGCCCGCGCCAGCGCGGCGCCGTGGCGCTCAAGGTCGACGGTCTACTCGGGCCGGGGTTGCGTGAGCCGGTGAGTTTCGAGGTGCACAAGGGCGAAATCCTCGGGCTGTTCGGGTTGGTCGGTGCCGGTCGCACCGAGCTGTTGCGCCTGCTCAGCGGCCTGGCGCGCCACAGCGCCGGACACCTGAAGCTTCGTGGCCATGAACTGAAGCTGCGCTCACCCCGGGACGCGATTGCCGCCGGGATCCTGTTGTGCCCCGAGGACCGCAAGAAGGAAGGCATCCTGCCGCTGGCCAGCGTCGCCGAGAACATCAACATCAGCGCACGCGGCGCCCACTCCACCTTCGGTTGCCTGTTGCGTGGCCTGTGGGAGAAGGACAACGCCGACCAGCAGATCAAGGCGCTCAAGGTGAAAACGCCCCACGCCGGGCAGCAGATCAAGTTTCTTTCCGGCGGTAATCAGCAGAAGGCCATTCTCGGCCGCTGGCTGTCGATGCCGATGAAAGTGCTGCTGCTTGACGAACCCACCCGTGGCATCGACATCGGTGCCAAGGCCGAGATCTACCAGATCATCCATAACCTGGCGGCAGAGGGGATCGCGGTGATTGTGGTGTCCAGCGACTTGATGGAAGTCATGGGTATTTCCGACCGCATCCTGGTGCTGTGCGAAGGCGCGCTGCGTGGCGAGCTGAGCCGCGAACAGGCCAACGAATCCAACCTGCTGCAACTGGCTTTGCCGCGCCAACGCGCTGACGGCGTGGCGAACTGAGAGGTGACTATGATGACAACCCAAAACAACACACTGCCGACTACGCGCAAACCGCTGGACCTGCGGCGCTTCCTCGATGACTGGGTGATGCTGCTGGCCGCCGTCGGAATCTTCGTGCTCTGTACCCTGATGATCGACAACTTCCTTTCGCCGCTGAACATGCGCGGCCTGGGCCTGGCGATTTCCACCACCGGGATCGCGGCGTGCACCATGTTGTATTGCCTGGCGTCCGGGCATTTCGACTTGTCGGTGGGCTCGGTGATTGCCTGCGCCGGGGTAGTCGCGGCGGTGGTGATGCGCGACACCGACAGCGTGTTTCTCGGTGTCTGTGCGGCGTTGGTGATGGGGCTGATCGTCGGGCTGATCAATGGCATCGTCATTGCCAAACTACGGGTCAACGCGCTGATCACCACGCTGGCGACCATGCAGATCGTGCGTGGCCTGGCCTACATCTTCGCCAACGGCAAAGCGGTAGGGGTGTCCCAGGAGTCGTTCTTCGTCTTCGGTAACGGCCAGTTGTTTGGTGTGCCGGTACCGATCCTGATCACCATCGTCTGTTTCCTGTTCTTCGGCTGGCTGCTGAACTACACCACCTACGGGCGCAACACCATGGCCATCGGCGGCAATCAGGAAGCGGCGTTGCTGGCCGGTGTGAATGTCGACCGGACCAAGATCATCATCTTTGCCGTGCATGGGGTGATCGGTGCGTTGGCCGGGGTAATCCTGGCGTCGCGCATGACCTCCGGTCAGCCAATGATCGGCCAGGGTTTCGAGTTGACGGTGATCTCGGCCTGCGTGCTGGGCGGGGTGTCGTTGAGTGGCGGGATCGGCATGATCCGGCACGTGATTGCCGGGGTACTGATACTGGCGATCATCGAGAATGCGATGAACCTGAAGAACATCGACACGTTTTATCAGTATGTGATTCGGGGTTCGATTCTGCTGTTGGCGGTGGTGATCGATCGCCTGAAACAGCGCTGACATCCATTATCTGTGGGAGCGAGCTTGCTCGCGATGGCGGAGTACCGGCCAACATTTATGTTGGATGTGCCGGCCTCATCGCGAGCAAGCTCGCTCCCACAGTGATTTGAGGTGTGGCTAGATTTTGTGAACAACGCGCAACCCTGTGGGAGCGAGCTTGCTCCGGGCGGCGATCCGACGATGAGGCCATCAGCTTCAACACAAAACAGTTGGGCCTTAACCCGCCTTGCGCAACGCCTCGATCAGCTCTTGTTTGCGCATCGAGGACCGCCCGGGAATACCCTTGGCCCGGGCCTCCTTCCTCAAGCTATCGACCGTCTGGGCCTCTCTGGATGCAGCGCTATTGCGTGAGTGCCCCTTACGAGTGGCCACCGCCCGACGCGCCGACTCCTTGCGATCTGCAGACTTTGCCCTGGCCGGTTTCTTGCGCCCCGACCCACCGGCCCGTTCGCCGCCGCCGGACTGTTTGTTCACGGTCGCCCAGGCGCGGGCTTCGGCTTCATCCTTTGAAAGGCCTTTGCTTTCGTAACTGTCTTCGATGTGTTGCGCCTTGCGTTTTTGCTCGGCGGTGTATTTGGTTTTACTTCCACGAGGCATGGGATTTCTCCTGGCTTGATTACTGGCTCATGTTGCTTTCCTCGTCCTCGGTGGTGCTTGAACCGAGGCCGCCATTGCCGGGCGTTTTTTTGTCCGGCAGATTCGTCCCGCCCTGACGGCCCATGTCTTTGCCTTGGGTGCGCGGGTCGGTGCCGGTGGCAGGCGGGAGGTTGTGGTCGATCGTCGTGCCGTCGGTGTTCATGCCTGGAGCGCTCTGGATCGCCGGTGCCCTGGGTTTTTCCACCGGATTGGTCGGGCCGGTGCCCGAGCCGATGGTTCCGGCGAGTGCGGTAGAAGACAGCAGGGCGGTGAGGGCGAGGGCGGTCAGCCTGGGCAGGGTCATGGTGTTGTCTCCAACGGGTAGAGTCCTTACCTGATTAGTCCGCCCTCGATCCGGATGGGTGCATTGTCAGCGACGAACGGCTCAGGCTTGTTCCAGTGCCCTGACCGCTATGGCTCTACGCCAGATCAAACGGCCCACGGTGATCAGCCAGTTGAGCGAGGCAACCGCCAACACCGTGAGCAACAGCGTGGGCATGCCTTGTTCGACGATGATTTTCCCCGCCAGCAATGGGAAGCCGAACACGCCGATGAAGTACGACAGGCTGAACAGCAGCAAGGATTGCGCGGTGCTGCCGTTCGGCGCTTCATTGGCGGCCAGGCCGTTGATCACCGAGTAAGTCAGGCCGTAACCGATCCCGAGCATCACCGCCGCGAGCAGGTAGCTGAAGCTGTTGTCGACGACAAAACCGAACATCACGATCGACGTCACCATCAACCCCGAAAGCACGCACGACGCACGCAATGGATCGCGCTTGACCACAAAGCCGGCAACCAGCATGCGGCCGCTGATCGCCGCGCTCATGAAACCGAGGAAGAACAACGAGTAGTCGAGCGAGTGCGCCGCCGCATAACTGGTTTGAAAGCTCGACAGACCACCGAAAACACAACCGCCGAGACCGACCATGATGATCGGGAAAACGGCCCTGGACGACAGCACCTGAGCCGCTGCGCGCCAGGAAATCCGCGACACACTGCCAGATTGCGCGGGCACCTGTTTCAACTGCCGATCCAGACGCCAGAACAGCAATACGCCGATCAGGCTGGCCAGCGCCGCCAGGTAAAACGCGGCTGTCACCGGATAACCGAGCGCACTCGCCGCGCGGCCGAGCAACGGGCCGCTGCCGATCCCGCTCATCATGCTGCCCGACAGCAGGGCGAAGTATTTGGCACGCTGTGCGGGTGTCACCAGGCTTGCGACGATGATCGGCCCCAGGGTGTAGAACACGCCCCAGCCCAGACCCAGCAGCAGGCCAAAAAACAACAGCAGATGGCCAAAGCCCGGGGTCAGGGCGAAGCCCAGGCTCGCCGCTACCAGCAAAACACCGAACAGCGCCACCGAGCGGGCGGCGCCGAGCAGGTCGGACAAATGACCGGAAACAATCACCGCCGCAAAGGTGCTGAGCATCGCCGCCGAAATCACGCTGCCGGCGTCGTGTTCGTTGCCACCGCGAGAACCAATCAACAATGACAGCAAAAACGTCGAACCGTAGGACAGCGACAACAGGTAACTGGCGAGGCAAAACAGGCCAAACAACTTGCTTGAGACAGGAGGTGTCGCGGTAGGCATGACGTGGTTCCTTGGCCGGATAAATGAGCAGCGCGGCTATCTAATCACGCAGTGCCCGAATGTTTGGTCCGAGGTTATCGATGCCAGGGTTAGTGTTGGCCGGAGTAAAGCCTCCAGACACTTTGTGGCGGATCAGCTTTTGTGGCGAGGGAGCTTGCTCCCGCTGGCCTGCGAAGCAGGCCCTGTTGCGATCGGCTCTGTTTTTCCAGAAAGATCGCATTGCCTTCTTTTGGGGCTGCTGCGCAACCCGGCGGGAGCAAGCTCCCTCGCCACAGGCAAGCCCCCTCGCCACAAGTACCGCGCCGACTTAGTATGGCGTTTTCCACTTTTGACAAGGCACGTCCATGACGATCGAAATCCGCCCGGCGACCCCCAGTGACGCACCGCAAATCCTCGCGTTCATCACTGAACTGGCCGACTACGAGCGTGCCCGCCATGAAGTCATCGCCAGCGTTGCCGACATCGAGCGCAGCCTGTTCAGCGAAGGCGCCACCGCCCATGGCCTGATCTGCCTGCGCGACGGTGCGCCCATCGGTTTCGCGGTGTTCTTCTTCAGCTATTCCACCTGGCTTGGCAGCAATTGCCTATACCTCGAAGACCTCTACATCACCCCGCAACAGCGTGGCGGAGGCGCGGGCAAGACCCTGTTGCGGCATCTGGCGAAAATCGCCTGCGCCAACGACTGCGGCCGTTTCGAGTGGAGCGTGCTGGAGTGGAATACCCCGGCCATCGAATTCTACAAGTCCCTGGGGGCGCAGCCGCAGGAGGAGTGGGTGCGCTATCGGATGGATGGGGCGGTGCTGCGGGATTTTGCTGCGGGTAACTGAAACTTCTTAAAAGATCGCAGCCTTCGGCAGCTCCTACGGATCGATGTACACCGCCAAACCGCGGTGGACGATCCCGTGTAGGAGCTGCCGAAGGCTGCGATCTTTTTTTGTTTTATCCCATAATATGGGATTGATATTTATATATTGAGATTTGTCCCGGCACAGGTTTATAGTCGCGCTCACTCACTGCCAAAAACCAAAACAGGTGAAGCGATGCAGGCGCAATTGATCGCGCTCGACTGGGGGACAACCTCATTACGTGCTTACAAACTGGCTGAAGGTGGCTTGGTCCTCGAACAGCGTTCGCTGTCGTCGGGGATCATGCAGCTACCGAAAGCACCGCGAATCATTGGCGGCCGGGAATGCGCCGACGGCTTTGAACTGGCCTTCGACGAGGCCTGCGGCGACTGGCTCGACGCCCGGCCGGATTTGCCGGTGATTGCCTGCGGCATGGTCGGCAGCGCCCAGGGCTGGCGCGAAGCGGCCTACCGCGACACGCCAGCAAACGTCGCCACTCTCGGTATTTCCTTGCAAACCGTGCGCAGTCTGCGCGGCGTCGATGTGCACATTGTGCCCGGCGTTATCGAGCGTTCGCGTTTGCCGAACGTGATGCGCGGCGAAGAAACCCAGGTGCTCGGCGTGCTGCAAAACCTGACGGGTGAGGCGGGCGCCGATCTGTTGATCGGCCTGCCGGGCAGCCATTCGAAATGGGTGGAAGTGGCCGACGGCTGCATCGTGCATTTCGATACCTTCATGACCGGCGAAGTGTTCGCCGTGCTCAGTGAGCACAGCATTCTCGGACGCACCCAACAGCGTGGCGGGTCTTTCGATGGCGATGCGTTTGATCGCGGTGTCCAGGTCGCGTTGTCGGCGGACGGTGAAACCGGTCCGCTGTCGACAATGTTCAGCGCCCGCAGTCTCGGGCTGACCGGCGAATTGAGCGCCAGCGCCCAGGCGGACTACCTGTCCGGCCTGCTGATCGGCCATGAGTTGGCGGCCCTGGCAAATGTCCAGCGGCGCCGGCGCAACAGCGTGCATCTGCCTTCGATCATCCTCATTGGCAACACCCGACTCTGTGCCCGCTACAGCCGTGCGCTCGACGCCTGCGGTTTTGCCCGGGTGACCCTGGCCGAACAGGCCACCGAACGCGGATTGTGGCAACTGGCGCTGGCTGCCGGCCTGGTCACGTCCACCGCATCCCGTTAAACCTGACTGGAGACCTGACATGCTCAAACAAGCCTTGGCACAAAACGGCCTGATCGCGATCCTGCGCGGTCTGCGCCCGCAGGAAGCGGCCGCCATCGGCGAAGTCCTGTACGCCGCCGGATTTCGCGTCATCGAAGTGCCACTCAATTCCCCTGAGCCGTACGAAAGTATCCGCATCCTGCGCAGCATCTTGCCCGCCGATTGCCTGATCGGTGCCGGCACGGTGTTGACGCCGGAGCAGGTCGAGCAAGTGAAAGCCGCTGGCGGCCAGGTGATCGTCATGCCCCATAGCGATCCGAAGGTCTTGCGCGCGGCGAAATCGGCGGGACTTTACCTGTCGCCGGGTGTCGCCACGCCGACCGAAGCCTTCGCGGCACTGGCCGAAGGAGCGGATGTGCTGAAGATGTTCCCGGCCGAGCAGATGGGGCCGGCCGTCGTCAAAGCCTGGCTCGCGGTGTTGCCGGCCGGAACCATTCTTGTGCCGGTCGGCGGCATCACGCCGGACAACATGCAGGTGTTTATCGACGCGGGCGTCAAAGGTTTCGGCCTCGGCTCCGGTCTGTTCAAACCGGGTATGACGGCAGAGCAAGTGGCGGCCAATGCCAAGGCCTACGTCGCTGCCTGGAAAGCCCTCCGTTAAGACTTTTTGGGCGCTGCGAGCGCTGCATCTAACAAGAGAGACAAACAGATGAAAATCACCAAACTGACCACCTTCATCGTTCCGCCACGCTGGTGCTTCCTCAAGGTCGAAACCGACGAGGGCGTCACCGGTTGGGGCGAGCCCGTGGTCGAAGGCCGCGCCCACACCGTTGCCGCAGCCGTTGAAGAATTGTCCGACTACCTGATCGGCAAAGACCCGCGCAACATCGAGGACATCTGGACCGTGCTCTATCGCGGCGGTTTCTACCGTGGCGGCGCGATCCACATGAGCGCCCTGGCCGGTATCGACCAGGCCTTGTGGGACATCAAGGGCAAGGCGCTGGGCGTGTCGGTCAGCGACCTGTTGGGCGGTCAGGTGCGGGACAGGATTCGTGTGTATTCGTGGATCGGCGGCGACCGTCCGGCAGATACCGCACGGGCGGCGAAAGATGCGGTCGAGCGTGGTTTCACCGCGGTGAAAATGAACGGCACCGAAGAGCTGCAATTTCTCGACACTTTCGACAAGGTCGACCAGGCCCTGGCCAACGTCGCTGCCGTGCGCGATGCCGTCGGCCCGAACGTCGGCATCGGCGTGGACTTCCATGGCCGGGTGCACAAGCCCATGGCCAAGGTGCTGATGAAGGAGCTCGATCCGTACAAGCTGATGTTCATCGAAGAACCGGTGCTCAGCGAAAACTACGAAGCGCTCAAAGAGTTGGCGCCGCTGACCAGTACACCGATCGCTTTGGGTGAGCGGTTGTTCTCGCGCTGGGATTTCAAGCGCGTGCTCAGCGAAGGCTACGTCGACATCATCCAGCCGGATGCGTCCCACGCCGGTGGCATCACCGAAACCCGCAAGATCGCCAACATGGCCGAAGCCTACGACGTGGCGCTGGCGCTGCATTGCCCGCTGGGCCCGATTGCCCTGGCAGCCTGCCTGCAGCTGGACGCGGCCTGCTACAACGCGTTCATCCAGGAGCAGAGCCTGGGTATCCATTACAACGAGAGCAACGACCTGCTCGATTATGTGAAAGATCCGCGAGTGTTCGACTACGACCAAGGCTTCGTGAAGATTCCGAACGGCCCGGGCCTGGGCATCGAGATCAACGAGGAATACGTGATCGAGCGCGCCGCCATCGGCCACCGCTGGCGCAACCCGATCTGGCGCCATGCCGATGGCAGTTTTGCCGAGTGGTGAGTGCTCCCTGACCCACCGCAACCCCCCTGTAGGAGCTGGCTTGCCAGCGAAGGCTGCGTGTCTGGCAACATCGTTGTTGGATGTGCCGGCCTCTTCGCTGCGATGCGGCGACCCGACAAGCCAGCTCCTACAGGGGGGCAGCGCCAATCTTTAGAACGACCTCAATAAACATAAGAAGAGGCACCCCCCATGCAACCGCAAACCCTCACCGGGCAGGCGTCGTTGGTGACGCCCAGCCGCAAGCGTTTTTTCATCATGGTGCTGTTGTTCATCACCGTGGTGATCAACTACCTGGACCGCAGTAACCTGTCGATTGCCGCCCCGGCCTTGACCAGTGACCTGGGCATTGACCCGATTCACGTCGGCCTGATCTTCTCTGCGTTCGGCTGGACCTACGCCGCCATGCAAATCCCCGGTGGCTGGCTGGTGGACCGCGTGCCGCCACGGATCCTGTACAGCGTCGCCTTGCTGCTGTGGTCGGTGGCCACGGTGATGCTCGGCTTCGCCGCCAGCTTCATCGCGCTGTTCGTGTTGCGCATGGCGGTCGGTGCCCTGGAAGCGCCGGCGTATCCGATCAACAGCCGCGTGGTCACCACCTGGTTTCCCGAGCGCGAGCGTGCCACAGCGATCGGTTTTTACACCTCCGGGCAATTCGTCGGCCTGGCCTTCCTGACGCCGGTACTGGCGTGGCTGCAGCACGAATTCGGCTGGCACATGGTGTTCGTCGCCACCGGCGCGGTGGGCATTGTGTGGGCGGTGATCTGGTACGCGGTGTATCGCGAGCCGCGGGACTTCAAAGGCGCCAATGAGGCGGAAATCGATTTGATCCGCGAGGGCGGCGGGCTGGTGGATATCCAGGCCGAACAGGCCAAGGTCAAGGCCACATTCAGCTGGACCGACCTGGGCATCGTCCTGACCAAGCGCAAACTCTGGGGCATTTACCTCGGGCAGTTCTGCCTCAACTCGACCCTGTGGTTTTTCCTGACCTGGTTCCCGACCTACCTGGTGAAATACCGCGGCATGGACTTCATCAAATCCGGCCTGTTGGCGTCGCTGCCGTTTCTCGCCGCGTTCATCGGCGTGCTGTGTTCCGGTTTCTTCTCGGACTTCTTGATCCGTCGCGGCTGCACGGTGGGTTTCGCCCGCAAGCTGCCGATCATCAGCGGCTTGCTGATTTCCACCTCGATCATCGGCGCCAACTTTGTCGAGTCGACGCCATTGGTGATTGCCTTCCTTGCGCTGGCATTCTTCGGCAATGGCCTGGCTTCGATTACCTGGTCGCTGGTATCGACGCTCGCCCCGGCGCGCCTGCTCGGGTTGACCGGTGGGGTGTTCAACTTCATCGGTAACCTGTCGGCGATTGCCACGCCTATCGTGATCGGTTTCCTCGCCACAGGTGATTCTTTTGCCCCGGCGATCACCTACATCTCGGTACTGGCATTGATTGGCGCGCTGTCCTACATCTTGCTGGTGGGCAAGGTCGAGCGTATCAAGTTGTAGTCGTGGCACGCGGGCGACCATAATGCCGCCCGTTCACTCGCTCAACGGTAAAGGCTGGATATGCAGGAAGACGCCCCAAAAATCGCCAAGGACGCCGCGCCGACCGGCACCCAGACCCTGCTTCGCGGTCTGGGTGTGGTCCATGCCGTGGCCAGCGGCGCCCGCGATCTCAAGGAAATCGCCCGGCTGATCGGCACCACGCGCAGCACCACCCATCGCCTGGCCAGTTGCCTGGTGGACGAGCGTTATCTGCGGGTGGTGCCGCAAGTCGGCTATCTGCTGGGGCCGAAGCTGATCGAGTTGGGCTTTCAGGCGCGTGAAGAGTTGCCGCTGGTGACCCTGGCCGGGCCGTATCTGGACGAGTTGTCGGCGTTGACCGGCGACACCATTCACCTGGCGATCCGCGAAGGCGATGAGGTGCTGTACCTGCACAAGAATCCGGGGCGCAATGGCCCGGAAATGCGTTCGCGGGTCGGCCATCGCATGCCGTTGGCGCGCACCGGGATCGGCAAGGCACTGATGCTCGATGAATCACCGCAAGAGTGGCAGCGCCTGTACGAAATCAGCCTGCCGTTGGGTGGGAAAAATCAATTCTGGCCACAGCACCCGGAGCAATCCTGGGAGCAGTTCGAGCAGCGCATGGTCGAGTACGTGGCCGGCGGTTACGCCTTCGATCTGGAGGACAACGAACCGTCGATCCGTTGCGTGGCGGCGCCGATCCGCGATGCCAGCAAACGTATCGTCGCCGGTATCAGCATCGCCAGTACCGTGCCTTACATGCCGCTGGAAAAAATGGCCGAGCTGATTCCCCTGATCAAGGGCGTTACGGCCCGGCTGTCGGCGGAGCTGGGTCTCAAGGTTTAAAACACAAAACCCTGTGGGGACGGTCTTATGTCCTGAATCGCACGCAACAAAAAGGCCCCCGTTTCGGGAGCCTTGATGTTCAGCGGTTCGGCTTACATGTTCGGGTAAGTCGGGCCGCCGGCGCCTTCAGGCGTCACCCAGGTGATGTTCTGTGCAGGATCCTTGATGTCACAGGTCTTGCAGTGAACGCAGTTCTGGGCGTTGATCTGGAAGCGCTTCTCGCCGTCTTCCCTGGTGATCACTTCGTATACGCCGGCCGGGCAGTAACGCTGGGCAGGTTCATCGTACAGAGGCAGGTTCTTGCTGATCGGGATGCTCGGATCGGCCAGCTTGAGATGGCACGGCTGCTCTTCTTCGTGGTTGGTACCGGAGATGAACACCGAGCTGAGTTTGTCGAAGCTGATCTTGCCATCCGGTTTCGGGTAGTCGATCTTCTTGCAGTCGGCCGCGAGCTTCAGGCAAGCGTAATCCGGCTTGGTGTCGTGCAGGGTGAACGGCAGTTTGCCGCCGAAGATGTTCTGGTCGAGCCAGTTGAAACCACCGCCAACGATGGCGCCGAACTTGTGGATCGCCGGGCCGAAGTTGCGGCTGGCGAACAGTTCTTCGTAGAGCCAGCTCTTCTTGAACGCGTCCACATAGGTGGTCAGTTCTTCGCTGCCATCCTTCTCGGCGAACAGCGCGTCAGCCACCGATTCAGCGGCGAGCATGCCGGACTTCATCGCAGTGTGGCTGCCTTTGATCTTGGCGAAGTTCAGGGTGCCGAGGTCGCAACCGATCAGCGCGCCGCCCTTGAACACCATTTTCGGCAGCGAGTTCAAGCCGCCCTTGCAGATGGCGCGGGCACCGTAGCTGATGCGCTTGCCACCTTCCAGGTACTGCTTGAGCACCGGGTGATGCTTGAGGCGCTGGAACTCGTCGAACGGCGACAGGTAGGTGTTGCTGTAGGACAGGTCGACGATCAGGCCAACCACTACCTGGTTGTTTTCCAGGTGATAGAGGAACGAGCCACCGGTGTTCTCGGTGCCCATGATGTCCATTGGCCAACCGGCGGTGTGTACCACCAGGCCAGGCTGATGCCTGGCCGGGTCGACTTCCCAGATTTCTTTCAGGCCGATGCCGTAGTGCTGGGCATCAGCGTCAGTGTCCAGGTTGAAACGCTTGATCAGTTGCTTGCCGATATGGCCACGGCAACCTTCGGCGAACAGCGTGTATTTGCCACGCAATTCCATGCCCGGGGTGTACAGGCCTTCCTTCGGGTTGCCTTCGCGGTCGACGCCCAGGTCGCCGGTGATGATCCCGCGCACTACGCCGTTCTCGTCGATCAGCGCTTCCTGAGCGGCGAAGCCCGGGTAGATCTCAACGCCCAGGTTCTCGGCCTGCTGGGCCAGCCAGCGGCACAGGTTGCCCAGGGAGATGATGTAGTTGCCTTCGTTGTGCATGGTCTTGGGCACAAAGAAGTCTGGAACTTTCTGCGCGCTTTCAGAGTTCTTGAGCACGAAGATGTCGTCGCGGGTGACGGGGGTGTTCAGCGGCGCGCCGAGTGCTTTCCAGTCCGGGAACAGTTCGTTCAGGGCCCGTGGTTCGAACACGGCACCGGACAGAATGTGAGCACCGACTTCGGAGCCTTTTTCGACCACGCAGACGCTGATTTCCTTACCGGCTTCGGCGGCCTTCTGCTTCAAGCGGCAGGCGGCGGAAAGACCAGCGGGGCCGGCACCGACGATGACAACGTCGAATTCCATGTATTCGCGTTCCACAGGCTATCTCCTACTCAAGGCTCAACAGTTTTTTTTCTAATTTGGAGGTTCGGTGTCGCATCCATGAATCCCGGCGCAACGCCGAGAGCGGACAATCGATTGACCACCTTTCTCTTTGGGTGGCGCATTATATCTACACCACTACCAGCGTCCAATACAAACGTTTGTTTGAATTGGCTCAAAGCCAGAGAAATCAAAGTCACGCGCCTTATGAACGGCCATTTTGGCGTATTGACCGGAATAGGCGTTCCGGTCAAGATACGGGCGGTTTTGCGCTCGCCGTAGGCTGACTGTTGGTTTCAAGAGCACCTCTAAAGACAGGGCGATGGCAGTAGAGAGTGATGCGCTGCGCGGGGTTGATGCGCAGTCTACACGCCGCGATGTTGAATGACTCGTCAGTCACCACTGACGAACGGTCATCCACATCATGAGCGATGGTCACTTGACCGCTTTGCCGGCGTTTTTGGAGGTGCCCTTGCGCCCGATGAGCATCAACCGCCAGGTTCGCCTAGGCGACTTTCTTTTCACCGGAGAGTAACGAGGAATCCATGAAGGTTCTTGTAGCTGTCAAACGCGTTGTGGATTACAACGTCAAGGTTCGCGTCAAGGCGGACAATTCCGGCGTCGATCTTGCCAACGTCAAGATGTCGATGAACCCGTTCTGCGAAATCGCCGTGGAAGAAGCCGTACGCCTGAAAGAGAAGGGTGTTGCGACTGAAATCGTCGTCGTCTCCGTCGGCCCGTCCACCGCTCAAGAGCAACTGCGCACCGCGCTGGCTCTGGGGGCCGACCGCGCCATCCTCGTCGAATCCGCCGAAGACCTGACTTCCCTGGCCGTTGCCAAACTGTTGAAGGCCGTTGTCGACAAGGAACAGCCTCAGCTGGTGATCCTTGGCAAACAAGCCATCGACAGCGACAACAACCAGACTGGCCAGATGCTTGCTGCATTGAGCGGCTACGGTCAGGGCACGTTCGCCTCGAAAGTCGAGATCAGCGGCGACAGCGTAGCTGTGACCCGTGAAATCGACGGCGGCGCGCAGACGGTTTCCCTGAAACTGCCGGCCATCGTCACCACCGACCTGCGTTTGAACGAGCCGCGCTACGCGTCTCTGCCAAACATCATGAAAGCCAAGAAGAAGCCTCTCGAAGTGCTGACTCCGGACGCTTTGGGCGTTTCCACCGCCTCCACCAACAAGACCGTGAAAGTCGAAGCGCCGGCTGCACGCAGCGCGGGTATCAAGGTCAAGTCGGTGGCTGAACTGGTCGAGAAACTGAAAAACGAAGCGAAGGTAATCTAATCATGACTATCTTGGTAATCGCTGAACACGACAACAAAGCAGTGGCCCCGGCCACGCTGAACACCGTGGCTGCCGCCGCCAAAATCGGCGGCGACGTGCACGTACTGGTTGCAGGTCAGAGCGTTGGTGCCTTGGCAGAAGCCGCTGCGAAAATTGCTGGCGTGAGCAAAGTATTGGTAGCTGACAACGCTGCCTATGCTCACCAACTGCCGGAAAACGTCGCTCCGCTGGTAGCCGAGTTGGGCAAGGGCTACAGCCACATCCTGGCTGCCGCTACTTCCAATGGTAAAAACATCCTGCCGCGGGTTGCCGCTGCCCTGGACGTTGACCAGATCTCCGAGATCATCTCGGTAGAAAGCGCCGACACCTTCAAGCGTCCGATCTACGCCGGTAACGCCATCGCTACCGTTCAATCGAACGCTGCGGTCAAGGTGATCACCGTGCGTGCCACCGGTTTCGACCCGGTTGCCGCTGAAGGTGGCTCTGCTGCCGTTGAAGCTGTTGCTGCTGCCCACGACGCTGGTATCTCCAGCTTCGTCGGCGAAGAACTGGCCAAGTCCGATCGTCCGGAACTGACCGCTGCCAAGATCGTCGTTTCCGGCGGCCGTGGCATGCAGAACGGCGACAACTTCAAACACCTGTACGCCCTGGCCGACAAGCTGGGCGCTGCCGTCGGTGCATCGCGCGCCGCGGTCGACGCAGGTTTCGTACCCAACGACATGCAGGTCGGTCAGACCGGCAAGATCGTTGCGCCACAGCTGTACATCGCCGTCGGTATCTCCGGCGCGATCCAGCACCTGGCCGGCATGAAAGACTCCAAAGTGATCGTTGCGATCAACAAGGACGAAGAAGCGCCGATCTTCCAGGTGGCCGATTACGGCCTGGTGGCAGACCTGTTCGAAGCCATCCCTGAGCTGGAGAAGCTGGTCTAATCCGGCTGCTTCACTTATAAAGAGCCCGGCCTTTTGGTCGGGCTTTTTTTTGGTTCTTCACGGAATCCCGGGAAACACCGATAACGCAATACCTGTAGGAGCAAGCTTGCTCGCGATGAGTTCAAGGGCGCCGCGTTTATCCAGAATGAACGCGTCATCGTTAACGACCATCGCGAGCGAGCTCGCTCCTACAGGTGTTACATCCAAGTGGAGTGAACTGCCATGGATCTGCGCTGTGCGTGGAGCTTGCTGGGATTGACGCTATTGCCGGCGCTGTCTGTCGCCGCAGGCAAATGTGAGCGCCTGGTGGTCACCGGCAGCCCGGACGCGCCACCGTACCTGTGGCAAGACCCGCAGAATCCCGAACACCTGATCGGTGCCAGTGCCGATTTGCTGCAGCAAGTGGCGGGGGAGCTGGGGCTCAAGGTCGAACTGCTGTATGCCGGCAAACGCGCCCAGGCCCTGGACGAAGTGCGCAGCGGGCGCATGGACATGCTGGCGGATGCAGCGTTGACGGTCAGCGAACTGGAAACCCTGGATTACATCCATCCACCCTTGCTGGAAAACGACTATCTGGTCTGGACACGCAAGGACTCGACGCTGATCTATAACGAAGCACAAGATCTTCACGGCCATCCCGGTGCCATGTCGGAAAAGGCCCGATTGACCCCGCAATTCAGCACCTTTGCCGGGCAGCAACTGACCCTCACACGCACGTCCAACCTGACCCAGGCCTTTCAGAAACTGCTGTTGGGCGAGGTCGAGTTTGTGCTGGCAGGACGTTACTCGGGCATGGCGACCGCACAGACACTGGGCATGGCCGGTGATTTGGTCACTCGCCCGCAACCGGTCGACAAGCCAGGCCTGTACCTGGCGATTTCCCATGACTCGGCCTGCAACGATCCGTGGTTGCGCGGACAGTTGGCCAAAAAGATGACAGAATTGCCCGCGTCCGGACTGACGGAAGCCGTGCTGATGCGCAATATCGAGCGATGGAAGGCACAACGCTCACAACCGCAGCAACCCTCGCAACAACCCGTCAGTACCCCAAAACAGTAAGGATTTTCAGTGAGTATTCGACCTCTTTTCGCTGCCGTGGCCCTTACCGCCCTGGCGGGTTGTGCAACCGATCCTGCGCCGAATGAACAGATTCGCCTGACCGAACAGGCACTCGAACAGGCCAGGGCCGTGGGCGCCACCGCCGACGATGTGCCGGAAATGAAACTGGCCGAAGACAAGTACAACCGCGCCAAGGGCAACATGACCGATCAATCCTTCAAGAATGCGCGGATGCGGGCCGAACAGGCCGAACTCGATGCGCGCCTGGCTGAAGCCAAGGTGTTGAAGGCCAAGAGCGAGGAGCAGTTGAACGTGCTCAACACCCGCATCGCCCGCCTGCAAAAGCAACTGGGAGATGCCGAATGAGCCTCAAGAGCAAAGCCCTCGGCGGTTTGATCCTGGCAGGCTGCGCGAGCCTGTCTGGTTGCGCCAGCCAGCACAGCGAGACCGCATTGCAGCAGGCTGGAACCGATTTTCAGAAGGTCAAGGAAGACTCCAATGTGCTGCGAATCGCCCCCAAGGACGTGATTCGCGCCGGGGAGTCCCTGGCCCGTGCCGATCGCCTGTCCAGCTATTGGGGCAGCGGTTCGGACGTGGTGCATTACGCCTATCTGAGCCAGCGCTATAGTGCCATTGCCCGGGAACACACCGATCAGGCGCTCAACGAAGAGCAAGCGGCGAAACTCGAACTGGAACGTCAGCGTCTGCAACTGGCACTGCGTGAATCCAAACTGTTCAGCGTGCAGCAGCAAGGCAAATGGCTCGAAGAGCAGATCCTGGCATTGACGACCACCCAGACCGACCGTGGCCTGGTGATGACATTGGGCGACATGCTGTTCGACACCGGCGAAGCGGAATTGAAACCTTCGGCCAACCGTGTGGTGCTGAAGATCGTGCAGTTCCTGCAACTCAATCCCAAGCGGGTGGTGCGGATCGAAGGTTATACGGACAGTACCGGGGGCAAGCAGGAAAACCTCAAGCTGTCCCGCGACCGCGCACAATCGGTGGCTGACGTGTTGATGGACCTGGGCATCGACGACAAGCGTATCCAGGTCGAGGGTTATGGCGACGAGTATCCGGTGGACGCGAATGCGTCGGAACGGGGTCGAGCGCAGAACCGTCGGGTGGAAATTGTGTTTTCCGACGAAAAGGGCCAGCTCGGCGCTGCCCGCTAAAGCTGCTCCTACAGCTCCTACAGCTCCTACAACCCGGCCTGCCATACAGCGCCGGGTTTTTTATGTCCGCCACTTGCCGCACAAAACAGTACAGATTTTGCTGACACTGCACTGTACGGTCGACTATTGTGGCAACTGTCCCCGTACACTTCTAAACTGTTCCGGTATTGTTTCACACAAGAATAAAATGCCCGTGAAATCGAGTGCTGCGTCATGACCAATCTTTTGCTCTATCAACGTATTGCTCAACAACTGGCCGAAGACATCCGCCGTGGGGTCTATCAGCCGGGGGAGCGCGTGCCTTCGGTGCGCAAGATGAGCTCGCAGCTCAATGTCAGCCATGCGACGGTGTTGCAGGCGTATGCCAATCTCGAGGATCAGGGATTGATCCGCGCCCGGCCGCAGTCGGGGTACTACGTGCACCAGACGCCGGCTCTCACCGCACCGACGCCGGACATCGCCCGGGTCGAGCGCCCCGGCCTGGTCACCCGCAGCAGCATCATTCAACAAGTCCTGGTCGAATCCCGTCGTGAAGGTGTCTTCCCGCTGGGGGCTGCAGTACCGAGTGTCGATTACTTGCCGGTGCGGGCACTGCATCAGCAATTGGCCAAAGTCACCCGTTTCCATAGCCCGCGGGCTTTCAGCTATATGTTCAGCCCCGGTTTCGAGCCGTTGCGCCGACAGGTGGCGATCCGCATGCGCGATGCCGGCGTGGTGGTCGATCCGTCGGAAGTGGTGATTACTCACGGCTGCGTCGATGCCCTGCAGATGTCCTTGCGTGTGCTGACCCGTCCGGGCGATTTGATTGCGGCCGAGTCGCCGACCTATTACGGCTTGCTGCAACTGGCCGATCTGTTGGGCCTCAAGGTCATCGAGATCCCCAGCGATCCGGCCACGGGCATGAGCCTGGAAGCCCTGCAACTGGCGGCCAACCAATGGTCGATCAAGGCGTTGGTGCTGACCACGCGACTGAGCAATCCATTGGGCGGTACCATGCCGGAGGAGCGGCAGAAACAATTGCTGCGCCTGGCGTCGGACTTCGATATCCAGATTGTCGAAGACGATATCTACGGCGAGCTGATGTTCGAGCAAGGGCGCACCAAGTCCCTCAAGGCCTACGATCGGCTGGATCGGGTGATCTATTGCTCGAGCTTCTCCAAGACCCTGTCGCCTGGCGTGCGGATCGGCTGGATGATTGCCGGCAAGTATCAGCAGGAAATCCAGCGCTTGCAGACCTTCAGCACGCATTCCGCGTGCAGCGTGACCCAGATGGGCATCGCCGCTTACCTGGAAAATGGCGGGTACGACCGGCATTTGCGCTTCATCCGTCAGGAATACCGCAAGAACCTCAGCGCCTTCCAACTGGCCGTGCAGCAGTATTTCCCGGAAGGCACGCAGATGACCCGGCCGACCGGCGGCTTCATTCTGTGGGTCAGTCTGCCGGGACGGGTCAACACCCAGGAGTTGCACGTACGGGCATTGCAGCAGGGCATCAGTATTGCGCCGGGGCTGATCTTCAGTAATACCGAGCAATTCAATCACTGCATTCGCCTCAATTGCGGCATCCCGTGGAATCGTGAAGCCGAGCGCGCGTTGATGACCTTGGGCATGCTGGCCACCCAGCTCTGCCAGGAGATGGCGGGCGGTTTGTAACAGGCTGCTACGGTGCTTGTCTTGTGGGCTGCAACAGGCGAGCATATGCACCTCTGCCGTTTGCACCCACCGTGGGATACATGAAACCGACTTTTCCTGCCGCCTGGCTTTTGCTCTGCCTGTTCGCGAGTATTCAGCCGGCATTCGTCGCAGCAGCTACCGAGCAGGATCAAGAGGCCACCGGCAGTTTCCACGTCGCACCGATAAAACCCGAACCTGTGAAAAAAGCCTCGCCGGCCGAGAAACCGGCGACGCCCGTGAAAAAGCGCCCGCCCATTGCCTCCAAATCGAAACCGGCCAGCGAAGTGGTCAAGACCGAGCTTCCATCCGCCAAGTTGGACCTGAGCCTGCCCAAGGATATGGTTCAGGAGCTCAAGCCGGTCGGAACCGTGCCATTGACCAGGCGTGAACCGCTGTTGCCTCCGATGTTCGGTGACAAAAGCGACAGCAGCCCGTTCCAGCTCAATGGGCGCCTGCTCAGCAATGAAATGCAACTGCAACTGCGAAAGGAAGAGCGCCGCGATGTCGAAGGCGCGGCACTGGACTTCGAGTTCAAGCAGTAACGTCAACCTGATTCGCGAGCCGCAGGCCAGACGCTTTGTCGGAGACTGGTCGGTCATGTTCGTTTGCATTGAAAAACCCGCTCGCAGGTAATTTAAAACAACTGTTTAAACGGGTACTCTGTGCCCCGTCCTTTTACACATTGCTCGTCGCGAGGAGCTTGTCGTCATGAAATGCCGTGAGGGCTGTGGCGCTTGTTGCATTGCCCCTTCCATCAGTTCACCGATTCCCGGTATGCCCAACGGCAAAGCCGCAGGGGAGCGTTGCCTGCAACTTTCCTCCGATAACCTGTGCATTATTTTCGGCCAGCCGGAACGGCCGGCGGTGTGTTCTGCCTTCGGGGCCGACCCCGAGGTGTGTGGAAACAGCAGCGAAGAAGCGATCCGGTTGATTGGCTGGTGGGAGCAAATGACGGCGGCGTGATGTGTGGGCTTGCACCTGCGATCACCTGCGAAAAACCTGAAGGTGATCGCAGGTGCAAGCCCAACGTACGGAACTTCAACAATAAGGAACAAGACTATGGGTTCGCTGCATCGTATGGCTGTGCTGTGTGGTTTGACGGTTGTGCTGGCTACTTCGACGGCCCAGGCCGAAGACTGGAAAATCAAAAAAGACGAAGACGGCATCAAGATCTCCCTGAGTGAAGTGGCCGGCTCCGACTACAAGGCCTACCAGGGCGTCACGCTGATGAAAACCACCATCGCCAGGTTGCGCGCGTTGCAGGAGGACGTGTCCGGAGCCTGCGCCTGGATTCACGAATGCAAAACCCAGAAGCTGCTCAAGCACGAAGGCGACCAGAGCTGGACCTACACTCAGTTCAACACCCCGTGGCCGGTTACTCCACGTGATTCGGTGCTGCACATCACCACCATCGAAGGGGCTGATGGCAGCCTGACCCGCAAGCTTGAAGGCGTACCAAAATATATTCCTGAAGAAAAAGGCTTCGTTCGGGTCGCCAAGGTCGACGGTTTCTGGAAGTTCGTGCCCAAGGGCGACCAGGTCGAAGTGACCTATCAGGTGCACACCGAGCCGGGCGGCAGCGTGCCGTCGATGGTGGCCAACAAGTTTGTGGTGGATGCCCCGTTCAATACCTTGAAAGCCCTCAAGGAACGCGCCGAGAAGTAACGCTGTCGTTTCTTCAAGGTGACTTCGTAACGCCCCGACCGGTTCGGGGCGTTTGCGTTTTTGACAGGGCAGGGCGCTTTAATTTGTTTCCGAATATGCGTTGTACGAAATTTTCACCCGGTCTCCAAGACAATTCGCCGGCGCTTGCGTAGCACGCTGCGTATTCCTGAATGCAGGATGAAACAGTCGGAATGAGGGTAGTTATCAATGGCAATGCTGCCGTTGATCGTGCAACATTTGCGCACCGCGCAAACCCCCAGGCCTGGTACGGGCCGAAAAGAGGGCAAGGCGCAGCTGTATTTTTGAAACTTCAACTTCCAATGGGTCCTAAAACGACATGGCAATCCCGGACGCCCTGAATCAGCAGCGAGCTTCTAGTCGCCTGCTGCAACCGACCGTCAAATCGCATCTGGCCTACACGCTGTTGTGTGCCCTGGTCATGATGGTCATGTTCAGCCTGCTGCGCGTCGCGCTGCTGGTTTACAACCGCTCGATGATCCTCGACACACCGGCCTCGACCTTCCTCGAGGCATTCGCCAACGGCCTGCGTTTCGACCTGCGTCTGGTGGTCTATCTCAGTATTCCGTTGCTGTTGGCCTTGTTCAGCGTCCGGGCCATGGCAGCGCGTGGGCTGTTCCGTTTCTGGCTGACGATTGTCTCCAGCATTGCGTTGTTCCTGGGCCTGATGGAGATGGACTTCTATCGTGAGTTCCACCAGCGCCTCAACGGCCTGGTCTTCCAGTACGTCAAGGAAGATCCGAAAACCGTGATGAGCATGCTCTGGTACGGTTTTCCGGTGGTCCGTTACCTGTTGGCATGGGCCGTGGGCACCTGGATCCTGAGCCTGGCATTCAAGGGCGCCGACCGTGCGACCCGCCCTCGTGGTCCGTTCAGTGGCGGCAGCATCGGCACGCGCCAGGTTGCGCCGTGGTACGCCCGTATCGCCGTATTCGTGGTGTGCCTGCTGGTTTGCGTGGTCGCCGCCCGTGGCACCCTGCGTCAGGGCCCGCCGCTGCGTTGGGGTGACGTCTATACCACCAATTCGAATTTCGCCAACCAGTTGGGCCTCAACGGCACCCTGCAGCTGGTTGCCGCAGCGAAGAGCCGGATGTCCGAAGATCGCGACAACATCTGGAAGGCCACTCTGCCTCAACAGCAAGCCCAGCAAGTTGTGCGTGACATGCTGGTGCTGCCCGACGAGAAACTGGTAGACGCCGACATGGCCGCCGTACGTCGTGACTACACGCCGCCGACCGACAAGACCCTGCCGATCAAGAACGTCGTCGTGATCCTGATGGAAAGCATGGCCGGTCACTCGGTGGGGGCTTTGGGCGGGCCGGGCAACATCACGCCGTACCTCGACAAGCTGTCGAAGGAAGGCCTGCTGTTCGACCGCTTCTTCTCCAACGGTACTCATACCCACCAGGGCATGTTCGCCACCATGGGTTGCTTCCCGAACCTGCCGGGTTTCGAATACCTGATGCAGACCCCGGAAGGCAGCCACAAACTGTCTGGCCTGCCGCAGTTGCTCAGTGCCCGTCACTATGACGACGTGTACGTCTACAACGGCGATTTCGCCTGGGACAACCAGTCGGGTTTCTTCAGCAACCAGGGCATGACCAACTTCATCGGTCGCAACGACTTCGTTAACCCGGTGTTCTCCGATCCGACATGGGGCGTGTCCGACCAGGATATGTTCGATCGCAGCCTGCAAGAGCTCAAGGCGCGGGAAAATGGCAAACCGTTCTATGCCTTGCTGCAAACCCTGTCCAACCACACGCCATACGCCCTGCCGACGCCATTGCCGGTCGAGCGGGTGACTAATCGCGGCAGCCTGAACGAGCACTTGACCGCCATGCGTTACGCGGACTGGGCGCTGGGCCAGTTCTTTGAAAAGGCCCGCAAGGAGCCGTACTTCAAGGAAACCCTGTTCGTCATCGTCGGTGACCACGGTTTCGGCAACGAACAACAGATCACTGAAATGGACCTGGGCCGCTTCAACGTGCCGATGTTGATGATCGCGCCGGGCATCCAGGAGAAGTTCGGTCAGCGTGACCATACCGTGGGCACCCAGATCGACGTCGTGCCGACCATCATGGGACGCCTGGGCGGCGAAACTCGCCAGCAATGCTGGGGCCGCGACCTGCTCAACCTGCCTGAAGGCGATAAGGGTTTTGGTGTGATCAAACCTTCGGGTAACGAGCAGACCACGGCCATCCTCAGCGACGACCGGATCCTTGTACTGCCGAAGGAAAAGGACATGGCGCCAAAGTTGTATCAGTACGAAATGGGCGCTACGCCGCATGCCGAGATCATTGCGGATGCACCGGGTACCGCTGAGTTGAAGCTCAAGCTCGAAGCGTTCCTGCAAACCGCGACCAAGAGTTTGCTGGACAACACTGCCGGTGTAGTTCACGGCACGCCGCAGTAAGTTGTGACGCAACAGAAAAGAGGCTCTTCAAGAGCCTCTTTTTTTTTGCCTGGCGGGTCGCTATCTTTTTTTTGTTGCATTGGTTACTGCAAAGGCTCCCGCGGTTTGCTCGGGCCATTCAGCAATCTGATGGAGCGTGGGTCGGGCAATTTCCTTCGCTACACTCGGTGCATCTTCCGAGAACAACAAGGCTGTTCGCTATGCAAAATCGCATGATGATCACTGGTGCAGGCTCTGGCCTGGGTCGCGAAATCGCGTTGCGCTGGGCGCGTGAAGGCTGGCAACTGGCGTTGTCGGACGTCAGCGAGCCCGGCTTGCAGGAAACCCTGAAACGGGTCCGCGAAGCCGGTGGCGACGGATTCATCCAGCGCTGCGACGTGCGCGACTACAGCCAGTTGACGGCGTTCGCCCAGGCCTGCGAAGTCAAACTCGGCGGCATCGATGTCATCGTCAATAATGCGGGTGTGGCGTCTGGCGGATTCTTCAGCGAGTTGTCCCTGGAGGACTGGGACTGGCAGATCGCGATCAACCTGATGGGCGTGGTCAAGGGCTGCAAGGCTTTCCTGCCGCTGCTGGAAAAAAGCAAAGGCAAGATCATCAACATCGCGTCCATGGCTGCGTTGATGCAGGGCCCGGCGATGAGCAACTACAACGTGGCCAAGGCGGGCGTGGTGGCGTTGTCCGAGAGCCTGTTGATCGAACTGGCGCATCAGGAAGTCGGCGTGCATGTGGTGTGTCCGTCGTTCTTCCAGACCAACCTGCTGGACTCGTTTCGCGGTCCGACCCCGGCCATGAAAGCCCAGGTCGGCAAGTTGCTGGAAAGCTCGCCGATCAGCGCCGCTGACATCGCCGACTACATCTACCGGCAAGTCGCCGCCGGCGAGTTCATGATCCTGCCCCACGAACAGGGCCGCATGGCCTGGGCGCTCAAGCAGAAGAACCCGCAACTGCTCTACGACGAAATGACCGTCATGGCCGACAAAATGCGCGCCAAGGCCAGGCAATCCGCAAGCTGATCTTGCCCGCAGGCAACGCTGTGGTTAGGGTGGCCGCCATCGGCCATCCTCGCGAGACGCTTGCATGCTCAATTACCTGTGGTTTTTCCTCGCCGCGCTGTTCGAAATTGCCGGTTGCTTCGCCTTCTGGATGTGGCTGCGCCAGGGTAAAAGCATGTGGTGGGTGGTGCCGGCGCTCCTGAGCCTGACCCTGTTCGCCCTGCTGCTGACCCGTATCGAAACCTCCTACGCCGGCCGCGCCTACGCTGCTTACGGTGGCATCTACATCATTGCGTCAATCGGCTGGTTGGCCGTGGTCGAGCGGATTCGTCCGCTGGGTTCGGACTGGCTTGGCGTGGCGTTGTGTGTGATCGGCGCGAGCATCATCCTGTTCGGGCCGCGATTCTCCGCGACCTGACAGATCGGCCCTACAATCAACCGGTCTGTCAGACCTTTCCGTAGGCATGGTGCGTCATGGGCTGTCAGTTCGGTCTGGTTTGCTGTCACAGCGTTGTAGGCATACCGCGGGCCGGGCATCTTCAAGGGCCAGTAACCCTTGAAGGACATTCCTCATGCTCGTACTCACTCGCGTTGTGGGCGAAACCATTTCCATCGGTGACAACATTTCCGTGCGCGTTCTCGCGATCAACGGAAGCAACATTCGTTTTGGCATCGAAGCGCCGCAGGACGTCAATGTGCACCGCTGCGAAATCTACGAACGGATTCAGAACAAACAGGCGAAAACCAAGGGACGCTGAAGGCTTCAGTCAAACAGGTGCTTGGGCACGTCGTGCTTGAGCATCAGTTGGCATTGCTCGCTTTGCGGATCGAAGACAATCAGTGCCTGCCCCTTGGTCAAGGCCTGGCGCACGCGCAGTACGCGGGTTTCCAGTGGCGTGTCGTCGCCATTGTCCGTGCCGTCGCGGGTCACGAAATCCTCGATCAGGCGGGTGAGGGTGTCGACTTGAAGTTGGTCGTGGGGGATCAGCATAAGCACCTCGGTTGGATCAATGGCGCGATGCTACGGCGATTGCGAGATTGCCGCTAGTTTGGTCGTTTTCTATTGTCCGATCCGCCGCCATCGCGAGCAAGCTCGCTCCCACAGGGTTCAGCGGCGAACCGGAGAATTGTGTTCACCACTGATCAACTGTGGGAGCGAGCTTGCTCCGGGCGGCGTTCCGACGATGGCGGTTTATCTGGCGAAGAAGAACCCGGATCAGTTCTCCGACCGCTGCCCCACCAGGCTGTCCACCGACGGCACCCGCGTATCGCTTTCCATCTGGGTGTCGTGTTCGAGTTGATGGCTGAAACGGTCCAGTGAGCCCTTGGCCGGTTGCGCATCGCTGGCAAACACTGGCGGGCTGAGGATGTATGCACCGAGCAGGCGGCTCAGGGCGGCGAGGCTGTCGATGTGGGTGCGCTCGTAACCATGGGTCGCGTCGCAGCCGAAGGCGAGCAGGGCGGTGCGAATGTCGTGGCCGGCGGTGACCGCTGAATGTGCGTCGCTGAAGTAGTAGCGGAACAGGTCGCGGCGGGCGGGCAACTCGTTGTCGCTGGCCAGGCGCAGCAGGTGGCGCGACAGGTGATAGTCATACGGCCCGCCGGAGTCCTGCATCGCGATGCTCACCGCATGCTCGCTGGAGTGTTGGCCTGGCGCGACCGGTGCGATGTCGATGCCGACGAATTCACTGACGTCCCAAGGCAACGCCGCCGCGGCGCCGCTGCCGGTTTCCTCGGTGATGGTGAACAGCGGATGGCAGTCGATCATCAACTCTTGGCCACTGTCGACAATGGCTTTGAGCGCCGCCAGCAGTGCGGCCACCCCGGCCTTGTCGTCGAGGTGGCGGGCGCTGATGTGGCCGGTTTCGGTGAACTCCGGCAGCGGATCGAAGGCGACGAAATCGCCGACGCTGATGCCCAGCGACTCGCAGTCGGCACGGGTGGCGCAGTAGGCATCCAGGCGTAACTCGATGTGATCCCAACTGATCGGCATCTCATCCACGGCGGTATTGAATGCGTGGCCGGACGCCATCAGTGGCAAGACGCTGCCGCGAATCACGCCGTTGTCGGTAAACAGGCTGACCCGGCTGCCTTCGGCAAAGCGGCTGGACCAGCAGCCGAGCGGCGCGAGGGCCAGGCGGCCGTTGTCCTTCACCGCCCGCACTGCAGCGCCAATGGTATCCAGGTGGGCGGAAACGGCGCGGTCGGGGCTGTTCTTCTTGCCCTTGAGCGTGGCGCGAATGGTGCCGCGCCGGGTCAGCTCGAAGGGAATGCCCATTTCTTCAAGGCGCTCGGCGACGTAGCGCACGATGGTGTCGGTGAACCCGGTGGGGCTGGGAATGGCGAGCATTTCCAGCAGCACTTTTTGCAGATAGCCGAGGTCCGGTTCGGGGATTTTGCTGGTCATGGAAACTCCTGATGTATTGAGGCCATCGACGGTTTCGATGAGGGATTTTTGTTGCCTGGGCTGGCCCCTTCGCGAGCAAGCTCGCTCCTACAGGGACTCATTCGAATGTAGGAGCTGGCTTGCCAGCGAAGAGGCCAGTCAAGACAGCACATCACTAAGAGACCACCGGCTGACTATGCGGAAACAACAAATCCACAAACCGCTCCGCTGTCGGCTGCGGTTCGTGATTGGCCAGCCCGGCCCGTTCGTTGGCTTCGATAAATACATAATCAGGCTGGTCAGCGGCGGACACCATCAGGTCGAGGCCGACCATGGGAATGTCCAGCGCCCGCGCGGCCCGCACGGCGGCGTCCACCAGCGTTGGATGCAGGATCGCCGTTACATCCTCAAGAACACCGCCTGTATGAAGATTCGCCGTACGTCGTACGAACAGATGCTCACCGGCCGGCAGAATGCTGCTGTAGTCGTATCCGGCGGCACGCAAGGTGCGCTGGGTTTCCCGGTCCTGCGGGATTTTGCTTTCGCCACCCGTGGCCGCTTGTCGCCGCCGGCTCTGGGCTTCGATCAATGCACCGATGGAGTGCTGGCCGTCACCGACCACTTCGGCCGGCCGGCGAATGGCGGCGGCGACCACTTCAAAACCGATCACCACGATGCGCAGGTCCAGGCCTTCGTGGAAACTTTCCAGCAGCACGCGGCTGTCGAAGTGGCGAGCGGCTTCTATGGCTTGCTGCACCTCCTCGATGGTACGCAAATCCACCGCCACCCCTTGCCCTTGTTCACCATCCAGTGGCTTGACCACTACGCGCTGGTGTTCTTCGAGGAATGCCAGATTGTCATCGGCGTTACCCGCCAACTGCTGCGCCGGCAGGTTCAATCCGGCTGCCTTGAGCACTTTGTGGGTCAGGCTTTTGTCCTGGCACAGGGTCATGCTGACGGCGCTGGTCAGGTCGCTCAGGGATTCTCGGCAGCGTACCCGGCGCCCGCCATGGCTGAGGGTGAAGAGTCCGGCGTCGGCGTCATCGACGTGCACATCAATGCCACGACGATGCGCTTCCTCGACGATGATCCGTGCATATGGGTTGAACGCGGCTTCCGGACCGGGCCCGAGAAACAGCGGCTGATTGATGCCGTTCTTGCGCTTGATGGCGAAGGTCGACAGGTTGCGAAAACCGAGCTTGGCGTAAAGGTTTTTCGCCTGGTGGTTATCGTGCAGTACGGACAGGTCGAGGCAAGCGAGCCCGCGACTCATGAAATGCTCGATCAAATGCCGTACCAGCACTTCACCGACGCCCGGCCGCGCACAGTGCGGATCGACCGCCAGGCACCACAGGCTGCTGCCGTGTTCCGGATCGTTGAAGGCCTTGTGGTGGTTGAGCCCCATGACGCTGCCGATGACCGCGCCGCTGTCTTCGTCTTCGGCCAGCCAGTACACCGGACCGCCCAAGTGGCGCCCAGTGAGCCGGGTGGCATCGACCGGCAACATGCCGCGCGCCTGATACAACTGATTGATGGCTTGCCAGTCGGCATCGCTTTGCGCGCGGCGAATGCGGAAACCGCGAAACACCCGGGTCGCCGGGCGGTAGTCGCTGAACCACAGACGCAAGGTATCGGACGGGTCGAGGAACAGCTGCGTCGGCTCCAGCCCCAGCACTTGCTGGGGCGCGGCGACGTACAGGGCAATGTCCCGTTCGCCGGGCTGTTCGTTGAGCAACTCCTCGGCGAGGCTCGCGGCATCGGCGAAGGTGTGGCCGATCAGCAAGCGGCCCCAGCCGCAATGCACGGCAATCGGTGCCGCGCCGAGCGCACTGCCGTCTTCGGCCAGGCGTGCCTGCAGGCGTTCGTAGGAGGGCGACTGGCCGC
This sequence comes from Pseudomonas sp. A-B-19, assembly GCF_019947515.1. NCBI lineage: Bacteria > Pseudomonadati > Pseudomonadota > Gammaproteobacteria > Pseudomonadales > Pseudomonadaceae > Pseudomonas > Pseudomonas sp. A-B-19. The sequence goes on from NZ_JAGYGN010000006.1 coordinate 172,060, forward strand.
GCAACAGGCGTTGGCTGATCGCTGTGGCATGAGGTTTCATCGGTCAGACTCCTTGTTCGCTGAGCCACAGGTTAAGAGCCGCCAGTTGCCACAGCTTCGAGCCGTGCAATGGCGTCAGTTGTCCCTGTGGGTCAGTCAGCAGACGGTCGAGCATCGCGGGATTGAACAGGCCGCGATCCTGGCTGGGATCGAGCAGCAACTCGCGCACCCACTCCAGCGTATCGCCCTGCAAATGCTTGAGGCCCGGAACCGGGAAGTAACCTTTCTTGCGGTCGATCACTTCACTGGGAATCACTTGGCGCGCGGCTTCTTTCAAGACTTGCTTGCCGCCGTCCGGCAGTTTGAAACGCCCCGGAATCCGTGCCGACAGCTCCACCAGGCGGTAGTCGAGAAATGGCGTGCGCGCTTCCAGGCCCCAGGCCATGGTCATGTTGTCGACGCGTTTGACCGGGTCGTCCACCAGCATCACTGTGCTGTCCAGACGCAAGGCCTTGTCCACCGCCGCGTCGGCACCTGGCTTGGCGAAATGGGTTTTGACGAAGTCACCGGCGGCGTCATTGGCGGTCAGCCATTTCGGTTGTACGGTGGCGGCATAGTCGTCGTAGCTGCGGTCGAAAAACGCTTCGCGGTACGCGGCATAGGGATCGTTCGCACCGTCCACTTGCGGGTACCAGTGGTAGCCGGCGAACAGTTCATCGGCACCCTGGCCGCTTTGCACCACTTTGCAATGTTTGGCCACTTCCCGGGACAACAGGTAGAAGGCAATGCAGTCATGGCTGACCATCGGTTCGCTCATGGCACGGAACGCGGCGGGCAGTTGTTCGATGATTTCCTTTTCGTCGACGCGCAGTTGATGGTGCTGCGTGTCGTAGTGCCGGGCGATCAGATCCGAATACTGGAACTCGTCACCGCGCTCGCCACCGGCATCCTGGAAGCCGATGGAGAAGGTCGACAGATTGTCCACGCCGACTTCCCGCAACAGGCCCACCAGCAGGCTGGAATCGACACCACCGGACAGCAGCACGCCGACGTCCACCGCCGCACGCTGACGAATGGCTACCGCTTCGCGGGTGCTGTCGAGCACGCGGTCGCGCCAGTCTTCGAGGGTCAGATCCGTCTCATCGGCGTGAGGGCCGTAGGGCAGGGTCCACCAGGTTTTCTGCTCGGTGCGACCATCGGCTTCGATGCGCATCCAGGTGGCCGGCGGCAGTTTTTCGATGCCCGCCAGCAAGGTGCGCGGTGCCGGGACCACGGCGTGGAAGTTCAGATAGTGATTGAGCGCCACCGGATCGAGGATCGGGTTGATGTCGCCGCCCTTGAGCAATGCCGGCAGCGCCGAGGCAAAGCGCAAGCGCTGGCCGGTGCGCGCCAGGTACAACGGTTTCACGCCGAGTCGGTCGCGGGCGATGAACAGGCGTTGGGCATCGCGCTCCCAAATGGCAAAGGCAAACATGCCGTTGAGTTTCGGCAGCAAGGCTTCACCCCAGGCGTGATAGCCCTTGAGCAGCACTTCGGTGTCGCCACCGGAGTAGAAGGCGTATCCCAGGCTTTCAAGTTCGGCGCGCAGTTCCGGAAAATTGTAGATCGCCCCGTTGAAGGCCAGGGACAAGCCCAGTTGCGGGTCGATCATCGGCTGCGCCGAGCCGTCCGACAGGTCCATGATTTTCAGGCGCCGATGGCCCAGGGCAACCGGCCCCTGGCTATGAAAACCCCAGGCGTCGGGGCCGCGAGGAGCCAGGTGATGGGTGATTCGTTCAACGGCTGCAAGGTCTGCAGGTTGATGATCAAAACGTAACTCGCCAGCTAATCCGCACATAAGTTCCTTACCGGTTTTTCCGTTGGGGAGGGTCAATCGATACCGCGCCAAAACGGCGGGTACTCAGAAAGTGACCCTCCTCGGTAAGGGGAGTTTTAGATCAATGAGTTATATGCGCGACTGGCCACGGCCGAGTCGCCCGGTGAGAGCGACTTCGGCTGCTGTTTCGACTACTTGCCCCGGATCAGGCGCCGCAAGGCAAACCGGTTGGGGTGACAGGCTTCGGCCACGCTTCTGGGCAACGGCAGGGGCTCGTTGTCCAGCCACGCCGCCAGCAGTTCCCCGGACAAGGGTGCGGTGATCAGGCCGCGCGAGCCGTGGCCGCTGTTGATATACAAACCGTCAAGCCATGGGCATTCGGCGTCCGGCACCTGCCGGGCATCCTTGCCCAGCGCGGCATATGCCTGAGCGAACGCCCGGGTGTCGGCCAATGGACCGACGATCGGCAAATAGTCAGGGCTGGTGCAGCGAAATGCAGCGCGACCCTGGAGACTTTCAGGCGTCAGTTTGTCGGCCTGTAGACGTTCGACCAGATCGTGGGAAATCTCTTCGAGCATGGCCAGGTTGCCCAGGTGCTCTGCCGTGGTCGGCGTCAGGTCATCGCTCTTGAAGTCGAAACTGGCCCCCAGGGTGTGTTCGCCAAAACGCGCAGGGGCGACATAGCCTTCGGCACACACCACGGTGCTCAGGGCCTGGCTTTGCGGGGTTTGCGCCAGTCGGGTGATTTGCCCGCGAATGCGTTTGAGCGGTAACTGGGCACTCTCGGGGAATCGCCGGATTTCGGCTGCGCCGGCGAGCACCACCACCGGTGCACTGGCGAGCAGACGCTCGCCGTTCCAGGCTTGCCACTGATCATCAACCTTGCGCAGCTCCAGCGCATCGCGATGGGTGAGCAATTGAATTTGTGGATGCGCGGCCTGCCACTGGCACAGCGCCGGTGGGTGGACCCAGCCGCCTTCGGGATAAAACAGACCCCCGTGTGCCAACCCGATACCGGCCACGGCCTGTGCCTCGGGTTGATCCAGCAGGTGCAGCAAGTCCGGCGCAAACGCCTGTGCCAATTGCACCTGGCGCTCGGCTTCCTTGGCATTGAAGGCCAGTTGCAACACGCCGCAATCGTCCCAGTCGTGGCCCCGTTGCAAGTGTTCGAGCAGCCGTCGGGTGTAACCGAACCCGCTGACGATCATTTGCGACAGCGCCGTGCCATGGGCCGATAACTTCAGGTACAGCACGCCCTGTGGGTTGCCCGAGGCTTCCTGGGCGATATCGGCGTGACGCTCCAGCAATGTCACTTGCCAGCCCCGCGCGGCGAGGCTGGCGGCGCTGGCGCAACCGGCCAGCCCGGCCCCGATCACCAGTGCCCGACGTTCGCCGGTCAGTAGAGCCGGGCGGGCAAACCAGGGCTTATCGGGCACCGGGGCGGGCACGTCCTGGGGCGAGCCGAGGAACTCGCCGCGCAGGATTTCCCATTTGTGGCCGATGCCTGGGGTGCGTTTCATCTTGAAACCGGCGGCGTTGAGCAAGCGCCGCACCCAGCCCGTACTGGTGAAGGTGCTGATGGATGCACCGGGAGCGGCCAGGCGCGCCAGTTCGGCAAACAGTTCGGCGGTCCACATGTCGGGGTTCTTCGCCGGAGCGAAACCGTCGAGGAACCAGGCGTCGATTCGGGCATCGAGTTGCGGCAGTTGTTCCAGTGCGTCGCCGATCAGCAATGTCAGGGTCACGCGACCGTTATCCAGCGTCAGGCGCTGAAAACCCTGATGGATCGCCACGTACTGCGCCAGCAATTGATCGGCAAACACCTTGAGCTCCGGCCACAGCGCCAGGGCACGTTGCAAGTCGGGCGGGCTCAACGGGTACTTTTCGACGCTGACAAAATGCAGCCGCGCTCCGGCCGTCGCGTGTTGTTCGAACACCTGCCAGGCACACAGAAAATTCAGCCCGGTGCCGAACCCCGTTTCGCCGATGACCAGGCGCCCGCCCTCGGGCAAGGCAGCAAAGCGTTCCGCCAAGCGGTTCTGCTCGATAAAGACATGGCGGGTTTCGTCCAGCCCCGACTGGTCGGAGAAATACACATCGTCGAACAGTCGCGAATACGGACGACCTTGGTCATCCCAGTCGAGTTGGGCGTGGGGCAATTCAGGTTTCATGGCAGGCTCGGCAACGGCAAGGCCGTCATTCTATCCGATCGATGGCGCGGTGCTTGATCCGTGGCAAGGCATGCACTGACCATGTCATCGAAAATCGATGACATGGTGAGGCTTTTTGTGGCGAGGGAGCTTGCTCCCGCTGGACAGCGAAGCTGTCCCAACGTTTGCAAATCTGCGTTGGGAACAGATCTGCCAGTTTGCGGCTGCTTCGCAGCCGAGCGGGAGCAAGCTCCCTCGCCACAGGTTTCGTATCTGCTCCATGAATGGATTTCTTTCCCGCAGAATAGGTCCGTCCGCTAGTCTTGGTCACATCTGGAAGGGAGCCGCTCATGTTTGAATCTGCTGAAATCGGTCACGCCATCGACAAAGACACCTATGACGCCGAAGTCCCGGCCCTGCGCGAAGCGTTGCTCGAAGCGCAATTCGAATTGAAGCAGCAACGCCGCTTTCCGGTGATCATTTTGATCAATGGCATCGAAGGTGCGGGCAAGGGCGAGACGATCAAGGTGCTCAACGAGTGGATGGACCCGCGCCTGATCGAGGTGCGCACCTTCGATCAGCAAACCGACGAAGAGCTGGCGCGGCCACCGGCCTGGCGGTACTGGCGGATGCTGCCGGCCAAGGGGCGCATGGGGATTTTCTTCGGCAACTGGTACAGCCAGATGCTGCAGGGGCGGGTCCATGGCGAGTTCAAGGATCCGCGCCTGGACCAGGCGATCAACGGCGCCGAGCGCCTGGAAAAGATGCTCTGCGATGAAGGTGCGCTGATCTTCAAGTTCTGGTTTCACCTCTCCAAGAAGCAAATGAAGGCGCGACTCAAGGCGCTGGCCGACGACCCGCTGCACAGCTGGCGCATCAGCCCGCTGGACTGGCAGCAGTCGCAAACCTACGACAGGTTCGTGAAGTATGGTGAGCGGGTGCTGCGCCGCACCAGCCGCGACTATGCACCCTGGCATGTGATCGCCGGGGCGGATGCGCATTATCGCAGTCTGGCCGTGGGGCGGATTCTGCTGGCGGGCCTGCACGGCGCATTGCAGCGGCCGACGATCCATCCGGAAAAGGTCAGCGCCGCGCCAGTGTTCCCCAGCGTCGATCAAGTGAACCTGCTCGACAGCCTGGACCTGACCCTGAACCTGGACAAAGAAGATTACGAAGAACAGCTGATCACCGAGCAGGCGCGGTTTTCCGGGTTGATGCGTGACAAACGCATGCGCCGCCATGCACTGGTGGCGGTGTTCGAGGGCAACGACGCGGCGGGCAAGGGCGGGGCGATCCGTCGGGTGGCGGCAGCGCTCGATCCGCGCCAGTACAGCATCGTGCCGATTGCCGCGCCCACCGAAGAAGAACGGGCGCAACCGTATCTGTGGCGCTTCTGGCGGCACCTTCCGGCGCGGGGCAAGTTCACGGTGTTCGACCGTTCCTGGTATGGCCGGGTGTTGGTGGAGCGCGTTGAAGGTTTTTGCAGCCCGGCGGACTGGCTGCGTGCCTACGGTGAAATCAACGATTTCGAAGAACAGCTCACCGACGCCGGGGTGATCGTGGTCAAGTTCTGGCTGTCCATCGATAAACAAACGCAACTGGAGCGCTTCGAGGAGCGCGAAAAGACTCCCTTCAAACGCTTCAAGATCACTGAAGACGACTGGCGCAACCGTGAAAAGTGGGATGACTATCGCGCGGCAGTTGGCGACATGGTCGACCGTACCAGCACCGAGATTGCGCCATGGACCCTGGTGGAAGCCAACGACAAGCGCTGGGCACGGGTCAAAGTCTTGCGCACCATCAATCGCGCACTGGAGGAGGCTTTCGAAAAATCCGACCGGCATGAGAGCAAGAAGCGTAAGGACAAGGATTGAGGCGATGGTTACGCATACGCGAGGTGAATGATTGTCGCGGTCGGTGAAGCGCTGGACATATGCTCGGCCCACTTTCAACCGATAACAACAATGAGGTATGCCATGCGTGAAGTGGTGATCGTCGACAGCGTGCGGACCGGCCTGGCCAAATCCTTTCGCGGCAAATTCAACATGACCCGCCCGGACGACATGGCGGCACACTGTGTCGATGCACTGTTGGCACGCTCCGGTATCGATCCGACGAGCGTCGAGGACTGCATCGTTGGCGCCGGCTCCAACGAAGGCGCCCAGGGGTTCAATATCGGGCGCAATGTCGCGGTGCTGTCGCGCCTGGGCATCGGCACGGCCGGCATGACCCTCAACCGCTTCTGCTCCTCGGGCTTGCAGGCGATCGCCATTGCCGCCAACCAGATCGCTTCGGGTTACAGCGACATCATCGTCGCCGGCGGTGTCGAGTCCATCAGCCTGACCATGAAGAGCGTCAATACCGACAACCTGATCAACCCGCTGCTCAAGGAGCAGGTGCCGGGCATTTACTTTCCGATGGGCCAGACGGCTGAAATCGTCGCGCGTCGCTACGGCGTCAGTCGTGAAGAGCAGGACCTGTATGCGCTGCAAAGCCAGCAGCGTACCGCGCAGGCGCAGGCCGCCGGGTTGTTCGCTGATGAGATCGTGCCGATGGCGGTGAAGTATCGCGTCGAAGACAAAAACACCGGTCAGGTGCAGATCCTCGACGGCATCGTCGACCGCGATGACTGCAACCGCCCGGACACCACCCTGGACAGTCTGTCCAGGTTGAAACCGGTGTTCGCCGAAGATGGCTCGGTCACGGCCGGCAACTCGTCGCAACTGTCTGACGGCGCGTCAATGACCCTGGTGATGAGCCTGGAAAAAGCGCTGGAACTGGGGCTCAAGCCGAAAGCGTTCTTTCGCGGTTTTACCGTGGCCGGTTGCGCACCGGACGAGATGGGCATCGGCCCGGTGTTTTCGGTACCGAAACTGCTCAAGGCCAAAGGCTTGCGGATTGGCGACATCGACCTGTGGGAACTCAACGAAGCCTTCGCCTCGCAGTGCCTGTACAGCCGCAACCGCCTGGAAATCGACAACGCCCGGTACAACGTCAACGGCGGCTCGATTTCCATCGGTCACCCGTTCGGCATGACCGGCTCGCGCCAGGTCGGGCATCTGGTTCGTGAATTGCAGCGACGCAACCTGCGTTACGGCGTCGTCACTATGTGCGTGGGGGGCGGGATGGGGGCAACCGGGTTGTTTGAAGCGGTGCGGTAAGACTCGATTTTTCTCGTTGTCAGTCAGATAGCCATCGCGAGCAAGCTCGCTCCCACAGTGTTCAGCTGCGATCACAAATGTCGTGTACGCCACCAAACCTGTGGGAGCGAGCTTGCTCGCGATGGGCGCGCCACGGTTGTAAAAAATCCCCCTCAAAGATTACGACCTGCACAGTTTCATTCGCGGCCAGACCCAAACTGTGCCTGTGTACGCCACCGTTGCGAGCCTAGAATGACGGCTCCTGTCAGTTGGCGTTGGGGTTCACATGCACATTTCATCGGGTCGCTGGGGTTACGGTCTGTTCCTGGCCTTGTTGACCGCGTTGTTGTGGGGAATCCTGCCGATCAAGCTCAAGCAAGTGCTGCTGGTGATGGACCCGGTGACGGTGACCTGGTTTCGCCTGTTGGTGTCTGGCGGCTGCCTGTTCGTTTACCTGACGGCCACCGGGCGTCTGCCCAGCCGCAAAGTGCTAGGTCCTCGTGGTGGCTGGCTGGTACTGATGGCGGTGCTCGGCCTGGTCGGTAACTATGTGCTGTATCTGATGGGCCTGAACCTGCTCAGCGCCGGTACGGCGCAACTGGTGGTGCAGATGGGGCCGATCATGCTGCTGATCGCCAGTCTGTTTGTGTTCAAGGAGCGGTTCAGCCTGGGGCAGGGGATCGGGCTGTTGGTATTGCTGATCGGTTTTGCGCTGTTTTTCAACCAGCGCTTGAGTGAACTGCTCACGTCGCTGACCGACTACACCGCCGGCGTGCTGCTGGTGCTGTTGGCGTCCACGGTCTGGACCTTCTATGCCCTGGGGCAGAAGCAATTGCTGACCGTGTGGAATTCGCTGCAGGTGATGATGGTGATCTACCTGTTTTGCGCGCTGCTGTTGACGCCGTGGGTGCATCCGCTCGAAGCGTTGCAATTGAGCCCGTTGCAGGGTTGGTTGCTGCTGGCGTGCTGCCTCAACACCCTGATTGCCTATGGCGCGTTTGCCGAGGCCCTGGCCCATTGGGAAGCCTCCCGGGTCAGCGCAACGCTGGCCATCACGCCGCTGGTGACCTTTGTGGCGGTTGCCATGGCGGCGTGGTTGTGGCCCGACTATGTGCATGCCGAGACGATCAATGGTCTGGGATATGGCGGCGCAGTGCTGGTGGTGCTGGGGTCGGCGCTGGTGGCGTTGGGGCCTTCGTTGATTGCCGGGTTGAAGGCGCGGAAGGTGCGGATGGTAGCCAGTTAGACCGCGTCATCGTTCATCGCGGGCAAGCCACGCTCCCACAGGTTTTGCGTCGTCCACAAAATTGATGAACGACTCGAAATCTGTGGGAGCGTGGCTTGCCCGCGATGACGGCCTGTCAGGCGCTACAGATTCAGCCCTTGGCCCCGGCCTCCAGCATATTCTCCGGCTTTACCCATGCATCGAACTCTTCATCGGTCAGATACCCCAGCTGCAACGCCGCCTCGCGCAAGGTCAGCCCTTCGCTGTAGGCCTTCTTGGCGATCTGCGCCGATTTGTCATAGCCAATGTGCGGGTTGAGCGCCGTCACCAGCATCAGGCCTCGTTCCAGGTGTTCAGCCATCTTTTGCGCATCCGGCTCCAGGCCGGCCACGCAATGCTGCTGGAAGTTGCTGCAGCCGTCGCCCAGCAAGCGGATCGATTGCAGCAGGTTATGGATGATCACCGGTTTGAACACGTTCAGCTGCAAGTGGCCCTGACTGGCCGCAAAGCCGATGGTGACGTCGTTGCCCAGCACCTGGCAGGCCAGCATCGACAAGGCTTCGCACTGGGTCGGGTTGACCTTGCCCGGCATGATCGAGCTACCCGGTTCATTGGCCGGCAGCCTGACTTCGGCGAAGCCGGCGCGGGGACCGGAACCCAACAGGCGCAAATCGTTGGCGATTTTCATCAGGGTCACGGCGAGGGTTTTCAGCGCGCCGGATAGCGTGGTCAGCGGCTCATGGCCGGCCAGTGCGGCGAACTTGTTGGGTGCGGTGATAAACGGCAAGCCGCAGAGGGCGGCCAATTCTGCGGCGATGGCCTCACCGAAGCCGTGGGGTGAGTTGAGCCCGGTGCCGACGGCCGTTCCGCCCTGGGCCAGCTCGCAGACTGCGGGCAGGGCGCTGCGGATCGCCTGTTCGGCGTAATCGAGTTGCGCGATGAACGCCGAGATTTCCTGACCGAAGCTGATCGGAGTCGCATCCATCATGTGGGTACGACCGGTCTTGACCAGTTTCATGTGGCGGGCGGCCAGCTCGGCCAGTCCGCCGGACAGTTCGCTGATCGCCGGCAGCAAGTGCTGCCGCACCGCCTGTGCGGCTGCGATGTGCATGGCGGTGGGGAAGCAGTCGTTGGAACTCTGGGAGCGATTGACGTGATCGTTGGGGTGCACCGGGGACTTGCCGCCACGGGGGTTGCCGGCCAGTTCGTTGGCGCGACCGGCGATCACTTCGTTGACGTTCATGTTGCTCTGGGTGCCGCTGCCGGTTTGCCAGACCACCAATGGAAACTGGTCGTCGTGGTCGCCGGCGAGCACTTCGTCGGCCGCCTGCTCGATCAGGCGGGCGATATCGGCGGGTACGTCGCCGTTGCGATCGTTGACCCGTGCCGCGGCTTTCTTGATCAGCGCCAGGGCATGCAACACCGCCAGCGGCATGCGTTCGTTGCCGATGGCGAAGTTGATCAGCGAGCGTTGCGTCTGAGCGCCCCAGTAGGCCTCATCCGGGACTTCAACCTCACCGAGGCTGTCGGTTTCGATACGACTCATCTTGCTCACTCCTGTAGGTCCGATTGCGCAGTTTAGGCCGAGATCGATGGCCGGGGTTCCATCTGTCTCGATTTCAGCCATTGAAGCCCTCTAAATCAGGCGCGACAAGGCTTGGGGTTGAGCGACAGACTTTTTTAGGCGCAGAATGGATGCCCTTGGGGTCTGACCTCGCCAGCTAGAAAAGGAAACTCGATGACTCGTCTTCGTGCCATCTGTACCGCCGTTGCTTTGGTCTGCGCCAGCGGCCAGGTTCTTGCCGACACCGCCAGCCATAACGCCAGTGCCGAGGCTTTCCTGACCATGGCGCACGCTGACAAACTGGGCACCCCGGTGTACATGCAAGTACAGCAGATGTTTGCCCAGCGTTTCGAACAGACCAAAGCCCCTGAGTCGAAAAAGGCCGTGCTGGAAACCTACCAGGCCAAGGCCAACGCCGCTCTGGACCAGGCCATTGGCTGGAACAAGCTGAAACCGGACATGATCAAGCTCTACACCACCAACTTCAGCGAATCCGAGCTCAAGGACCTGGTTGCGTTCTACCAGTCGCCACTGGGCAAGAAAGTCCTGGAAAAAATGCCCCAGCTGACCCAGCAATCGGCCCAGATGACCCAGGCCAAGCTGGAAAGCGCGGTGCCGGTGGTCAACAAGCTGCTGGCTGACATGACTGCCGAGCTGACGCCGAAAGACGCGGCTGCGCCAGCCAAGAAAAAGCCTTGAGCCGGAGTTCGGTATGACCATGCAACAACGCATCGAATCGACGCTGGCCCTGCTTCAGCCCGAGCATCTGCAAGTGCTGGATGAGAGCCACATGCACAGCCGTGGGTTACAGACTCACTTCAAGGCCGTGGTGGTCAGCGCACAGTTCGAAGGCCTGAACCGGGTCAAGCGTCACCAAAAGGTCTACGGCACGCTCGGCGAGCTGATGGGCGAGTTTCATGCGTTGGCGCTGCATACCTACACGCCAGAGGAATGGGCCCGGATCGACGCAGCCCCGGCCTCGCCGACCTGTGCCGGCGGCAGCAAACACTAACGCTGCAAATATTTGTTAGAATGCCCAACGCGCTGCTAACCCGGCGCGTTTTTTTTCGCATCCGGTTCACCCCTTACGAGGGTAGCCACCTGGAGATTTACCCATGACACAACAGATTGTCGTGGCGGCACTGTATAAGTTCGTCACCCTGGAAGATTACGTCGCCCTGCGCGAGCCCCTGCTGCAAGCGATGGTCGACAACGGCATCAAAGGCACCCTGCTGATCGCCGAAGAGGGCATCAACGGCACCGTGTCCGGCAGCCGCGAAGGCATCGACGGGCTGATGGCCTGGCTCAAGAACGACCCGCGCATGGACGACATCGACCATAAAGAGTCGTACTGCGATGATCAGCCGTTCTACCGCACCAAAGTCAAGCTCAAGAAAGAAATCGTCACCCTCGGCGTGGAAGGCGTGGACCCGAACAAAAAGGTCGGCACCTACGTCGATCCGCAGGACTGGAACGCGCTGATCAGCGACCCCGAAGTGCTGTTGATCGACACCCGTAACGATTACGAAGTCTCGATCGGTACCTTCGAAGGCGCCATCGATCCGAAAACCACCAGTTTTCGCGAATTTCCCGACTACATCAAAGCCAACTTCGACCCGGCCGTGCACAAGAAGGTCGCGATGTTCTGCACCGGCGGCATCCGCTGCGAGAAGGCGTCGAGCTACATGCTCAGCGAAGGCTTCGACGAGGTCTACCACCTCAAGGGAGGCATCCTCAAGTACCTCGAAGAGGTGCCGCAGGAAGAAACCAGGTGGCAGGGCGACTGCTTCGTGTTCGACAACCGCGTGACCGTTCGTCACGACCTGAGCGAAGGCGACTACGATCAATGTCATGCCTGCCGCACGCCGGTGAGCGTGGAAGACCGCGCGTCCGAGCATTACGTGGCCGGCATCAGTTGCCCGCATTGCTGGGATAAGCTGAGTGAGAAGACCCGTCGCAGTGCCATCGACCGGCAGAAGCAGATCGAACTGGCCAAGGCCCGTAACCAGCCTCATCCGATCGGCTACAACTACAAGCAAGCATCCTCCGAGGCCTGAACCATGTCTGCGCGCCTGCTCTATGTGATGGACCCGATGTGTTCCTGGTGCTGGGGGTTTGCCCCGGTGGCCAACGCACTGGTCGAGCAGGCGCAAGCCGCGGGTGTGGATGTGCATCTGATCGTGGGAGGTTTGCGCACCGGTAGCGGTGCGGCGCTGGAACCGACGACCCGACGCTACATCCTTGAACACTGGCAGGCGGTCACCGAGGCCACCGGCCAGCCCTTCAAGCTTGAAGGCGCGTTACCCGATGGCTTTGTCTACGATACCGAACCTGCCTGCCGGGCACTGGTGACGGCGCGCACACTGGCGCCGGATTGTGCCTGGAAACTGCTCGGGCTGATTCAAAAAGCATTTTATGCCGAAGGACGCGACGTCACCCGCGCCAGCGTTCTGGTGGAGCTGGCCGAACAGGCCGGTCTGCCGCGCATCGAATTCGCCGCCGCGTTTGACCGCGCCGATATGCACACCGCGACGGCAGCTGATTTCACCTGGGTCCAGGACCTGGGCATTGCCGGTTTCCCCACCCTGCTGGCTGAGCGTAACGGCCAACTGGCGCTGTTGACCAACGGCTATCAGCCATTGAGCGAGTTGTCTGCGCTGCTCGGCCGCTGGCTGGAGCGTGCTGCCTGTGCATGACCTGCCCGATGATGTTGCAAGCGCTAAACGTGTCGACCGTCTGAGCTGGGCAGAAATCCGCCGCCTGGCCCTGTATCACAAGAAATCCCTGTGGATCGCCAACGGCGTGGCCGTGCTGGCGACCTTGTGCAGCGTGCCGATTCCCTTGCTCCTGCCATTGCTGGTGGACGAGGTGTTGCTGGGGCACGGTGATGCGGCGCTGAAGATCATGAACCTCGCGCTGCCTGAAGGCTGGCAGAAAGCCGCGGGCTACATCGGCCTGATGCTGCTGGTGACCCTGACCCTGCGCTGCGCGGCGCTGATGTTCAACGTAGTGCAGGCGAAATTGTTCGCGGGGCTGGCCAAGGACATCGTCTATCGCATTCGCATACGCCTGATCGAACGGCTCAAGCGTATCTCGCTGGGTGAATACGAAAGCCTGGGCAGCGGCTCGGTGACCACGCATCTGGTCACTGACCTGGACACACTGGACAAATTCGTCGGTGAAACCCTCAGCCGTTTCCTCGTGGCCATGCTGACCCTGGTGGGCACCGCCTCCATCCTGATGTGGATGCACTGGAAACTGGCGCTGCTGATTCTGCTGTTCAACCCGCTGGTGATCTACGCCACGGTGCAATTGGGCAAGCGGGTCAAGCACCTGAAGAAACTCGAGAACGACAGCACTTCGCGCTTCACCCAGGCGCTGACCGAAACGCTGGATGCGATCCAGGAAGTTCGCGCCGGCAACCGCCAGGGTTTTTTCCTCGGTCGCTTGGGGCAGCGCGCCCGGGACGTGCGCGACTACGCGGTGAATTCGCAATGGAAAACCGATGCGTCGAACCGCGCCAGCGGCTTGCTGTTCCAGTTCGGCATCGATATTTTCCGGGCCGCGGCGATGCTTACCGTACTGTTTTCCGACCTTTCAATCGGCCAGATGCTCGCGGTGTTCAGCTACCTGTGGTTCATGATCGGTCCGGTGGAACAACTGCTGAACCTGCAATATGCCTACTACGCAGCCGATGGTGCGCTGTCGCGGATCAACGAACTGCTGTCCCGCGCCGATGAGCCTGAGTACTCGGGTGGAGTCGACCCGTTCAGTGGTCGCGAGACGGTCGGGCTGGAAGTGCAGGGGTTGAGTTTCGGCTACGGTGATGAACTGGTCTTGAACCAGATGAACCTGTCCATCGCCCCCGGCGAAAAGGTCGCAATCGTCGGTGCCAGTGGCGGCGGCAAGAGCACGCTGGTGCAACTGCTGCTGGGCTTGTATACGCCGCTGGCGGGCACCATTCGTTTTGGTGGTTCTACCCAGCAGGAGATCGGCCTGGAAACCGTGCGGGAAAATGTCGCCGTAGTCCTGCAACATCCGGCGCTGTTCAACGACACCATTCGCGCCAACCTGACCATGGGCCGCGAACGCAGTGACGAGGCCTGCTGGCAGGCACTGGAAATCGCCCAATTGCACGGCACGGTCCGGGATCTGCCCAGTGGCCTGGACAGCATCGTCGGGCGCTCCGGCGTGCGTTTGTCCGGCGGGCAGCGCCAGCGCCTGGCCATCGCCCGGATGGTCCTGGCCGAGCCCAAAGTGGTGATCCTCGATGAAGCCACCTCCGCGCTCGATGCCGCCACCGAATACAACCTGCATCAGGCACTGGCGCGGTTCCTGAGCAATCGCACCACGCTGATCATTGCCCACCGTCTTTCGGCGGTAAAACAAGCCGATCGTGTGTTGGTGTTCGACGGCGGGCAAATTGCCGAGGACGGCGACCACCAGCAACTGATCGCCGAGGGTGGGTTATACGCCAAGCTGTATGGGCATTTGCAGCAGTTGTAGCGAGCCGCCGATCCAATACGGTAAAACATGATCGCGACCGAACTCAGCGGCCGCGATGTTCCCTTCGGGCAAAGCTTGTCGCTTGCCGGGATCGGGATCGCAACCTAGTCTAGCTGTAGCGATTTCGTCCGGAAGACGAGCAAGCAGTGCTAACGCAAGGGACCTCATGAATCAAAAGCGGACTCTCGGAACGCCACGGCTGTTGGGCATTGTCTGGCCATTTATCGCCGTAGTGGTGTTTCAGGCCCTCTTGGGCGGTCTCAGCCTTTATGTACTGTCGGCTGTTCGCGGTTATGTCGCCGGGGAGAGCCTGTGGTCCAAGGGCCAGAAAGACGCCATCTATTACCTCAATCTCTACGCCGACAGCGGCGACGAAGCGATTTTTCATAAATACCAGAACGCCATTTCCGTGCCTCAGGGCGGGCATGAATTGCGTGTGGCGCTGGATCATCGGCCGCCGGACATCAAGGCGGCACGTGTAGCTATCCTCAAGGGCGGCAACCATCCGGATGACATCACCAGTGTGATCTGGCTGTACCTGAATTTCCGGCACTTCAGTTACCACCAGAAAGCCATCGACCTTTGGATGGTGGGGGACACGTATCTGGTGCAACTCGATGCCATTGCGCGGCAGATGCATCAGCGCATCACCGACAGGCAGGCCACCGATGCCGATATCAGGCGCTGGAAGGATCAGATATTCGTCATCAACGAAAGCGTGACACCGGCGGCGAAGGCCTTCAGCGATGCCCTGGGCGAAGGCTCGCGGATGATTCTGCGACTGTTGCTGGTGATCAACCTCGCCACCGCCCTGGGCTTGATTGTATTGGCCTTGATGCGCACCCATAAACTGCTCAAGCAGCGCCATGCCTTCGCCGATGCGCTGCAACTGGAGAAAGAACGGGCGCAGATCACTCTGCAATCGATTGGCGACGGCGTGATCACCACGGATGTCTCCGGTGCGATTGCCTACATGAATCCGGCGGCCGAGGCATTGACCCACTGGAAGGCCGAGCAGGCGACAGGGTTGCCGCTGGCGGCGTTGTTCAACCTGCTGGATGAAAATGCGCAGACCGACGGTTTCACCCTGATCGAACATATTCTGAGTGGCCAACTCAGTGGCGGCAGTGAGCACTCCAAGTTGATTCAACGTCTGGACGGCAGCACGGTGTCGGTCACGCTGGTGGGGGCGCCGATCCGCAATGCGGGCAAAGTCAGCGGCACGGTGCTGGTGCTGCATGACATGACCCAGGAGCGGCAATACATCGCCAATCTGTCGTGGCAGGCGACCCATGACGCCTTGACCGGGCTTGCCAACCGCCGCGAATTCGAATATCGCCTGGAGCAGGCGCTGCACAACCTGACCCGCCATTCGGGTCGCCATGCCCTGATGTTCCTCGATCTGGATCAGTTCAAGCTGGTCAACGATACCTGCGGTCACGCGGCGGGCGACGAACTGTTGCGGCATATCTGTGCCTTGTTGCAATCCGGGTTGCGCGAAGGCGATACCCTGGCACGCCTTGGTGGCGACGAGTTCGGTATCCTGCTGGAAAACTGCGCACCGGAAGCGGCGGAGAAAATTGCCGAGAGCCTGCGTCAGACTGTGCAAAATCTGCATTTTGTCTGGAAGGGCCGGCCTTTCGTGGCCACTGTCAGTATCGGGCTGGTCCATGTTGCGCAGAATCCGACGACGCTCGAAGCCTCGCTGCGTGCTGCCGACATGGCGTGCTACATGGCCAAGGAAAAGGGCCGGAACCGGGTCCAGGTCTATCATCCGGATGACTCGGAATTGTCCCTGCGCTTCGGTGAAATGGCCTGGGTGCAGCGTTTGCACATGGCGCTGGAGGAGGACCGCTTCTGTCTGTACGCCCAGGAAATTGTACCCTTGGGTCATGTCGAACCGGGTGGCGGGCATATCGAGATTCTGCTGCGATTGCATGACGAAGCCGGGCGGATGATCTTGCCCGACAGCTTCATTCCGGCAGCTGAACGCTATGGCCTGATGAGTTCGCTGGACCGTTGGGTGGTGCAGAACGTGTTCAAGATCATTGCCCAATGCCGGGCCGAGTCACACCATGGGCCGCTGGCCATGTGTGCAATCAATCTGTCAGGCACGACGATCGGGGATGAGGCGTTCCTGGACTTCCTGCGCGAACAGTTTGTGACGTATTCGATTCCGCCTGAAATGATTTGTTTTGAAATTACTGAAACCAGTGCTATTTCAAATCTTGGCAGCGCCATTCGATTCATTAATGAACTCAAAGGCTTAGGATGCTATTTTTCACTGGATGATTTTTGTGCCGGAATGTCCTCATTCGCGTACCTGAAACATTTGCCTGTAGACTTCCTGAAGATCGATGGGAGTTTCGTAAAGGATATGCTGGACGACCCGATCAACCGCGCCATGGTCGAAGTGATCAATCACATCGGTCATGTCATGGGTAAGCGCACGATTGCCGAGTTTGTCGAAACGCCTCAGATCGAGCAGGCATTGCTGGAGATCGGGGTGGATTACGCTCAAGGGTATGTGATTGAACGCCCGCATTTGTTTACCTTTGATAGCCTGCTAAGTCGTCCTGCCAGGCCCCAGCCGCTGTTGTTCAAGGCCCCTGGCACGTTCCGTTGAAACTCCTGCCGGTCTCACAATCACAATCAAAAGGAGCTCGACAGTGATCGACACATTCAACCGAACCGGACCACTCATGGAAGCTGCAAGTTACCCTGCCTGGGCCCAGCGCCTGATCCAGGATTGCAGCGAGAGCAAGCGCCGGGTTGTCGAACACGAACTGTACCAACGCATGCGAGACAACAAACTCAGTGCAAAGACCATGCGCCAATACCTGATCGGTGGCTGGCCGGTGGTCGAACAGTTCGCGTTGTATATGGCACAAAACCTCACCAAGACACGCTTTGCCCGTCATCCCGGCGAAGACATGGCCCGTCGCTGGCTGATGCGTAATATCCGCGTCGAATTGAACCACGCCGATTACTGGGTGCATTGGAGTCGCGCGCACGGCGTCAGCCTGGAAGACCTGCAGGCACAGCAGGTTGCACCGGAGCTTCACGCCTTGAGCCATTGGTGCTGGCACACCAGTTCAGCCGACTCGCTGATCGTTGCGATTGCCGCTACCAACTACGCCATCGAAGGGGCGACCGGGGAATGGTCGGCGGTCGTTTGTTCCAACGGTATCTACGCCGCCTCGTTCCCCGAGGAAGATCGCAAGCGAGCGATGAAGTGGCTGAAGATGCATGCCCAGTACGACGATGCCCATCCATGGGAAGCCCTGGAAATCATTTGCACATTGGCGGGCACCAACCCGAGCAAATCCCTGCAGGTGGAGTTGCGCCAGGCGGTGTGCAAGAGCTACGACTACATGTACCTGTTTCTCGAGCGTTGCATGCAGTTGGAGCACGCAGAGCGGGTACCGGTCGCGCGTGAGCGGATGGCACTGGCTGAAAGCTGATTCAATCGCTGTTTGAAAAACCATTGCAGGAGCGAGCAAGCTCGCTCCTGCATTATCAGCCCGCCATCTCCAGTCGGTTACGACCTTCGCGCTTGGCCACATACAGCGCGCTGTCTGCCCGTCGCAACAGGCTTTCGGCAGACTCGCCAGGTAACAGTGTCGAACAGCCGAGGCTGACTGTCAGCACGATCATATGACTATCGGCCAGGTACTCTTGCGACTGCACTGCCAAACGCAGTCGCTCACCGACCATGGCCGCCGCCTCGCGGCTGGTGTTCGACAGCAGGATCAGGAATTCTTCACCGCCATAACGGAACACCATGTCCACGTTGCGCAGCTGCTTTTTGATCGAGGCAGCGACCGCCTTGAGCACGTCATCACCTGTGCTGTGGCCGTGGGTATCATTGACTTGCTTGAAATGATCGATGTCCAGCATCAGCACCGATAACGGTTGCAGATGGCGCCGGGATAGCTCGATTTCCCTCTGCAATGTCTGGTCCATGGCGATGCGGTTGCCGGTGCCCGTCAGCGGGTCGCGCAGTGCGCTTTGGGTGGCGGTACGGTAAAGCAGTGCGTTGCGCATCGGGAAAAGCAGGGCGGCCAGCAGTGATTCCAGATTGCCCTGTTCCTGTTCGGTGAAACGCTGATTGCGGCGGAAAATCAGCTCACCCAGGTGTTCGCCTTCGTGGCTGAGGCTGTAACTGATGGAATGGTGACCGCGTTGGCCGAACTCCAGACGCAAGTCACTGCTCTTGTGCAGGTAGCACAAGGCGTCCAGCGGCACCAATCGCTGAATCTCGCGATAGAAGGTCCCAAGAATGCGTTGCGGCTCCAGACTGGTTTGCAGCTGCAGGCTCAGTTGCTGGCGCAATTGCGCAAGACTGACAGGCCTTGTCAGAAGAGGCGGCTGCTGACCAAAGCCCAGGCGCTGCAATTTGGCGCTGTCGAAGTCAATTGCGTTGGTCTGGGAAGGTGGTTTCATAAGGCGTGCGCCCCTAAGCGGTAAGGCTGTCTTACAAGCAGGGTGAGAGCGGCTTAGGCTGCGCGTCGTACTGGTCCGTCAGTCCCGTAGGACATTTCGTACAAGTTTAATCTGCTTTGTAGGAGATAAGTAATCGCCGCACTCAAGCTTCTTCCCGTCCGCTTTCACGTTGCGTGTCTGAGCAAATTTAGAGCGAAAGTCGTGCCACTCGGTTCACATGAATAAAATTTGTATTAAATCAACGGGTTGTGCTTCGTCTATTACTTGTGCAACGCAGTGTGCGACGTTTGTTTGACAGGTGCCGGGCGTGTATTCGAGTGCCGCGACAGGAAGTCGGCGCGGCACCAAAAAGCGACGTACGGTCGCTACTGGGCGTTGAACGCCTGGCCGTTGATACCGGTGCTGTCCGGGCCCATCAGGTAAAGGTAGACCGGCATGATCTCCTCGGGCGTCGGGTTGTTCAGCGGATTTTCACCCGGGTAAGCCTGGGCGCGCATGCTGGTGCGGGTAGCGCCCGGGTTGATGCTGTTGGAGCGTACCGGGGCCACGGTGTCGACTTCGTCAGCCAGGGTTTGCATCAGGCCTTCGGTGGCGAATTTGGAGACGCCGTAAGCGCCCCAGTACGCACGTCCCTTGCGCCCGACGCTGCTGGACGTGAACACCACCGAGGCATCTTTCGACAGTTTGAGCAGCGGCAGCAGAGTGCTGGTGAGCATGAACACGGCATTGACGTTGACTTGCATGACTCGCATGAAGTTTTCGCCGGACAGCTGCTCGATCGGCGTGCGCGGGCCGATGATCGAAGCATTGTGCAGCAGGCCGTCAAGGTGCCCGAATTCGCTTTCGATCATCGCCGCCAGCTCATCGTATTGATGAGGCAGGGCGGTTTCGAGGTTGAACGGAATCACCGCCGGTTGTGGATGGCCAGCGGCTTCGATTTCGTCGTAGACCTGGATCAGGTTGGCTTCGGTCTTGCCCAGCAGCAGCACAGTTGCGCCGTGGGCCGCGTAGGTTTTTGCCGCTGCGGCGCCAATGCCGCGTCCTGCACCGGTGACCAGAATGACCCGATCCTTGAGCAGTTCGGGGCGAGCGGAATAATCAAACATAAAAAACCTCTTCAAAGACCTGCATCGGACCTGTGGCGAGGGAGCTTGCTCCCGTTCGGCTGCGAAGCAGTCGTAATCTTTTAATAATGGTTCCCGATAAGGCGCAGCATAGGCAGAGGGGTCGCTTCGCGACCCAGCGGGAGCAAGCTCCCTCGCCACAAAAGCAGGTGCCCATGTCAAGCTACCTGGCTCAGCAGCTGCAAAGCGCGCTATCGAGCACCTTGCGCAACTCCAGCGGATGGTCGACCACTACATCCGCACCCCAATGCCGCGGGTTATCGTCCGGGTGGATATAACCGAAGGTCACCGCAGCAGTCTTGGTGCCGGCATCGCGTCCCGATTCGATGTCGCGCAAGTCATCACCTACGAACAGCACGCTGGCCGGGTCCAGGTCGAGCATCTTGCAGGCCAGGATCAGCGGCTCGGGATCCGGTTTGCTGTTTTTCACATGATCCGGGCAGATCAGCAGTGCCGAACGCTCGGCCAGCCCCAGCTGTTGCATGATCAGCTCGGCGAATCGCAGTGGCTTGTTGGTGACCACGCCCCAGAGCAGGTTGGCCTTCTCGATGTCCGCCAGCAGTTCGCCCATGCCGTCGAACAGCTTGCTATGAACGGCGCAGCCTACGAGGTAGCGCTCCAGGAACTCCAGGCGCAACGCTTCGAACCCCGGCGATTCCGGGTCCATGGCGAAGGTCACCGCGACCATCGCCTTGGCGCCGCCGGAAATCTCGTCGCGGATGTGCTTGTCGTTCATCGGCGGCAAGCCGCGGTCGGCACGCATCGCCTGACAGATCGCAATGAAGTCCGGCGCGGTGTCGAGCAGGGTGCCGTCCATGTCGAAAAGAACTGCTCTGATTGGCATCGGCTTACTCCTCGCGCAGGGTCTGGATCATGTAGTTGACGTCCACGTCGGCCGCCAGTTTGTAGTGCTTGGTCAGCGGGTTGTAGGTCAGGCCGATGATGTCCTTGACGGTCAGGCCGGCCATGCGGCTCCAGGCGCCGAGTTCGGACGGGCGGATGAATTTCTTGAAGTCGTGGGTGCCACGCGGCAGCAACTTCATGATGTATTCGGCGCCGACGATGGCGAACAGATACGCTTTCGGGTTGCGGTTGATGGTGGAGAAGAACACCTGGCCGCCGGGCTTGACCATGCGGAAGCAGGCGCGGATGACCGACGACGGGTCTGGCACGTGCTCAAGCATTTCCAGGCAGGTGACCACGTCGAACTGCTCGGGCATTTCCTCGGCCAGGGCTTCGGCGGTGATCTGCCGGTATTCGACGTTGACGCCCGACTCCAGCTGATGCAACTGCGCGACCGCCAACGGCGCTTCACCCATGTCGATACCCATCACGGTCGCGCCGCGCTGAGCCATGGCTTCGCTGAGGATGCCGCCGCCGCAACCGACGTCGAGGACTTTCTTGCCGGCCAGGTTGACGCGTTCGTCGATCCAGTTGACTCGCAGCGGGTTGATATCGTGCAGCGGTTTGAATTCGCTTTCGCGGTCCCACCAGCGATGAGCCAGGGCTTCGAATTTGGCGATTTCGGCGTAGTCGACGTTGCTCATGGTCTAGTCCTCTAAAACTTGAAAAATCCTGTTGCCCCGGATGGCGTTCCAGGGTGCTTACGATTCGGTACGGCCGCTGATGCGCTGGCCCCAGGCCTTGGCGACAGAGCCAAGCTGTTGTTCATCCAGGCGTGTCAGGCGGCGGTCGTCGAGCAACTGCTTGCCGGCAACCCAAAGGTGTTTCACGCAGTCCCGGCCAGTGGCGTATATAAGCTGCGAAACCGGGTCGTAGACCGGTTGCTGGGCCAGCCCGGAGAGGTCGAACGCGACCATGTCCGCAGCTTTGCCGATTTCCAGTGAGCCGGTTTCGGCCTCGATACCCAGTGCCCGGGCCCCGTTGAGGGTGGCCATGCGCAAGGCACGATGGGCATCCAGTGCAGTCGCCGAGCCGGCGACAGCCTTGGCCAGCAAGGCCGCGGTGCGGGTTTCGCCGAGCAGGTCCAGGTCATTGTTGCTGGCTGCGCCATCAGTGCCGACCGCGACATTGACCCCGGCCTGCCACAAACGCTCGACCGGGCAGAACCCGCTGGCCAGCTTCAGGTTCGACTCCGGGCAATGAATCACACTGCTGTTGCTTTCTACCAGCAGTGCCAGGTCCTCCTCGCTGATCTGGGTCATGTGAACCGCCTGGAAGCGCGGCCCCAGCAACCCCAGGCGCGCCAGTCGGGCCAGTGGCCGTTCACCGCGCTGCTCCACCGATTGCTGTACTTCGAAGGCGGTTTCATGCACGTGCATGTGGATCGAAGCGTCCAGTTCCTCGGCGATCATCCGGATTTTTTCCAGGTTCTCGTCGCCTACGGTGTAGGGGGCATGGGGACCGAAGGTGATTTTGATGCGTTCGTGGTGCTTGAGATCGCCAAACAGCTCAACGCCCTGACGAATGGCTTCGTCCGCCGTACCGGCGCCTGGAATCGGGAAATCGAGGATCGGAATCGCGATCTGTGCGCGAATGCCGCTGTTGTGCACGCGCTCGCTGGCAACCTTGGGGAAGAAGTACATATCAGAGAAACAGGTGATGCCGCCTTTGATTTGCTCGGCGATGGCAAGGTCGGTGCCGTCGCGCACGAAATCTTCATCGACCCATTTGGTCTCGGCGGGCCAGATGTGGTTTTCCAGCCAGGTCATCAATGGCAGGTCATCGGCCAGGCCTCGGAACAGTGTCATCGCCGCGTGCCCGTGGGCATTGATCAGGCCGGGGCTGAGCAACATGTCGGGCAATTCACGGATTTCGGTTGCGTTAAGCTTCAGTGCAGCAGAACGTGGGCCGATAAACACGATGCGTCCATCACGGATGCCCACGCCATGCTCCTTGAGGACAACACCAGCGGGTTCGACGGGTACCAGCCAGGTCGGCAGCAATAACAGGTCGAGCGCAGCGGCAGTGTTCGGCATCGAGGGTCGGTTCCAGTGCTTTTTGTATAGGATGGCGAAGTATACCCGAGCGTCTTCGCGGGGGGATCGCTATAATCGGCGGCTTTTGTTCATGAGTGCGGGGTGAGGGATGCGCGATCGACTGTTGGCTGCGGAAAAGGTAAAGGCCATCGATTGGCGTGATGACGCTCTCCATCTGCTGGATCAGCGTATTTTGCCGTTCGAGGAAACCTGGATTGCCTACACCAGCGCCGCTGGCGTGGCCGAGGCCATTCGCTCGATGGTGGTGCGCGGTGCACCGGCGATCGGTATCAGTGCGGCCTATGGCATCGTACTGGCGGCCCGTGCCCGGATTGCCGAAGGTGGTGACTGGTACGCAGCACTGGAGGAAGATTTTGCACTGCTGGCCGACTCCCGTCCTACCGCCGTAAACCTGTTCTGGGCACTGGGCCGCATGCACGACCGGCTCGATCGCCTGAAAGACAATGCCGATCCGCTGGAGGCACTGGAGGCCGAGGCCATCGCCATTCACGAAAGTGATCGCGAAGCCAACCTGACCATGGCGCAACTGGGTGTCGACCTGATCCGCAAGCATCAGGGCAACGCCCAGGCGATCCTGACCCACTGCAACACCGGCGCGCTGGCTACGGGCGGGTTTGGTACGGCGCTGGGGGTGATTCGTGGGGCTTTCATCGAGGGTATGGTCGAGCGGGTGTATGTCGATGAAACCCGCCCATGGCTGCAGGGTTCGCGGCTGACCGCGTGGGAACTGGCCAACGAAGGCATTCCCGTGACCCTCAATGTCGATTCCGCCGCGGCGCATATCATGAAGACCAAAGGCCCTACCTGGGTCATCGTCGGCGCTGACCGGATCACCGCCAATGGCGACGTGGCCAACAAGATCGGCACCTATCAACTGGCCGTCAATGCCATGCACCACGGCGTGCGTTTCATGGTGGTGGCGCCGAGTTCGACCATCGACATGAACCTGGCCAGCGGCGATGACATTCCGATTGAAGAGCGTGATGGTCGCGAGTTGCTGGAGGTTGGTGGCAAGCGCGTCGGGGCTGACGTCGATGCCTTCAACCCGGTGTTCGACGTGACGCCGGCAGACCTGATCGATGCGATCGTCACCGAAAAAGGCATCGTCGAGCGCCCGGATACCGCGAAAATGGCACAGTTGATGTGCCGCAAGCGTCTGCATTGATTATCGTCGGCGTCTGAGGAATCGCCATCGCGAGCAAGCTCGCTCCCACAGTGTTTGCGGTGCGCACAAAACCTGTGGGAGCGAGCTTGCTCGCGATGGGGCCGTCAAACCCAATGAACCAACCCGAATCGGCCACAAATTCTCCATTCAACACAGCTCTAAGCCCCTCTCGTCCCCTTCAAGCCTGTCACCGGTCAACTAACTACTCTCCATGCGCATCTGGGGGATAGGTGCGTGGCGGCTCTTGTGATAACATCCGGCGGTTTCCAGGGTTGCCCGAAGTGGCGACCCGTACTGCGCAGATCCATGGCATAACTCGTTGATTTGTCGTAAGTCGATGCATGGCACTCAGCCTGTATCGGCGAGCTTCGTTGGTCCCATATGGATGTGACGAAGTTTCACCAGAAAAAGGAATCAGGCTTCTCATGGGCGAACTGGCCAAAGAAATCCTCCCGGTCAATATCGAAGACGAGCTGAAGCAGTCCTACCTCGACTACGCGATGAGCGTAATTGTCGGGCGGGCACTGCCGGATGCGCGCGATGGCTTGAAGCCCGTGCACCGGCGCGTGCTGTTCGCGATGAGCGAGCTGGGCAACGACTTCAACAAGCCGTACAAGAAATCTGCCCGTGTTGTCGGTGACGTGATCGGTAAGTATCACCCGCACGGTGATACCGCGGTGTACGACACCATCGTTCGGATGGCGCAGCCATTCTCCCTGCGCTACCTGCTGGTAGACGGCCAGGGCAACTTCGGTTCGGTGGACGGCGACAACGCTGCGGCCATGCGATACACCGAAGTGCGCATGACCAAGCTGGCGCACGAGCTGCTGGCCGACCTGCACAAGGAAACCGTGGACTGGGTGCCGAACTACGACGGCACCGAAATGATCCCGGCGGTCATGCCGACCCGTATTCCCAACCTGCTGGTCAACGGCTCAAGCGGTATCGCCGTGGGCATGGCGACCAACATTCCGCCGCACAACCTCGGTGAAGTCATCGACGGTTGCCTGGCGCTCATCGACAACCCGGAGCTGACCGTCGATGAACTGATGCAATACATCCCCGGTCCGGACTTCCCGACCGCCGCGATCATCAACGGTCGCGCCGGCATCATCGAAGCCTACCGCACCGGTCGCGGGCGCATTTACATGCGCGCCCGCTCGATGATCGAAGACATCGACAAGGTCGGTGGCCGCCAGCAGATCGTCATCACCGAGCTCCCTTACCAGTTGAACAAGGCGCGTCTGATCGAGAAGATCGCCGAGCTGGTCAAAGAGAAGAAGCTTGAAGGCATCACCGAACTGCGCGACGAGTCCGACAAGGACGGTATGCGCGTGGTGATCGAGTTGCGTCGCGGCGAAGTGCCTGAGGTGATCCTCAACAACCTCTACGCCCAGACCCAGCTACAAGCGGTGTTCGGTATCAACATCGTCGCGCTGATCGACGGCCGTCCGCGGATCCTGAACCTCAAGGATCTGCTGGAAGCCTTCGTCCGTCATCGTCGCGAAGTGGTTACCCGCCGTACCGTGTTCGAACTGCGCAAGGCGCGCGAGCGTGGTCACATCCTTGAAGGTCAAGCGGTTGCCCTGTCGAACATCGACCCGGTCATCGCCCTGATCAAGGCATCGCCAACGCCGTCGGAAGCCAAGGAAGCGCTGATCAGCACCCCTTGGGAATCCTCCGCGGTGGTGGCGATGGTGGAGCGTGCCGGTGCCGACTCGTGCCGTCCGGAAAACCTCGATCCGCAATACGGTCTGCGCGAGGGCAAGTACTTCCTGTCGCCAGAACAGGCGCAAGCCATCCTGGAATTGCGTCTGCACCGCCTGACCGGTCTGGAACACGAAAAGCTGCTGGCCGAGTATCAAGAGATCCTCAACCAGATCGGCGAGCTGATCCGCATCCTCAACAGCGCCACGCGCCTGATGGAAGTGATCCGCGAAGAGCTGGAAGTGATTCGCGCCGAGTACGGCGACGTGCGTCGTACCGAAATTCTCGACGCCCGTCTCGACCTGACCCTGGGTGACATGATCCCGGAAGAAGAGCGCGTCGTGACCATTTCCCACGGTGGCTACGCCAAGACCCAGCCGCTGGCTGCGTACCAGGCCCAGCGTCGTGGCGGTAAAGGCAAGTCGGCAACCGGCGTCAAGGATGAGGACTACATCGCTCACCTGCTGGTTGCCAACAGCCACACCACGCTGCTGCTGTTCTCCAGCAAGGGCAAGGTGTACTGGCTGAAGACCTACGAAATACCTGAAGCGTCCCGCGCTGCCCGTGGGCGTCCGCTGGTCAACCTGCTGCCGCTGGATGATGGTGAGTACATCACCACCATGCTGCCGGTCGAGGAATACACCGAAGGTCACTACATCTTCATGGCCACCGCCAACGGCACCGTGAAGAAGACCCCGCTGGAATCCTTCAGCCGTCAACGCAGCGTCGGCCTGATCGCGCTGGAGCTGGACGAAGGCGACGTGTTGATTTCTGCGGCCATCACCGATGGCGAGCGTGAAGTCATGCTGTTCTCCGATGGCGGCAAAGTTACGCGCTTCAAGGAGTCCGACGTTCGCGCCATGGGCCGTACCGCCCGCGGTGTGCGCGGCATGCGCCTGCCGGAAGGCCAGAAGCTGATTTCCATGCTGATCCCGGAAGAAGGCAGCCAGATCCTCACCGCTTCGGCGCGTGGCTACGGCAAACGCACGGCGATCACCGAGTTCCCTGAGTACAAGCGTGGCGGCCAGGGTGTTATCGCCATGGTCAGCAACGAGCGTAACGGCCGTCTGGTCGGCGCGGTACAAGTGCTCGACGGCGAGGAAATCATGCTGATTTCCGACCAGGGCACCCTGGTGCGCACCCGTGTCGACGAAGTCTCCAGCCTGGGTCGTAACACCCAGGGCGTGACCCTGATCAAACTGGCCAACGATGAAACGCTGGTCGGTCTGGAGCGGGTTCAGGAGCCGTCGGAAGTCGAGGGCGAAGAGCTGGAAGGTGAAGAGGGTGAAGGGTTTGTCGGTGAAGTCGTGATCGACGACGTTGCCGAAGACCAGCAACTCGACGCCGCCGCTGACGAAGAACCGCAGGAATAAGCGGGTATGCAGGGGGCGGATGAAAATTCGCCCCCTTGTTGTTTGTCCCTTTGAATAATTATGTCCCTTCTGTAGGAGCGAGCTGGCTCGCGATGGACGTTAACGATAACGCGGGAGGCCTGGCATTCCGCGGCGTTCTCAGGTTTTTCGCGAGCAAGCTCTCTCCTGCAGGGTGTCGATTGATGTTGCGATTTATTGCGTAATACCACCAAATCAGAGCGAGATTGGATGTGAGCAAGAGAGCCTATAACTTCTGTGCCGGTCCCGCGGCGCTTCCCGAAGCTGTCCTGCAGCGCGCCCAGGGTGAACTCCTCGACTGGCACGGCAAGGGCCTGTCGGTCATGGAAATGAGCCATCGCAGCGATGAGTTCGTGTCCATTGCCACCAAGGCCGAGCAGGATCTGCGTGATCTGCTGAATATCCCCTCGAACTATAAAGTGCTGTTTCTGCAAGGTGGCGCCAGCCAGCAATTCGCTCAGATTCCTCTGAACCTGTTGCCGGAAAACGGCTCGGCCGACTATATCGACACCGGTATCTGGTCGCAGAAAGCCATCGAAGAAGCTTCGCGCTATGGCCACGTCAATGTTGCCGGCACCGCCAAGCCTTACGACTATTTCGCCATTCCCGGCCAGAACGAGTGGACGCTGTCGAAAGACGCAGCCTACGTTCACTACGCGCCGAACGAGACCATCGGCGGCCTGGAGTTCCAGTGGATTCCGGAAACCGGTGATGTTCCGCTGGTCGCTGACATGTCCTCGGACATCCTGTCGCGCCCGGTGGATGTTTCGCGTTTCGGCATGATCTACGCCGGCGCCCAGAAAAACATCGGTCCGAGTGGTATCGTCGTGAACATCGTTCGCGAAGATCTGCTGGGCAACGCCCGTTCCCTGTGCCCGACTATGCTCAACTACAAGGTCGCGGCCGATAACGGTTCGATGTACAACACCCCGCCGACTCTGGCCTGGTACCTGTCCGGCCTGGTGTTCGAGTGGTTGAAAGAGCAGGGCGGCGTCGAGGCCATCGGCAAGCTCAACGAAGTCAAGCAGCGCACGCTGTACAGCTTCATCGATGCCAGTGGCCTGTACAGCAACCCGATCAACAAGCCGGATCGCTCGTGGATGAACGTGCCATTCCGTCTGGCGGATGATCGTCTGGACAAGCCGTTCCTGGCGGGTGCCGACGAGCGTGGCCTGTTGAACCTCAAGGGGCACCGTTCCGTGGGTGGCATGCGCGCCTCCATCTATAACGCCGTCGACATCAACGCCGTCAACGCGCTGGTTTCGTACATGGCAGAGTTCGAGAAGGAACACGGCTAATGTCTGAGCAAGAACTCAAGGCACTGCGCCTGCGCATCGATGCCCTGGACGAAAAGGTCCTGGAGCTGATCAGTGAGCGTGCGCGCTGCGCCCAGGAAGTCGCGCGAGTAAAGATGGCCTCGCTGGCCGAAGGCGAAGTGCCGGTGTTCTATCGTCCTGAGCGCGAAGCTCAGGTGCTCAAGCGTGTCATGGAGCGTAACCAGGGGCCGCTGGGCAACGAAGAGATGGCGCGGTTGTTCCGTGAAATCATGTCTTCGTGCCTGGCGCTCGAGCAGCCGCTGAAAGTGGCTTATCTCGGCCCTGAAGGCACCTTTACCCAAGCTGCGGCCATCAAGCACTTTGGTCACGCGGTGATCAGCAAGCCGATGGCGGCGATCGACGAAGTGTTCCGTGAAGTGGCGGCCGGTGCGGTGAATTTTGGCGTGGTCCCGGTGGAGAACTCCACCGAAGGCGCGGTCAACCACACCCTCGACAGCTTTCTGGAACATGACATGGTGATCTGCGGCGAGGTCGAGCTGCGTATCCACCATCACCTGTTGGTCGGTGAAAACACCAAGACCGACAGCATCAGCCGCATCTACTCCCACGCCCAGTCCCTGGCCCAGTGCCGCAAGTGGCTGGACGCCCACTACCCGAATGTCGAGCGCGTGGCGGTGTCCAGCAACGCCGAAGCGGCCAAGCGGGTCAAGGGCGAGTGGAACTCGGCGGCGATTGCCGGTGACATGGCGGCCGATCTGTACGGGCTGACCCGTTTGGCCGATAAGATCGAGGATCGCCCGGATAACTCCACGCGCTTCCTGATGATCGGTAATCAGGAAGTGCCGCCGACTGGCGACGACAAGACCTCGATCATCGTTTCCATGAGCAACAAGCCGGGTGCGCTGCACGAGTTGCTGGTGCCGTTCCACGACAATGGCATCGACCTGACGCGAATCGAGACTCGTCCGTCGCGCAGCGGCAAGTGGACCTACGTGTTCTTCATCGACTTCGTCGGCCACCACCGCGACCCGCTGGTCAAAAGTGTGCTGGAAAAGATCAGTCAGGAAGCAGTGGCACTCAAAGTGCTGGGTTCCTACCCGAAAGCAGTTCTCTAAGGGGCGGTAGCAAATGAGTGGCAATTTCCTCGCTCTGGCGCAGCCGGGCGTGCAACAACTTTCGCCTTACGTTCCGGGCAAACCCGTGGACGAACTGGCTCGCGAGCTGGATCTCGATCCCGCCAGCATCGTCAAACTGGCGAGCAACGAAAACCCGCTGGGCGCCGGCCCCAAGGCGCTGGCGGCCATCCGCGATGCGCTGGTCGAGCTGACCCGTTATCCGGACGGCAACGGTTTTGCGCTCAAGACCCTGCTGGCCGAGCAGTGCCGTGTCGAGCTCAATCAAGTGACGCTGGGCAATGGCTCCAACGACATTCTTGAGCTGGTAGCGCGCGCCTATCTGGCGCCGGGCCTGAATGCCGTGTTCAGCGAGCATGCGTTCGCTGTCTACCCGATTGCCACCCAGGCGGTCGGCGCGCAGGCCAGGGTGGTTCCGGCCAAGGATTGGGGGCATGACCTGCCTGCCATGCTGGCGGCGATCGATGCCAACACCCGAGTGGTGTTCATCGCCAACCCGAACAACCCGACCGGGACCTGGTTCGACGCCGAGGCGCTGGACGAATTCCTGCAGGATGTTCCGGAGCATGTGCTGGTGGTGCTGGACGAGGCCTACATCGAGTACGCCGAAGGCAGCGATCTGCCGGATGGCCTGGACTTCCTGGCGGCTTATCCGAACCTGCTGGTTTCCCGCACCTTCTCCAAGGCCTATGGCCTGGCGGCGCTGCGCGTGGGTTATGGCTTGTCCACGGCGGTAGTCGCGGACGTGCTGAACCGTGTACGCCAGCCGTTCAACGTCAACAGCCTGGCCCTGGCTGCGGCCTGTGCAGCGTTGAAGGATGAAGAGTATCTCGCGCAAAGCCGTCAGTTGAACGAGTCCGGCATGCAGCAACTGGAAAGCGGTTTCCGTGAGCTGGGGCTGAGCTGGATCCCGTCCAAAGGCAATTTCATTTGCGTCGATCTCGGTCAAGTCGCGGCCCCGGTGTTCCAGGGCTTGCTGCGTGAAGGCGTGATCGTGCGTCCGGTGGCGAACTACGGCATGCCGAATCACCTGCGCGTCACCATTGGTCTGCCGGCAGAGAACAGCCGCTTCCTCGAGGCGCTGACCAAGGTTCTGGCTCGTGGTTGATGTCATTGCGCTGCAATCTGCTGAACCTGTGGTCGGTCGCCTGGTGGTGGTCGGTCTCGGGTTGATCGGCGGTTCGTTTGCCAAGGGTTTGCGTGAGAGCGGCCTATGCCGCGAAGTGGTCGGGGTCGATCTCGATCCGCAATCGCGCAAACTCGCGGTCGAATTGGGTGTGGTGGATCGCTGTGAGGAAGACCTGGGCATTGCTTGTCAGGGTGCCGACGTCATTCAACTGGCGGTGCCGATCCTGGCCATGGAAAAAGTGCTCGCGCGTCTGGCAGGCATGGACCTGGGGCAGGCGATCCTGACCGATGTCGGCAGTGCCAAGGGCAATGTGGTGCGTGCGGCCACCGAAGCATTCGGCAGTATGCCGTCATGCTTCGTGCCGGGGCACCCGATTGCCGGTTCCGAGCAGAGCGGGGTGGAAGCCTCCAATGCCGAACTGTTTCGTCGCCATAAAGTGATCCTCACGCCGCTGGCGCAAACCGATCCGGCAGCCCTGGCGGTAGTCGACCGTTTGTGGCGCGAATTGGGCGCCGATGTCGAGCACATGCAGGTCGAACGTCACGACGAAGTCTTGGCGGCGACCAGCCATCTGCCACACTTGCTGGCGTTCGGTTTGGTCGACTCACTGGCCAAGCGCAATGAAAACCTTGAGATCTTCCGTTACGCTGCGGGCGGTTTCCGCGATTTCACAAGAATCGCCGGAAGCGACCCGGTCATGTGGCACGACATCTTCCTCGCCAACCGCGAAGCTGTCCTGCGCACACTCGATACATTTCGCAGCGACCTCGACGCCTTGCGCGACGCGGTCGATGCAGGGGATGGGCACCAATTGTTGGGCGTATTCACTCGCGCCCGGGTTGCCCGCGAGCATTTCAGTAAAATCCTGGCCCGCAGGGCCTATGTGGACGCTATGAATTCCAACGATCTGATTTTCCTGGCTCAACCTGGTGGCCGCCTGTCCGGTCGGATTCGCGTACCAGGTGACAAATCGATTTCCCACCGTTCGATCATGCTCGGTTCCCTGGCTGAAGGCGTCACCGAAGTCGAAGGTTTCCTCGAGGGCGAAGATGCCCTGGCGACCTTGCAGGCATTCCGTGACATGGGCGTCGTCATCGAAGGCCCGCACCACGGTCGCGTGACCATTCACGGTGTCGGCCTGCATGGCCTGAAGCCGGCGCCGGGCCCGATCTATCTGGGCAACTCCGGTACTTCGATGCGTCTGCTGTCCGGCCTGCTGGCCGCGCAGAACTTCGACAGCACCCTGACCGGCGACGCTTCGCTGTCCAAGCGCCCGATGAATCGCGTGGCCAATCCGCTGCGTGAAATGGGTGCCGTGATCGAAACCGCCGCCGAGGGTCGTCCACCGATGACCATTCGTGGCGGCAACAAGCTCAAGGGCCTGACCTACACCATGCCGATGGCCAGTGCCCAGGTTAAGTCCTGCCTGCTGTTGGCCGGCCTGTATGCCGAAGGCAAGACCACGGTTACCGAGCCTGCGCCGACCCGCGACCATACCGAGCGCATGCTGCGCGGTTTCGGCTACCCGGTAACCGTCAACGGTGCTACCGCATCGGTCGAGTCCGGCAGCAAACTGACCGCGACCCACATTGAAGTCCCGGGTGATATCTCTTCCTCGGCATTTTTCCTGGTGGCCGCCTCGATCGCCGAAGGTTCGGAGCTGGTGCTCGAACACGTCGGCATCAACCCGACCCGTACCGGCGTGATCGACATCCTGCGCCTGATGGGCGCCGACATCACCCTGGAAAACCAGCGTGAAGTGGGTGGCGAACCAGTAGCTGACTTGCGCGTACGTGCAGCTAAACTCAAGGGTATCGAGATTCCCGAGGCGCTGGTTCCGCTGGCGATCGACGAGTTCCCGGTGCTGTTCGTCGCCGCGGCCTGTGCCGAAGGGCGCACCGTGTTGCGTGGCGCCGAAGAGCTGCGGGTCAAGGAGTCGGACCGCATCCAGGTCATGGCTGATGGTTTGCTGGCGCTGGGCGTCAAGTGCGAACCCACCCCGGATGGCATCATCATCGACGGCGGCCAGATCGGCGGCGGTGAAGTGCACGGTCATGGCGATCACCGTATCGCCATGGCATTCAGCGTTGCCTCGCTACGCGCCAGTGCGCCGATCCGCATTCATGATTGCGCCAACGTCGCGACATCGTTCCCGAACTTCCTGGCGCTGTGCGCACAGGTCGGTATTCGTGTGGCACAAGAGGCGCAGTCGTGATCAGCATTGCACCGGTCATCACCATCGATGGGCCAAGCGGTTCGGGCAAGGGCACGGTAGCCGGGATTCTGGCCAAGCGCCTGGGCTGGAACCTGCTGGACTCCGGTGCGTTGTACCGACTGCTGGCCTTCGCCGCGCATAACCATGGTGTCGACCTGACCAATGAAGAGCTGCTGAAGAAACTCGCCGCTCATCTGGATGTGCAGTTCATCGCGGCGACGGAAGGTCAGTTGCAACGCATCATTCTGGAAGGTGATGAAGTCAGCGATGTCATTCGTACCGAAAGCGTCGGTTCCGGCGCTTCCCAGGTGGCTGCGCTGCCGGCTGTACGCGAGGCGCTGCTGCAGCGCCAGCGAGCTTTTCAGGAAGCGCCGGGTCTTGTGGCGGATGGTCGCGACATGGGGACCGTGGTTTTTCCTGACGCGCCGCTGAAGATTTTTCTGACCGCCAGCGCCGAGGAGCGGGCGCGCCGCCGATATTTGCAGTTGAAGGGCAAAGTCGAGGGTGTTAGTCTGTCGAGTCTGCTAGATGAGATACGTGCACGCGATGAGCGTGACACCCAGCGAGCGGTAGCCCCGCTCAAACCGGCGGCTGACGCCATACAGCTGGATTCCACGGAATTATCCATCGACCAGGTGCTGGAACGCATCATGAG
The DNA here is from genome assembly GCF_019947515.1 of Pseudomonas sp. A-B-19. Taxonomy (NCBI): domain Bacteria; kingdom Pseudomonadati; phylum Pseudomonadota; class Gammaproteobacteria; order Pseudomonadales; family Pseudomonadaceae; genus Pseudomonas; species Pseudomonas sp. A-B-19. The sequence goes on from NZ_JAGYGN010000006.1 coordinate 205,642, forward strand.
CGAGATCGCCATTCGCGATATCGCCGGGTGACCAAGAAGGCCGCAGGGGACCAGTCATAGTCCTGCGGTGGCTTCTTTTAAATGAAACTAACCCACACCGTCTGGGGTGTGGAGATGGGCGTATTCTTCGCCCTCATCAACAGGAATTAAAATGAGCGAAAGCTTTGCGGAACTCTTTGAAGAAAGCCTAAAAACCCTGAACCTTCAGGCAGGCTCCATCATCACCGGTGTTATCGTTGATATCGATTACCAGGCTCGCTGGGTAACCGTTCACGCTGGCCTGAAGTCTGAAGCACTCATCCCGCTTGAGCAGTTCTACAACGACGCTGGCGAACTGAACATCAACGTCGGTGACGAAGTTCACGTTGCTCTGGACTCGGTTGAAGACGGCTTTGGTGAAACCAAGCTGTCCCGTGAAAAAGCCAAGCGCGCTGAATGCTGGATTGTTCTGGAAGCAGCCTTCGCAGCCGAAGAAGTGGTCAAGGGCGTTATCAACGGTAAGGTTAAAGGCGGCTTCACTGTCGACGTTAACGGCATCCGTGCGTTCCTGCCAGGTTCTCTGGTTGACGTCCGTCCAGTGCGCGACACCACGCACCTGGAAGGCAAAGAGCTGGAATTCAAGGTCATCAAGCTGGACCAGAAGCGCAACAACGTTGTCGTTTCCCGTCGCAGCGTCCTGGAAGCCGAGAACTCCGCCGAGCGCGAAGCTCTGCTGGAATCCCTGCAGGAAGGCCAACAAGTCAAAGGTATCGTCAAGAACCTCACCGATTACGGCGCATTCGTCGATCTGGGTGGCGTCGATGGCCTGCTGCACATTACCGACATGGCCTGGAAGCGTATCAAGCATCCTTCCGAAATCGTCAACGTTGGCGACGAGATCGATGTCAAGGTTCTGAAGTACGATCGCGAGCGCAATCGTGTTTCCCTGGGCCTGAAGCAACTGGGTGAAGATCCATGGGTTGCTATCAAAGCCCGTTACCCGGAAGGCACCCGCGTTACCGCGCGTGTAACCAACCTGACCGACTACGGCTGCTTCGCTGAGCTCGAAGAAGGCGTTGAAGGTCTGGTACACGTTTCCGAAATGGACTGGACCAACAAGAACATCCACCCTTCGAAAGTCGTACAAGTCGGCGACGAAGTGGAAGTCATGGTTCTGGACATCGACGAAGAGCGTCGTCGTATCTCCCTGGGCATCAAGCAGTGCAAGTCCAACCCATGGGAAGACTTCTCTGGTCAGTTCAACAAGGGCGATAAAATCTCCGGCACCATCAAGTCGATCACCGATTTCGGTATCTTCATTGGTCTGGACGGCGGCATCGACGGTCTGGTTCACCTGTCCGACATCTCCTGGAACGAAGTGGGCGAAGAAGCCGTACGCCGTTTCAAGAAGGGCGACGAGCTGGACACCGTTATCCTGTCGGTTGACCCAGAGCGCGAGCGCATCTCCCTGGGTATCAAGCAACTGGAAAGCGATCCGTTCTCCGAGTACGTTCAAGAGAACGACAAAGGCGCCATCGTTAAAGGCATCGTGAAGGAAGTTGACGCTAAAGGCGCCATCATCACTCTGGCCGACGATATCGAAGCGACTCTGAAAGCCTCCGAAATCAGCCGTGACCGCGTTGAAGACGCGCGCAACGTTCTGAAAGAAGGCGAAGAAGTAGAAGCCAAGATCATCAGCGTTGACCGCAAGAGCCGTGTAATTCAGCTCTCGATCAAGTCGAAAGACGTTGAAGACGAGAAAGAAGCAATTCAGAGCCTGCGCGACAAGCCAGTAGCTACTGATGCTCCTGTGGCCACCACTCTGGGTGACCTGCTGCGTGCACAAATGGAAAAACAGAACTAAGTTCTGACTTTCTGTAAAAAAGGGCGACTTCGGTCGCCCTTTTTTTGTGCCTGGATTTTGGTGAATCGCGCCAGGCTTTAGCGGCTCGAGTGGTGAACCAATGGTGGCGAAAAAATGTCTGATTGTTTAGTCGGATCAAGCGCTTATTTGCAGCTAGTCTTTAGCCTGAGACTAATGATCGCCCGGTGGGCTTTCTGGCAAAAGGACGTGAATGAACAAACTCATTGTCGCAGTAGCGGTGCTGGCGCTAGCGGGTTGTGCCACCAATGCCAAAACTCACGTAGTGCACGGGGTTAGCGGCATAGAGGTCGATTGTTCGGGGCTCGGTTCGAGATGGGATAAGTGTTACAAACGTGCGGCCAAAGAGTGCAGAGGGGCAGGCTACAAAGTTGTAACGAGATCTGATGATATCAAGGAAGAGGAGGAGAGCTTCCTCTTTGGATTCAATCCCGCAGGTTTCCTGACGCGCACTATGTTGGTGATTTGTCGATGAGATGGTAACCGTCAGAGGTCTTGCGCCTTTCAGAAATCAAGCATTTTTGGGTTGGGGGAAAGGATGGCAAAAATCGGGCTGTTCAAATCATGCCGGCGTACTAAAACCTCTGAAGTCTGCTTATGCCTTGAGGATCAGTACTAGGGCGGTGGTAAGTTGAACGTTGATTTTATTGGGGTTTTTTTCTGGTGTTCAGCTGATGCGATGATGCGGTATCCTGCGCGCGTTCGTTGAGGCGGGAACTCATTGCTGTTTTGGCTTTATTTGTTGAGGTTTTCTGGCGCAAATGTAGTTGCAATGGCAACCTGCAGGCAATGTGGTGCCGGGTATTGACGGTCAAGATCAGGGCGACGTCTCTTGGGAGTCGATGGACGATTAGATCGAAGAAATGCGCCGATGGGATGTTTCTCAGTGCTTGCCGGATGATCTGCTGGTAAAGGTCGACTGTGGTGCCAAGAGCGCGAGTCTCGAAACCCGGGTACCCTTGCTCGATCATCGAGTCGCGTAACAGGCGTTTTTTTGTCTTCAGAGCAGTTGATCAAAAATGGCGTCGAGAGAAATGGCCGCTTCGCGAACTGCTTAAGAGATATGTACCTACCTCGTTCTTTGATAGAGCAGAGGCGGGCTTTTCTATGCCGCTGGCGCAATGGATGCATGGACCACTGAGAGAAGTGATAGAGGGACTGCCGTGCTGTTTTGTTCAGGGGGAGTAGTGGGCACTCGTGCACTAGCAAGTTACAAGGTTGCGATGATGCTTCGAAACATGATTTCGTTTGATTTTTGCGTACGAAAAAGTTTATCGCTGGGGTTGCAGCGACTCAGAACCTGGTTGTTGAATCTCATTATGCTCAAGAGCATATCTGAAGCTGGTCTGATGATATTTATTTCAAGCTATGCACGAAGTATCATCGAGTTGCTGAGTAAGTCTGAAAGCTCCATTGCTATCCATCATGGAATTGGCTCTGTGTTTTTGGCATGGGGTAAAAGTGCCGTTCGTTCGGACTTTTTTCCCGGGAAAGAGTGCATTTTATATGTATCGAGATTTGAAGGTTGCAAACACCATTTTCAAGTGGCCAATGCTTGCGCGGAGCTATCCAGGGAGCTTTGCGAAAGGTTTTCGCTGATTCTTGTCGGGGAAACAACTCTGCCAGAAGCTGAGCGCCTAAAGGCTCTGATTGCAACGCCAGGCCTGAAAGATCGGGGCCTGCTACTGGGCGCTATTTCTTGTCAGGAACCTCTTCAGTTGTATCACCACGCTCAACTGAATCTCTTTGCCTTGTCGTGCGAGAACTGCCCAAACATCCCTCTTGATGTGCTCGCTTCAGGTCGGCCGATGACTTGTTCTAATGTTATGCCGGAGTTTGGAGCGGACGCAGCAGTTTATTTTCCATCGTTTGATTGCCGAGACATAGGTCCGGTGCTGACAGGAATTTTAACAAGTTTCGAGCTCTTGAAAAAGTTGGCCGTTGCGACAGTCGCGCAAAGTGACAGGTTTGAATGGAAAGGCACCTCAATAAAAAAGTGGTCCGAGTTGCTGGTGTTGGCTAAGTTACACAAGGTGGGTGTCTGATAAATGAAAGTTCTCGTGGTGTCACAGTATTTCTGGCCGGAATCTTTTATTATCAATGATCTGGTCAAGAGCTTATCTGCCCAGGGGCACGTTGTAAAAGTTCTTACCGGCAAGCCGAATTATCCGGATGGCGCTGTGTTCGACGGTTACCAGGCTTGCGGATATCAGGAAGAAAGTTACGAAACGACCGTTAGCGTATGCCGTGCGCCACTTAGACCTCGCGGCTCTTCGGGCGCAAAAAACCTGATACTGAATTATTTGTCCTATATCGTAAATGGACTGAAATTTTACCCGGACGCTGTAAAGGGTGAGAGTTATGACGCGATCTTTGTGTTTGCACCTTCCCCGATTACGTCAGTCATTCCTGCCATCTATTTGAAATGGAAACTCAAGAGTCATCTGGCAGTATGGGTCCAGGATCTCTGGCCGGAGAGCTTGAGTGCGACGGGATTCATCCGGAATAAATCGCTCTTGCGCGTGGTAGGGTGGGTCGTCAGAGGCATTTACGCCTGCGTTGACACTTTACTCGTTCAGTCGAGGGCATTCCGGGAACCGGTTGCTCGCTATGCTGACCCCGGCAAGGTCGTGTATTACCCAAATTGCTATCAGGATACTCCGCCAGGCTCGGAAGATACTCGGATTCCTGCATCGCTGCTTGCTGAGCTCGAAAACCATTTCTGTCTCGTTTTTGCCGGCAATCTGGGGACCGCACAATCGGTCGAAACCTTGGTTGAGGTAGCGGACAGGCTTCGACATCTATCCAGACTCCGAATTGTGTTGGTCGGCAGCGGTAGCATGCTGAGCTGGATCGAAAGCCAGAAAAAATCCCGATCATTGGACAACCTGGTCCTCGCCGGTCGGTTTCCGGCAAGTGAAATGCCAAATTTTTTCAGTCGTGCCACTGGATTGTTGGTGACGTTGAAGCAAGATGAGGCGTTCTCCTATACCATTCCCAGTAAAGTCCAGGCGTACCTGGCAGCGGGAAGGCCGATTGTCGCCGCGCTGGATGGTGAAGGGGCTCGGATCATTCAAGAGGCCAATGCAGGCCTGACGAGCCCGGCGCAAGATGCCGAAGGCATGGCCAGGTGCATTGAGCAACTTTTCCACATGAGTTCGGATGAACGGGAATCATTGGGGCAGTCGGGCAGGGCGTACTACCTCGAGCATTTCGAAATGGAGCGTCAAAGCCAGCGTCTTGTCGAAATCCTCTGTACCAGGATCAATGAATTGAAAGGTAGCTCAAAATGAAAGTTCTAGTGTTAGGGGTCACCGGGATGCTGGGTAGCACGGTGTTCAGGCAATTCCATGGAAACCCGCGCTTTGAGGTGTGGGGCACTTTACGTAACCCGGGTGGCGCAAAATACTTTTCAGACGAAACTCGCAGTTCGTTAATCAGCAACGTGGACGTGCTGGACCAGGACTCGCTGGTTTCGGTGCTGGCACGGGTCAAGCCTGATGTCGTCATCAACTGCGTCGGCCTGATCAAGCAGCTGGCCGATGCCAAGGATCCCCTTTCAGCGCTTCCCATCAATGCCATGTTGCCGCATCGCATTGCCAAGTTGTGCGAACTGTCTGGCGCTCGATTGATTCACATCAGTACCGACTGCGTGTTTTCCGGACGCAAAGGGCTTTACACTGAAGAGGATATCTCCGATGCGGAGGATCTCTACGGCAAGTCCAAGTACATTGGCGAGCTTCATTCCCAGCCGAATGCAGTCACCCTCCGGACTTCAATCATCGGTCACGAACTCGGAAGCCAATACTCGCTGGTGGATTGGTTTCTATCCCAGAAGGGGGCTGTCAAGGGCTACGAAAAGGCCATTTTTTCGGGGCTTCCTACCGTGGAGCTGGCGCGTGTCATTCGAGATTATGTGATCCCGAACCCGGAGCTCAAGGGCCTTTATCATGTATCGGTGGCACCCATTGATAAGTTGTCTCTGCTGAAATTGGTGGCAGAAGTTTATGAAAAGGAAATCGATATCGTCGCTGACAGTGATCTTTCTATCAATCGTTCGCTGGACTCGTCAAAATTCCAATCGGCGACCGGTTACGCTCCACCTTCATGGTTGGAATTGGTCAAGTCAATGCGCGCATCGCGTTGATCATTAAATACAATCAAGTTTTGGACGGTAGTTATGTTTGATAATAAAATTTTGATGATCACTGGCGGCACGGGGTCATTTGGTCATACGGTGTTGAAGCGTTTTCTTGATACTGACGTAAAAGAAATTCGCGTATTCAGCCGCGATGAAAAAAAACAGGAAGATATGCGCATTGCCCTGTCGAACGACAAGGTGAAGTTCTATATCGGTGATGTTCGCGATCGCGATAGCCTTGATCAGGCGATGGTCGGCGTGGATTACATTTTTCACGCGGCCGCATTGAAACAGGTGCCTTCCTGCGAGTTCTACCCTATGGAAGCCGTGCGTACTAACGTCATCGGTACCGAAAACGTTCTGAACGCGGCGATTGCTTCGGGTGTCAAGCGCGTTGTCGTGCTAAGTACCGACAAGGCTGTTTATCCAATCAATGCCATGGGTATTTCCAAGGCCATGGCTGAAAAACTGATGGTGGCCAGGTCGCGTATGATTCCGGCAGCGGGACCTGTGATCTGCGCCACTCGTTACGGCAATGTCATGGCCTCGCGCGGGTCAGTGATTCCTTTATTTATCAACCAATTGCAAAATGACGAACCGCTGACTGTCACCGATCCGAACATGACCCGCTTTCTGATGTCGCTGGAGGACTCCGTCGACCTGGTGCTGCACGCTTTCGAGCATGCCGAGCAAGGCGATATTTTCGTTCAGAAAGCACCTGCCTCGACAGTTGCGGACCTGGCGCAAGCGCTCAAGGAGCTGTTCTCTCGTGACAATACTGTCAAGGTCATTGGCACCCGTCATGGCGAAAAACTCTACGAGTCGCTGATTTCCCGTGAAGAAATGGCCAAAGCCGAAGACATGGGGCGTTACTATCGAATCCCGGCTGACAATCGCGACCTGAACTACAAGAAGTTCTTTGTTGAGGGTGAGCAGGAGATTTCCGATCTTGAAGACTACACCTCGCATAATACCGATCGTCTCGATGTTGAAGGCGTGAAGAAAGTTCTTTTGAATCTGGAATACATTCAGGAGAAACTTGATGCTTAAGGTCATGACGCTGGTCGGCACGCGACCAGAACTTATCAAGATGAGTCGTGTCATTGCAGAGCTGGATAAGCAAGTCAATCATGTGTTGGTCCACTCCGGCCAAAACTACGACTTCGAATTGAATCAGGTATTTTTCGATGATCTTGAAATTCGAAAGCCTGATTACTTTCTGGGTGCCGCCGGTGATACGGCTGCCAAGACCATCGCCGAGGTGATTTCGAAGGCGGATGAAGTATTTGAGGTTGAAAAGCCGGACGCGCTTCTGCTCTATGGCGATACCAATACCTGTCTGGCAGTCATTGCCGCCAAGCGCCGCAAGATACCGGTATTCCATATGGAAGCCGGCAATCGCTGTTTTGATCAGCGAGTTCCCGAGGAACTGAATCGCAAGGTGCTCGATCACCTGAGCGATATCAATATGGTTCTGACCGAGCATGCTCGGCGTTATCTGATCGCTGAAGGGATTCGTCCTGAAACCATCATCAAGACCGGTTCGCATATGGAGGAAGTGCTCGACTACTACATGCCGAAAATTCTCACCTCCGACGTGCTGGTTCGAGAAGGGCTGGAGCAGGATAAATTCTTCATCGTCAGCGCTCACCGAGAGGAAAACGTCGATACGCCGGAAAACCTCCGGGATTTGCTCAAGACGCTGCGAGCCTTGGCTGACGAGTATAAGTTTCCGATCATCGTCTCCACTCACCCCCGCACCCGCAAGCGTCTGGAGGCGATAGGCGAATCGCTGGATCACCCGTTGATCCGCTTTTCCAAGCCGTTCGGTCTGCTTGACTACATCAAGCTACAAATGTCGGCATTTTGCGTCCTGTCCGATAGTGGCACTATCACAGAAGAAGCCTCTCTGCTGAACTTGCCTGCCATTACCATCCGTAATGCACATGAGCGTCCGGAGGGGATGGACGAAGGGACACTCATTATGAGTGGCCTGAAAGTGGATGGCGTTCTTGATGCCGTACGTGTGGTGACCAGTCAGCATGATCGTGATCGGCGTGTCATCCCTGTGGTCAGGGATTACCAGGCGGGTCCAGTGTCCAAGCAGGTGGTTCGGGTCGTATTGAGTTATACCGACTACATCAACCGTACGGTCTGGTCGAAACCCTGAGCGGCGTCGAGGTTTGAAAATGCGTGTTTTGTTGACGGGTGCCACCGGTTTCGTAGGTCGTGCAGTCCTGGGCCGGTTAGCGGCTTCTGAAGATCTGGAGCCGGTGGTCGCCATTCGCGGGCATGCCCTGCCTGACTGTCCGGCGCGCGTTACAACTATTCAAACCGTCGGGCTCGAAAGTGATGCCGATTGGTCCCAGGCGCTGGATCGGGTGGAGGTCGTCATTCACAGCGCGGCGCGTGTCCATGTGATGAATGACACCGAGTCCGATCCGCTTGTGGCGTTTCGCAAAGTAAATGTCGAAGGCACACTCAATCTTGCCCGGCAGGCGGCTGGCCAGGGGGTTCGACGTTTTGTGTTCATCAGCTCGATCAAGGTGAATGGTGAAGGTACGCCCCTCAATAAACCTTATCTTGCAGATGCTCCACCCGCACCAGCGGACCCCTATGGCGTTTCAAAAATGGAGGCCGAGCAGGGGTTGTTCGAAATCGCGAACGATTCAGGGATGGAGGTCGTGATCATACGTCCCGTGCTCGTTTACGGCCCGGGTGTAAGGGCTAATTTCCTGAACATGATGCGCTGGCTGGACAAAGGGGTGCCGCTGCCATTCGGGGCTATCCATAATCGACGCAGTCTGGTCGCGCTCGACAATCTTGTTGATTTGATAGCGACCTGTATTCGCCACCCGGCTGCAGCTAATCAGATTTTCCTTGTTAGTGATGGGGAAGATCTGTCCACTACGCAGCTGTTGAGGCGCATGGGGCAAGCGCTGGGCAAGCCTGCACGGTTGTTGCCTGTTCCGAGTGTGCTGCTTGAGCGTGGGGCGCAGCTTTTAGGCAAACAGGCTCTATCGCAACGGCTTTGCGGGTCGTTGCAGGTCGATATAAGCAAAACTCGAAAACTGCTGGGCTGGTCTCCTCCCGTCAGCGTCGATGATGCTCTGGTGGCGGCTGCGAACTACTACAAGGACAGGCAGCGATAAGCTGGCTAACGACAGTGCTGGTTCAATTGCAGAATTGATTTTGGCTGTTTCAGGAAGTTGATCTTTGAACACAATTTGGTTGTTGACTGCTGTGGTTGGTGTTTCATTTTTGGCCACGGGTGCATTGCGCAAATATGCCTTGGCACGCAGTTTGATAGATATTCCGAATTCGCGAAGTTCACATTCGGTCCCGACACCGCGCGGTGGAGGTGTGGCCATCGTCCTGAGTTTTCTGATTGCGTTACCGGCACTTGTCTGGGCAGATGACATGGCTTGGCCCATGGCGTTGGCTCTGCTTGGAGCCGGTGGGTGGATTGCAGTCATAGGGTTTCTTGACGACCACGGACACATTGCTGCCAGGTGGCGCCTGCTGGCGCATTTCGCTGGTGCCATCTGGGCATTGTTCTGGATTGGCGGCATGGCCCCGATCAATGTGTTCGGTTACGAAATAAGCCTGGGATGGTTTGGTTATGTCATCGGGGCTTTGTTTCTGGTCTGGATGCTCAACCTCTATAACTTTATGGATGGTATTGATGGTCTGGCGAGTGTCGAAGCGATTTGCGCCTGTGTCGGCGCTTGTCTGGTGTATTGGATTGGCGGTCATCCGAGTCTCTCCATTCCCCCGTTTGCGCTGACAATGGCCGTACTCGGTTTCCTCGTCTGGAATTTCCCGCCAGCGCGTATTTTCATGGGCGATGCCGGGAGTGGTTTTCTAGGCATGGTACTGGCGGTGTTGGCCCTGCACGCCGCATGGACTGCCCCGGTGTTCCTGTGGGCATGGCTTGTCCTGTTGGGCGTTTTCATTGTTGACGCTACCTTTACCCTGCTGCGCCGCCTGTTGCGTGGTGACAAGGTCTACGAGGCACATCGCAGCCATGGATACCAGTACGCTTCACGGAAATTCGGCAGCCATCGTGTGGTCACGGTTGCAATAGCCGCTATCAATTTGTTGTGGTTATTACCGGTCGCTGTTCTGGTCGTCATGCGGTACCTGGATGGTGCGACGGGATTGATTCTGGCCTATGTGCCGTTGGTGGCACTGGCTTTCAAATTCCACGCTGGCGAGCTGGAAGTCGCGCGTAATGCGTGATGGTTGCTCTGGCTATCACGCAATGCCTGGTCCACAAGCGATACCAAAAGCTGTAGTTGTTGTATCAATGCTAAGGGCTTCGAGAGGTGTTTAGAGGGGTTATGGATAAGATTCGGGCAAATTTATTAAGTCTGCCAAGACGACATAAGCGCATTTTGCAGGTATTGACTGATATTTTTCTGGTCTGGTTTGCCTTGTGGATGGCGTTTGTTGTGCGTCTGGGGCTGGACGAGATGATCAATCCCCTCACTCAGCATGTCTGGCTTTTTGTCAGCGCGCCTGTCGTGGCAATTCCTTTGTTCATTCGCTTTGGCATGTACCGTGCGGTGATGCGGTATTTCGGCAATGATGCACTTATTGCCATTATCAAGGCTGTCACATTATCGTCTCTGATCCTCGGTGTCCTGGTGTACTGGTACAGTAATCATCAGAACGTCGTTCCCCGCTCGATCATATTCAACTACTGGTGGTTGAGTCTGATCATGATCGGGGGATTACGCTTGGCCATGCGCCAGTATTTTATGGGTGATTGGTTCAGCGCAGCTCAGCATGTCCCGTTCACGAACAGGGATGACGGATTGCCAAAAGTTGCGATTTACGGTGCCGGGGCCGCGGGCAATCAACTCGTTACCGCCTTGCGAATGGGGAGGGTCATGCGACCTGTTGCCTTTATCGATGATGATAGCGGGATTGCCGACAGGGTTATTTCAGGGCTGCAAGTCTATAAGCCTAAACATATCCAGCAAATGATCGACAATACGGGCGCTCAGGAAATTCTCCTTGCCATCCCGTCGTCCAATCGTGGTCGCCGCCGCGAGATTCTTGGTTTTCTCGAAGGTTTCCCTCTGCATGTTCGGAGTATCCCGGGGTTCATGGATCTGGCCAGTGGCAGGGTCAAGGTCGACGACATCCAGGAGGTAGACATTGCTGACCTGCTCGGTCGTGACGCTGTTCCGGCCCAGGGGGAGTTACTTGAGCACTGCATCAAGGGGCAGTCCGTTCTGGTCACGGGTGCCGGAGGCTCCATCGGCTCCGAACTCTGCCGTCAGATTCTGGAGCTCGGGCCCACGACACTTTTATTGTTTGAACATAGTGAATTCAATCTCTACAGCATATTGTCCGAGCTGGAACAGAGAATTGCACGAGAGGCATTATCGATCCGTCTTTTGCCAATCCTGGGGTCCGTGCGCAACCAGGAAAAACTTCTCGATGTGATGAAATCCTGGCACGTGGATACGGTATATCACGCCGCAGCCTACAAGCACGTGCCAATGGTCGAGCATAATATTGCCGAAGGTCTGCTCAACAATGTGATTGGCACGCTCAATACAGCCCAGGCCGCACTTCAGGCAGGTGTCTCCAACTTTGTATTGATTTCGACCGACAAGGCCGTGAGGCCTACCAATGTAATGGGCAGTACCAAGCGTCTTTCCGAGATGACGCTGCAGGCGCTCAGTCGAGAGTTGGCGCCGGTATTGTTTGGTGACACAACCAACGTTTCTCGGGTGAACAAGACGCGCTTCACGATGGTTCGGTTTGGAAACGTTCTGGGATCCTCCGGTTCGGTCATTCCGTTATTTCACAAACAGATCAAGTCGGGGGGGCCGCTGACGGTCACCCACCCAAAGATCACTCGATACTTCATGACCATTCCCGAAGCCGCACAACTGGTTATTCAAGCGGGTTCCATGGGGCAAGGCGGTGATGTCTTCGTTTTGGATATGGGGGAGCCTGTCAGGATTGTCGAGCTCGCCGAGAAGATGATCCATTTATCTGGTTTGAGTGTCCGTTCGGAAAAAAACCCGCATGGCGACATCTCAATCGAGTTCACGGGGCTGCGTCCGGGTGAAAAGCTTTATGAGGAATTGTTGATCGGTGACAACGTGGCTGCCACTCAGCACCCGATGATCATGACTGCCAACGAGGACTACCTGTCCTGGGATGTGCTGAAGGTCAAACTGAGCGAATTGCTCCGCGCCGTTGATCAAGACGATTATGCTCGTGTTCGCCAGTTGTTGCGCGACACGGTTAGCGGCTACTCCCCGGATGGTGAAATCGTCGACTGGATCTACCAGCAGCGGCGCCTCGAGCCCTGATTGTTTAATATTTTGCAATGTACATATTTTTGACAGTGCAATTACATAGCCTAAGTTTGAGGAGCAGCTTCGGAAAAGCTGCTTTCTCAAACGCCGTCATGGAGCTTCAATCATGCGTATAGGCTATTTTTACTCTCTGGTCTTTGCCCTTCTCACCAGTGTTCCCGCCGTTACTTTCGCTGCTCCAGCGAGCAGTCCCGAGGTGCTCGAAGCACCTCGGGTACTGGATGTGGCTGCCAAGGAGCAAGTGGGCAAAATCGATCTTAATAGTGCCGATTCAGCAACGCTGCAGCGTGAACTGTCGGGTATAGGCGAGGCCAAAGCCAAAGCGATTGTTGCATATCGTGAAAGTAATGGGCCATTTGCGTCGGTAGATGAATTGCTGGAAGTGAAGGGGATCGGTAAAGCGCTTCTGGACAGGAATCGCGAGAGGATCGAATTGAACTAAGTGTGTAATTGAACGAAAAAGGCCGATCATTGCAGGCGGTGTGAAAACCTTGCGATCTGCTGGCTAGTTAAAGAAAATGCCCTCATCGCAAGATGAGGGCATTTTTCTTATGCGCTATATCCAGGGTGCGTATTTCGGTACGCGTCCGGGCATCCCGCCTTGCGCAACTAAACCGGTTGCCACTGCCCATGCTTTTCTCCAGGCATAAAAAAACCCGCCGTAGCGGGTCATGTTGAGATTGAAGCTGTTATGAAGTCATAACGTTTAAGTAACGCTGATTCGTTTTTTTACGTTAACTGCAGCTAATACCGGACAACAAATGAACAGCGTGAACGCGTAAGGCATCCAGACAATTGGCCGCTGATATATACTAAACAGGAACAGCGCGAAAAACAGTAATGCCCATTTCGGAGAATCAGCTCTACGCAGAAGTGCGATAGCAAGCAAAGTCATAGAACCTGCAAAAAGGATCATTCCGATGATCCCAAAGTCCGTGAATATTCTCGTTACCACTTGAGAGACTCCACCAAACGTTACGCTAGCGTCAGAGCTTACCCCGAACATAAGAGTCTTAAAACCTGAAGACCAATAGTCATTGATCAGTTTTTGCATTTCAGGAAGCGATCTATTGTTTATATATTGAGTCTGACGCAAGGTTGAGACCGGTAATACAGTGGTGTTTTTCACTTCCGAAGCGTCTGATGGCTGCGTCTCTGGAAGGCTAGCAACTAACTCCGGAGGAGAAGACAATGGTCTTGTCAAGCCAGGCGCCGATGTAGTGACTTCGACTCGAGGGCCTTTCGCATTCGTTTCTGTGTGAAAAGAATCTGGCTTGATGACTCCTGCGGCAAGCAGCCCCACAACTACGCTCAGAGCAAGAGGCGCCAAGGTTCTGGCCGATCGGGTCAGCACCAGCCGAGCAGCAAAACCGGCGACCGTCAGCACTGCAAACGCTAAAGAAAACGAGAGCAACCCGCCTACGAAAAGCAGGATGGTGGCTGTGGACCTGATCCGGAATCTATGGGCTGCGAGCAGAAATGCTGAAACGGTACCCACCATCCCCGGCTCATCATAAACCGCACACAAACGGAAGATCGCTCCGCCCCATGGAAGCGACATCACGTTATTCCCAAGCAATAGCACACCGGGCACATTCAGATAATAGCCCCCCGCTGTGGCCATTACAGGGTTTAGAAGCGGCTTGTGATCAAAGCTGATTTGAAGCCCGAGAATGGAGCCAATCGATACCAAAATACCTGGCAGCAAGCTCAACCCGAAGATAATCGAAAATGCTTTTATAAGCTCGGCTCTTCGACTGTCTTCGAATACGAAAAGCGCCAGCATAGTCGGCAGAACGAAATACCAACGTGTAAAGCCTCCGTCCGTTTTGGGGAGCAAGCTTATGTAGACTATAAAAATTGCCATCATGGCAAAGCCGATCATTTCACTTTTACGTGGCCTGTCACCAGCGATAAACGCGAGCACCGCAATGACGCCAGCCGTTAGTCCGGCAAATGCAATATGCCTACTGGAGCCCCATAAAAAGTACGGATTCAAAGATATCCATGAACACAGCGCTAAAGCAGGGGCAAGCAAGGGACGGCCACGATTGATGAATGATGAATACATTCTTGATTTCCTTGAAATGCTAAGCCGATAGCCGGCAAGTGTGCTGGGCCCTCGGGATCTACTTGGTGCTTGCCGCAATCGAGTCTCGCTTAGCTCGGGTGAGCTCCACGATGCATACCCTGTCGTAACTTTCCTGCTTGATCACCCCCACTATATCCAGAGAAGCTGTCGCACAGGACATGTCAGATCGGTTTTGCTGAGTCCAAGAGCACGAGCCTGCTTTGATTAGGCATCCCTCTTGATCTCTTACGGATTTTGGGACCGCATCAATCACGTCCATATCCTGGATACTACAATCTCTTGCTTTCTGATCTGCCGTTTTCCAAGCTGCAGCTGCTTACTCTATCAAAGACAAGCCTAGCGCAGAGGAAGAAATCTAAACCAGGGCCAACCCCGCCAACGTAATCCGTTTCGGCGATGCACAGCGTATTACCTTGGCCAAAGTCATTGCCAGTCGTTCTTTAGGTGAACATATACTCATAAGTCCGGCATGCTATCAGCTTTGAGACTGGTCTGCGACAACACACCAGCCGTCCCTGGCACGGGATCGCTTGGGCTACTTCTGCGCTTCAGCCTTCTTGGCTGCGGCCGAAGCTACCTTTTCCGTATCGCAAGGAGGACCGACCTTACCGGTACCGTCGGCGTAAACAAGCTCCGCGTTGATCTTTCCGCTGCGCGGCCATTGTCTGTGCTGAATTTAGTCACGCATCCCTGACCCGGCTACCTGGCTCTTTTCCTGGTTCAGCATCAGTTTCAGACGCTGCCTCAAGAACCGTTGGACGCCAGCCATCACTCGCTCACTGGTACAACGGCTGCGCACATAAATGTTCGCATCATCGGCGTAGCGTACGAAACGATGGCCTTGCCGCTCCAAAAGTAGTCCAGAACCTGCGCGACAGGCCACTAGCTACTGATGCTCCTGTGCTACCACTCGGGTTGAACAGGATATTGGTTCCCAGGGAGGATTGCAGAAACCCAAGGCTCTTCAGATTGTCTCTTTCTTTAATCGGATCAGTCGTTTATTTGCAGCTAGTCTTATGCCTGAAGGCGAACGACGCTCAGGCGAAGGTCTTGGCATAAAGATGTGAATGAAAAGGCTCATTTTCGTGATTGCCGTACTGATATTGGCGGGTTGTGCGACTAGTGCAAGGACCCATGCGGTACGCGGGATCAGTCACGTCGAGATCGATTGCTCGGGACCGGGATCGGGGTGGGGGAGGTGTCAAAAGCGTGTCGATAGGGAATGTAAGGGGGGGACGGTTGCAAGGTGGTGGCAAGGTCCGACGATGCCTGGCATGAAGAAGAATACTTTTTTGGCTTCAATCCTGCGGGTTTATTGACACGGACCATGTTGGTTCTCTGTAGCTGAGCAGGGTGCCGGCGCGCGGCGGCTTCTGTATCGGACGCTCATGCAGAGAGAGAATGCGGTAAATACAATGGGCTGTTCAAAATCGTCCGGGCGTGCTAAAACCTTTGAAGCGCTGATCTAGCTGCTTGAAAAAGAAGGGAAAAATATGACGAAGTCGGAGTTGATCGAACGAATTGTCACCCATCAAGGACTGCTCTCATCAAAGGATGTGGAGCTGGCCATCAAGACCATGCTTGAGCAAATGTCCCAATGCCTGGCCACCGGCGATCGCATCGAGATCCGCGGCTTCGGCAGTTTTTCATTGCACTATCGCGCGCCGCGCGTGGGGCGCAATCCGAAAACAGGTCAGTCTGTCAGTCTCGATGGCAAGTTCGTTCCGCATTTCAAGCCCGGCAAGGAGTTGCGTGACCGGGTGAATGAGGATGAGGAGGAAGTGTCGTGATAGTGAATGGAGTTTGGGTTGTTACCAATGCCTAATATCAAACGCGTAGTTCTTGCGGTTTTGTTGTTGCTATTAATTTTAGTGGTCCTGGTGTTCGTCCTGGAAAATCAACAAGCCATTTCGATGGTGTTTCTTGGATGGACGGGGCCTGCATTGCCCGTGTCGGTAATTGTAGTGCTGTCGTTGTTGGCAGGGATGGTATTGGGACCCCTATTGTATTGGCTATTGCTTAGGGGTAGGAAGGTGTCTCGGGCGTCAGCCAAGTAAATTATAAAGAGATGAGTGTTCGGTTGACGGTTTAATGATGTTTTTCGAGGTATGGGTAAATCGTTTTCGATTTGTTATATCTGCAATTTTTTCAGTTCGGTAGATAGCGCAGCTTCCCGATAGTATAGGAGGGAAGCGTCTGTTGGCTTTGCTTTGCTTCGCTTTTCAATGAGATGTAACTTGGTGTGGTATTTGCTGGAACTGTTTGTGCCGCATAGTCTGCGGACGCGATGATAGATGCTGTCGGGTTGTTAAAATTGCAAGAAAATATTAACTTTTGGCAGCGGTGGTGTGCTTGAGTGGGTACAGGTGCAGAACAAAATAATCACTATTTTTATGATTTGTTATTGTCGGCGCGGCGTTCTGTGGGCTGGATGTCAGAAATATTTGAGAATTTCCCGGTTTTTTTGATTGGTTTAAGTGGTGGGGGATATGCCCTGCGCACTATTCAGTAAAGTCCAATCACATCTTGCTGCCGGTTGCCCAATCATGACAGCCTTTCGAGGAGAGGGACCTGCGTGATCGTTGAGTCAGGTACCGGACTGGATTGTGCTCCTGATAATAGTTCCGCTTTGGCGGTCCTTCTGGATGTGTCTGGTATCAAAGAGCGTTTATTGAAACCGGACTTTATTAAGGGGCAGTTGAGTGCCCAAGGTTATGACATCTGGTTGATGTTCGACGCGAACTTATTAAAATGAGTCGTGCAGTTGCTGAGCCGGATAAGCAACTGAATCATATTTTGGTGCGCTCAGGCCAAGATGGCGATATGGCATTGTGGGCCATATAATTGCTTATCTTCCATTGGCCGTCCTGGCCAAGGTGTTTCATCCGGGCGAGAAAGAAAAATTCAGACCTGACCCGGATGTTCGACCCTTACTGGTGTAAAATGATAGCCGTACGGGAATGAACGCATTCTAAGCGTCATAAAAATTGGTGTGGAGGAGAGTTCGAAGAGGTTATGGATAGATTCCGGGCTTTGTTATTAGGTCTTCCGCGCCGCAGTAAACGACTGATCCAGGTTACTGCTGATGTTGCGTTGGTGTGGCTAGCCCTATGGATGGGGTTTGTTGTCCGGTTAGGCATCGATGAGATGGTCAACCCGTTCACTCAGCATCTCTGGCTTTTTTTGAGCGCGCCGTTTATAGCAATTCCACTTTTTTTTCAATTTGGAATGTATCGTACGGTCACGCGCTATTTTGGTAATGATGCTCTTATTGCGATCATCAAAGCGGTAAGTTTGTCATCGTTAATTCTCGGCGTTGTTATGTATTGGTATAGCAACCATCAGAATATTGTACCGCGGTCAATAATTTTCAATTATTGGTGGCTAAGCCTGGTCATGGTCGGCGGCCTTCGACTGTTTATGCGTCAATACTTCCTCGGTGATTGGTTTTCCGCAGCGCAACATGTTCCCTTCACTAACCGGGATAACGGATTACCTAAGGTAGCTATTTATGGCGCTGGAGCTGCCGGAAATCAGCTTGTTGCAGCTTTGCGAATGGGGCGAGTCATGCGTCCGGTTGCCTTTATCGATGACGATGGAGGTATTGCCAGCCGAGTTATTTCTGGCCTGAAAGTTTATAAACCAAAGCACATCCAGGAAATGATTGAAGCTACGGGTGTGCAGGAAATATTATTGGCGATACCTTCCACATCTCGTGGACGTCGGCGAGAAATACTTGGTTTTCTGGAGGGATATCCCCTTCATGTTCGTACTGTCCCAGGTTTCATGGATTTGGCAAGCGGGCGCGTAAAGGTCGATGATATTCAAGAAGTAGATATCGCCGATTTATTGGGGCGTGACGTAGTTTCTGCCCAGCATGAATTACTCGAACATTGCATCAAGCAACAGGTTGTACTTGTTACCGGGGCTGGTGGGTCTATAGGTTCTGAGTTGTGTCGGCAAATATTGTCATTGCAACCTACGGTCCTCTTATTGCTCGAGCATAGTGAGTTTAATCTCTACAGTATTTTATCGGAGCTTGAGCAACGAATTGTTCGGGAGTCGTTGTCTACGAAAATTCTTCCGATCCTTGGATCGGTTCGTGATAAGGCTAAAATTCTGGATGTGATGTCAACGTGGCGTGTAGCGACCGTCTATCATGCTGCGGCTTATAAACACGTTCCGATGGTCGAGCATAATATTGCCGAGGGTGTACTTAATAATGTAATAGGTACACTGAATGCGGCTCAAGCAGCAATCCAGGCAAATGTGACTAATTTTGTATTGATTTCGACGGATAAAGCTGTTCGGCCTACAAATATCATGGGTAGCACTAAGCGTCTTGCCGAACTGACGCTTCAAGCTCTCAGCAAGGAATCAGCACCAGTACTATTTGATGACACTGCAAGCATACCTAGAGTCAATCGAACCCGATTTACGATGGTTCGTTTTGGGAACGTTTTAGGTTCTTCCGGCTCGGTGATACCATTATTTCACAAGCAAATAAAATCAGGTGGCCCGCTCACAGTTACTCACCCTAAAATCACTCGCTACTTCATGACCATTCCAGAGGCGGCGCAACTGGTTATTCAGGCGGGCTCTATGGGGATGGGAGGTGATGTTTTCGTGCTGGATATGGGCGAACCGGTAAAAATTGTTGAACTGGCAGAGAGAATGATTCATCTGTCAGGTTTAAGTGTTCGTACAGAAAAAAATCCGCACGGTGATATCTCCATTGAGTTTACTGGGTTACGCCCTGGAGAAAAACTCTACGAAGAACTGCTGATTGGTGACAATGTAGTTGCAACTCAACACCCGATGATCATGAGTGCTCACGAAGATTATTTGGCCTGGGATGTCCTCAAGGTCAAACTGACGCATTTGCTTGCAGCGCTTGATGAGGATGATTACTCCCTCGTTCGACAATTATTGAGAGAAACAGTCCATGGATACACCCCTCAAGGAGAGATAGTGGATTGGATTTACGAGCAACGACGTCTTGATCGTTAAGCCGGTTATATTACGGATGTTACTGGAAGTAAGCCAGGATTCGTGGTGAGCAGAATAGGCCTGCAGGATTGGTATATTATATATTTTTAAGCTGTTTTATATTTTTGAAGGC
Organism: Pseudomonas sp. A-B-19; assembly: GCF_019947515.1. Classification (NCBI taxonomy): domain Bacteria; kingdom Pseudomonadati; phylum Pseudomonadota; class Gammaproteobacteria; order Pseudomonadales; family Pseudomonadaceae; genus Pseudomonas; species Pseudomonas sp. A-B-19. Next base: position 225,202 of record NZ_JAGYGN010000006.1, read on the forward strand.
ATTGGTTCGAATACTAGGGCCTGAATTGTGTGTGCATTTAGGGAGTGAGTCATCTTGAATCTTGAGATAAGTGATACTGAAAGCGAAGTCCACGCTACCATTATGCAGCGTATCGTGGTGATAGGTGGAACTGGCTTTGTTGGACAGCATTTACTCAATTCTTTAGTTGATTGCAGCAAAGAGTTCGAAATTATTTTCGCGGTCCATCGAAAGGAACCATCCTGGTTAACAGAATCGCCTATACAGGTTCGACATTTTGACTTGGAAGATAGCGCGTCGTTAGAGAAAATTTTGAATAGTGGCAGCATCGTTTTGAATTTGCTGCGGCCAGATGGTGCCGGATGGTTCTTGTCAGCGATCAAGAATATTTTGCGCGCTTGTGGCAATGCGCGTGTTAAACGCTATATCCATGTTTCAAGTATTGACGTTTTTGGCGCAAGCCAGGACAGCATTTGTACTTCGGCTTCACAGATCGTGCCTATCACGCCTTATGAGCGTGAGCATGCCGCTGCCGAGAAGTTTGTGAGCGCTGTCAATGCCGAGCATTTCGAAACCTTGATTTTGCGCCTTGGTGCGGTATTTGGTGTCGGGGGATTAAATGTTGTTTCATTCGTAAGGGAGGTTTCGAGTGCGCCTGGCTGGAAACTCGCATTACGCCGTTCATTGTACGGCGCGCGGCGAATGCATTTGGTCAGCGTTGAAAAAGTAGTCGAGGTTTTATTGTTTGTTACAACGGCGGCACCAATAATTCAGGGGGAAATTATTGTAGTGACTGAAGATGCTGACGCTAATAATAATTTCGCTTATCTTCAGGATTGTTTGCTGGAAATATTTAATCGTACTGCAGTATTGCATATTCCTTACCTCCCCTCGCGAGTGCTGCGTTTAGTATTAAATGCCAGGGGGATTAGTAATACTGATCCAATGCGTCGCTTCCGGGAAGATCGACTGTTGCAACTTGGATTGCCAGATTCTGCACTGTTCACCGAGCGCCTTAAAGGTTACTTGAGTCACTTGAGGGCTACGGTATGAATGTTTTATTGATTAATATTTCTCTTGATGCACAGCGTGGGGGAGGGACTGCGGAACGCACAAGGCATTTAGCCAATACCCTTGCGGATAAAGGCTGCCGTTGTGAAGTCATCGCGATGTCCGGTGATTCCTGGCAATCAGAATTTAATAATCGAGGTGTTAAAACCTACATTACTGGAAAAGTTGGTCAGCACTTTCCAATCCCTTTGGTCAATTTTATGCGTCTGTGGAAAGCGGTGAAGTCCGCTGACATTATCCATATCATGGGCTATTGGAATTTGTTGAGCATTATTACCGGCTTCCTCGCCTGGATCGCGCGGACTCCTTATGTACTTTGTCCCGCGGGTGAATTTGCTTCCATCGGAAAGCCTGGCCCAGTTAAGAAACTGTTTCATTTGTTGCTTGGTAAATCACTTATAAAAAGGGCGTCGGGGTTTATTGCAATTACTCAGTTAGAGCGAGTACTGATTGCAGAGGTTACAGGCTTTTTGCCAGATGGTATCCCGGTGTTTCCGAATGGGGTGACGGAGCCCGCGTTAACCCCAATACGTACACTGCAGAATCTGCCTGAAGAACCGTATATTTTATTTATGGGTAGGCTTGCCCCTGTCAAAGGCCCTGATTTGCTTATTAAAGCCTATCTCTCTACAAAGGCAGCCCACCATTATCCTTTAGTGCTTGCCGGGCCAGACTTCGGAATGCAAGCCGAGCTCGAGGCCTCTTTGGTTGGTCATGACATAGCTCATCAGGTTCATTTTATTGGATTTCTCAATGAGGCCCAACGGAATGAAGCTTATCAACATGCATTGATGCTTGTCATTCCTTCCAGATCGGAAGCCATGTCGCTTGTTGCTCTGGAAGCAGGAATCACAGGTTTGCCGGTATTGCTGACAAATACATGTGGCTTTGACGAAGTACAGGCGATCAACGGGGGAAGAGTAGTCGAGCCGACAGCCGCTGGTATCAGTGGAGGGCTTGAGGTCATGTTTTCAGAGATCGACGATTTGAAGCTTAAAGGACAACGACTTAAGTCGTTTATAATCGACCATTATAGTTGGCATGTAATTGTAACTGGTATGGTCGATTATTTTGAAGATTTTACTCAGGATAATTAGAGTGCTTGTTGATGTAAAGAGTTGATGGGATGCTTTTGTTTATTTAGCATCCGTCTCAGCATGATTAACCCTATTAGAAAAGCGGTTATCTCAATCGCGAAAAATAGAAACGCTCTAGGGAAATTGATTTGCACTGTCAAGTATGCCATTCCAACGCCAATAGTAGCACTTGTCATTACATTATTCAGTAACCGTTTAGCGGCAAGCTCGATGCTATAACCCAAGAAGAATAATAGTGCCATGCCAACAAAAAGCACGAGATGATTGCCGCTGTAATACAGTACCGCTATAGGACCAGGGATTGTCATGAATGTAAAATTTTCTAATCTTTCATACTGCGCATCAGACATTCGCTGATATATTGCTTGTGTGCCTTGTGCTGGATTTTCTTTTAAGCCTCTCATAAAAAGATCTAAATTCAGATGATGATTGCTCGTTACTGCTAAGACTCCTTCAGCGCCAACCCATCGGTCTACGATTAGCTTGCTCAATTCGTTTGCGATTCGTTTGAACTTCAGTTCGAGTGACAGTTGAAGCGGGGCTACGTATGGTTCTGGGGTGACGTCGTGTCTTGAAGCTTTTTCGGATGATTTCAACGACGTCCCGGATTCTTCCAGATTTCCTTTCACGATGGTTTTTTCTGCATAAGGTACTGCCTTTGCAAACGAAGAAAGGCGGTCGACTGATACGGAAATTATCGAAAATGCAAACAATAAAGCGGTCGTCGAAAAAATCTTTATCCAGCCAATTTTTGATATGTTCCACTCTAATTTTCTCCCTTGTATCAGGTAAGCAATAAAAGGGGCCGAAACATGAAGGATCATTTGTGCACGACTGCCCATCGAAATTGATGTCAGTGCACCCTCAATAATGACGATATAAAAAAGCATGTTCGGAGTTAATTTTCCGCTTTTTACCAACCAGTAAGCCAAGGTAAAAAGAGCAATAGAGTTTCCCCAGGCGACCATGAAGGAAAAGACTACGTAAATATAACTATTTAGCTTTAAAGTTGGTTCGTGTCCAACTTTTATAATCGAATAGTAATAGTTAAAAACCAGAGAGACAATTGTGAAGATAATTGCCATGCCCAAAAGTATTGATAAGAGCTTTGTGTTTATATTGGTTTCTGGTTCTTTTGTTTTTTGCAGGCCGGCCACTACAATGAAGTAGCAGGCAAGCAGGGCGCTAAATGCTGTGATCAATACAACAATGGCGTTGTTCCATGCGGCTGGCGATTCATCGAAGCCTCCTATAGGCTCAATGAAATTGTTTCCAATGAGCAAGTGTAAAGTGATTTTTGCCCAGCAACCTAAAGTCAAAAAAGAAAATAGAAAAAATATGAAGTAGCTTTTCGGTCGATTTTTAATTGTGGCATATATTATGGTGATGCTCAGTGCGCAATAAGTTGCAAATAAAGCGATCATGCCTGGGTAATAGAAGCCTGCCCATATGCTAAGTAAAGTCGCTGTGGCGACAATCCATGTTGTTGTCGCTTTATTATCAAGATAGCCTTCTGGGATCTTGTTCATTTTTTTACCGATCCGGATCTACAAATACCGATTACGTAGCTGATCATCTTGCGAGAAAATATTGATGAGGGGCTTAGTATTGCGGCCCGAAACATCTGCTTTAAACTGATGAGGTAGCGGCCGGAAAAACCGTGCATGAATCCTGACAGCAGATAGGCGTTTGCCATAGCCCTTTTTTTCCAGCGAAGAAACTTTTTTGGCAAGCCATCTGTATTATAAAAATCTTTAATAACAGTAACAGGCTCATCTGAACGTTGCGCACTGGAGGGATTATAGGTAGTTGACCCAGAGTGAATGCGAAAATCTGCTAGCGCCTCTGGGACGCGGATGAATGGGCCGTGTTGACAAAAACGTAAAAAAAAGTCCATATCCGGAATGTTTCTTAACCCAGTATTCCAGTCGCCTACTAGCGCCCATGTTGTCCGTTTGAATAGTGCGCCTGGACCAGGTAAACATTGGAAATTGGCAATGAGCAGATTTTCAGAATATTCGGGGGCTGTAATGGTTCTAACATAATTCGAGTCTTCGTCGATTACGCAAAAATCCGGGTATGCCAATACTGCTTCAGGTGACAACGCCATTCGCGAGACAATCGTCTCGATTGCAGTAGGGTGTAATCTGTCATCGGCACTTAGATAACCCAACAAATCGCCGGAACTTTGTTTCCATCCGAAATTCATGGCAGCGCTTTGTCCAGCATTTTCTTGTCTGAAATGCGTAAACTGAGCAGGATGATTCTTCAGCAAATTCGGAGTGTCATCGGTTGATCCATCATCAACCACAATCAGTTCGATATTTTGATACGTTTGTTTTTTGACGCTATCAATAGCATCCAGCAAATATCGAGCAGTATTGTACGTGGGAATGACAATAGTGACTTTCGGCAGTGTCGTCATTTTATCGTCCATGTGGATTCTCTTAGTGAAAATAGGATTGGCTGAATTTGATTGTTGATTTAAAGTTGGCGGTTGTTTTCAAGTTGAATATTCGATTTACATAGTGAATCATCAGGGCTGACTGAATAATACTGCCCGAGCTATAAACGATAGCTAATCCAATTATGCCAAAGTATATGAATGCCACACTTCCCCCGACGATCATCAGTACACCGCTGACAATAGAGATTCGCATGGTGATATGTTGTTTTTGCAACATGACCAAGACCATGCCGGCGGTTCCAGCGAAGGTCTGAATAACTTGAGCGAAGCCGAGAATGATAAATAGAAAGTAAGCTTCTGAATACTCTTCTGGCCAAGCTATCGCAATAATGAGTTGGCCTAAAATGGCAAATAGCAGATAGCCCGTGATTGCCATTCCCGTTGCTACACCCGCACCGATACCCATCACTTTTTGCAAGTAACGTTTTTTTCGTCGAACCCACAGACGCCCAATTGATGGTGCGATGACTGTATTGACTACTGCCAAGGGGATTATCACCAAGATAGCAAGCCGTGATGCCAGGCCATAGATTGCTACGTCAGCGGTGCTGCCAAATAAAACGATGATCCACAAGTCTGCTTGAGCTATGATAAATAGCACGCTTGTAGTGGTAAGGTTAGGTAGGGTTTGCCACAGTATTTCGGAATATCTTACAGTTTCTTTGGTTTCCCCATCATGAGTATGATGCCAGCGCCACAGGGAATATCCACCCAGTAATGCGGTACATAAAACACCAAGAACTCCCGAAAAGAGAAGGGTGTCCAATGAAAGTGTTATCTTTGACTGCCAGGCAATAATGACGGCAGCAGCGCTGGCGACACCAGTACCAACCACCAGGAAACTCGCCTGAACAAAGTGTCCTAAAACCCGGTGTTGCTCGGATAGTAAAGTTACCGTGGCAGCTAGCATCATGCTGATAGAGATAAGTGGTGCTAATTTTTGCAGCGCGCCTGTCAACTCTGAGTGCAACAGGTTTTCCAGTACCGTTAGAGTTATCAAAAAAGTAACCGCGAACAGACTTGCCGCTGAGCATCCAATGATTAAAGTGCGTCGTAAAGTTTGCTTTATCCTGGCAGTGTCTTTATCACCGATGGCTCTGGAGATAATAGCTGGAGCTGTAATGCTTAAACCTAACTGACCCAAAGTGGCAAGCGCTGCTATTATGGATTGGCACAGAAAAAACAAGCCCACGGACTCTTGCTTCATAGTGAGTGGCAGTAGCATTCCGGTCAGGGCCCCCGTACCAAGCAGGAGAAATCGACCGATGATGGCTGCAGCACTCGCAGCCACTGGAGAGGATAGAGCGCTGATATTTTTCTTCGCAGTCATTTATTGAGATTTCGCAGCAGGTCATAATGCAGCTGCCGATTTTCACGTTTTTTCAATGCCCTGTCTACAGTCAAGGTCCTCCAGTTCTAACCGATCGGCGGAAGCTGTGGTTTCTGCCGTGGCTGACCAAACTTGCTGCCTGGAAGATGCGACGGTTGGTGCCCCGGCAATCAATGAGCCATTTTAGCAACGCTAAAGGGGCGGAGTCAGTTCCATCCACTGCCTTTTCACGGAGCGCTACCTGGTTTCAATCGTGTCATTGACCTATTGATAATGCATGTTCTCAAGAAGTTGTATGCGACTCTTATAGTTAAACTATCTGTTTGTATTTAATGTTCTACTATTGCTGGATAATTTATTCGAAAAGATTGGTGATTTAAATAAATTTTGTCGAGACACTCTTCGCTCATCACGCAGCTGCTGGAATCGTACTGCCAGCTCCGGTGTTTGCATTGACAAAATCTTATCTGGTCAAACTTATTCATCTCGGCCTTTGATTGTTTCATTTTTCGCAACAGACACATTCTTGACATTCTGCCACGGCGCCTGATTTGAGGAGCAGCTTCTGGAATACTGCTTCTTCAACCGATGTCATGGAGCGCCATTTATGCGTACGGGTTATTTCTACTCCCAGGTTTTTGCCTTGCTTACCAGTGCCTCTTTTACCGCCAAGGCAGAGCCTGCAGCGAGCCCGGATCTGCCAAGGTTGCGGTGGTGATGGACGGCTTCAGCGAACGCTCAATCCGGCATATCGGATCTTGGCAGGGCCGATGCGCCGACTTTACGGCGTGAGTTAACCGGTGTAGGGGGAGACCGGAGCTCTGGCGATTGTTGCGTATCGCGAAAGTATTGGTCCGTTTGTGTCCGACGAGTTGTTCGAAGTGAAGGGTATCGACAAGGCCCTTCCAGATAAGAATCGCGAGAAGTCCCGGTTGAACCAAGCATTGTAAATGCGTCTTGGCGGCCGGTCATTGACCGGCCTTTTTTAATTTTTGGTGGCTGCAGCGAGTTTTGACTTCTGTCGGCAATTGAAAAATTACGACCGTAATATGCTATGTTGAATTATGTGTATAATAAACCCGCAGCTCGTCCAGGCAGGCTGAGATTCATTCACTTGTCTAACCCTCTGGCATCTCCCAGGAGCCAAGTCATGACGTCCATTCAGTCCCAAGGCACCGCCCTCATCACTGGTGCTTCTTCCAGTATCGTTGCGATTTACGCGCAACCGAAATCCGGGAGCGCTCCGGTATGGATGCTTCGCAGATTCCGACCAAGATAGTCATCGACGCGGGCGAGATGGTCGAAGTGGTATTTTCGGGTCTTGGATCAGGGCGAGTTGGTCACCATTGCTCCACTACCTGATGCCGCCGACCGGGATGCCTTTGTTGCGGCACGCCATGTGATGGCCCCCAATGGTTCCAAAACTAATGCCGCTGCGGGTTACAAATGAAACGCCCCTAATAGACTGAGGTATAGCGGTATGAATCATCGTCGTGTAGTTGTAACGGGCATGGGCCTGGTGTCGCCGCTGGGGTGCGGTGTCGAAGCGGTCTGGGAGCGGCTGCTGGCCGGGCGTTCCGGGCTGCGCAATCTTGCGCAAGAGGTGGTTGCCGATCTGCCGGCCAAGGTTGGGGGGGCGGTGCAGACGCTGGCTGATGATCCTGAGGCAGGGTTCGATCCGGACCTTGCAACCCCACCCAAAGAACAGAAGAAAATGGATCGCTTCATCCTGTTCGCCATGGAAGCCGCGCGTCAGGCGCTGGAGCAGGCCGGCTGGCAAGCGCTGGACGTCATCGGCCAGGAGCGCACAGCCACCATCATCGGTTCAGGCGTAGGGGGTTTTGGTGCGATTGCTGACGCGGTGCGCACCACCGATAACCGTGGTCCGAAACGTTTGTCTCCTTTCACTATCCCTTCATTTCTGGTCAACCTCGCGGCAGGTCATGTGTCGATCCAGCATGGCTTCAAGGGGCCATTGGGCGCGCCGGTCACGGCATGTGCCGCCGGGGTTCAGGCTATCGGCGATGCGGCGCGGCTGATTCGCGCGGGTGAGGCGGATATCGCGGTGTGCGGTGGTGCGGAAGCAGCAATCGATCGGGTCAGCCTTGCCGGGTTTGCGGCTGCTCGTGCCTTGTCCAGCGCTTACAACGAAACGCCTGAGCGCGCTTCGCGACCTTTCGACAGTGGTCGCGATGGCTTTGTCATGGGAGAAGGGGCCGGGCTGCTGGTTATCGAGTCTCTGGAACATGCGCTGGCCCGGGGCGCCAAGCCCCTGGCGGAACTGGTCGGTTACGGCACCAGCGCCGATGCCTTTCACCTGACCGCCGGCCCCGAGGATGGCAGTGGTGCGCGGCGAGCGATGTCGTTGGCATTGGCACAGGCTGGTGTTTCACCGGCTCAGGTTCAGCATCTGAATGCTCATGCAACTTCGACTCCGGTGGGTGATCTCGGTGAGTTGGCGGCAATCAAGGCGTTGTTCGGTGCGCAAAACGGCATTGCCGTGACATCGACCAAGTCGGCGACCGGGCATTTGCTTGGTGCAGCGGGGGGGATCGAGGCGATCTTTACACTGCTGGCGATCCGTGACCAGGTCGCACCGGCGACGCTCAATTTCGAGAACCCGGACCCTGCCACTGAAGGTGTCGACATCGTTCATGGCAAAGCGCGGCCAATGGCCATCGAATACGCGCTCTCCAATGGCTTTGGATTTGGCGGGGTCAATGCCAGTGTGCTGTTCAAGCGTTGGCAGGATTAATCCTGTGAACGTTTGAGGTGATCGCGTGCGACGTCGAGGATCCGTTGGGCAAACTCGGCGTCGGCGACACTGCGCGATAACAGCAAGGCGCCGACCAGCGTCGACATTATGACGATGCTGCGCTCGGCGGTGCACTCTCCGTCAAGGGTGTGCTGGATCTGATCGAGTCGTGCCTGGAGCACGACGTCGCTGGTTGGGCTCGGTTGACCACGCAGCCCCAGTTCCGAAGAAATGGTCAGCAGCGGGCAGCCCTCGTGAGGCGAGGTTTGATGCCATTCGGACAGGTAGGTGTCGATGAAGGTTTCGAGTGGGTGTTCCTCGGCGAAGATTTGCGCGCACAGCTGGTCGACTTGTGCGCCAGCCTCTTGCAAGGCTTTCTCCACCAGCTCGTCTTTGGACTTGAAGTGTGAGTAAAAGCCACCGTGGGTCAAACCCAGTGCCTTCATCAGGGGTTGCAGCCCGGTTGCGCCGATACCGTCGCGTCGGAATCGCGCTGAAGCTTCTCTGATTATGCGTTGGTGGGTCTGGGCTTTATGGTCCTGCGAGTAACGCATCTGATATCTCCGCATCAATGCGGCCCATATTAACCAATGAAAATTGCATGGTGACTGTACTTCTACTTCTAAAAAGCATGCAGATGCTTCGATATGGCTACAAAGCTGCATGATTTTGATTTAAGGATACTTCACAAAAAAACAAACCCCGCCGTTACAGGCGGGGTTTTCAGTCAGCGGTCCTGCGCTTCCTTTGCGTCCATTTGCGCATTGCGTTCGGCGACGCGCTTGCGTTGCTCTTCGGTCAGTTCGACCTTGTTGGCGGTGTCGCGCAGCAGCATCAGACCACCAACGATCGAGCCGATGGCAACGACCATTATCAGCCAGGCATACCAGGGCATAGGACTCTCCTTGAAAAGCAGGCGGGTTGACGAGGGTTCGCCAACCGATCGTACATATCATTTTGAGTGATGGGGTTTCATCGCAGTTCCGTCGCTATCACCCCCATTCTATGCCTGTTGTTCAAGGTTCACTCGAACGCTTTTAATGTCCGGTCAACATCGCATCCGCCGGCGCATTGGCGCGCAATTGCGCGGTGAGCATGAAGTACACGAAACCTGCCACCATGAAGCCCAGAAAGATCAGACCGATCAACGTATTGAACCAGGCCATCGCCACCAGACACACCACCGCCAGCATCAATGCAATGAACGGCACCAGGGGGTAGCACGGGGCGCGGAAGGTGCGTTCCAGGTTCGGCTCGGTTTTACGCAGTTTGAAAAGGCTGAGCATGCTCATGATGTACATCACGATGGCGCCGAACACGGCCATGGTGATCATCGCAGCGGTCAGTGTCATGCCGCCGAGGTTGATCACGCCGTCGCTGTAGATGGCTGCAATGCCGATGACACCGCCGGCGACGATTGCCCGGTGCGGGGTTTGAAAGCGCGACAATCTGGCCAGGGACGCGGGCAGGTAACCGGCCCGGGCGAGGGCGAAGAACTGCCGTGAGTAGCCAAGAATGATTCCGTGAAAGCTCGCCACCAGGCCGAACAGGCCGATCCATACCAGCATGTGCAACCAGCCCGAGCTTTCGCCGACCACGGTTTTCATTGCCTGCGGCAGTGGGTCGTTGATGTTTGACAGGGTGCGCCAGTCACCGACGCCACCGGCGAAGAACATCACCCCCATCGCCAGCAACACCAGGGTCAAGATGCCGCTGATGTAAGCCTTGGGGATCGTGCGTTTCGGGTCCTTGGCTTCTTCGGCGGCCATGGCTGCACCTTCGATGGCAAGGAAGAACCAGATGGCAAAAGGGATCGCCGCGAACATCCCGGCAAGCGCCGGGGCGCCGAACACGTCGGAACCGGCCCAGCCATTGAGGGCGAAATTGCTGAAGCTGAACGCTGGCGCGACTACGCCCATGAACACCAGCAATTCGGCGACCGCCAACACGCAGACCACCAGCTCGAAGGTCGCCGCCAGTTTCACGCCGAGGATGTTGAGGCCCATGAACACGATATAGGCGCCGACTGCCGCGTGTTTCGGGTCCAGGGCTGGAAACTGCACGTTGAGGTAGGCGCCGATGGCCAGGGCAATCGCTGGCGGGGCGAAGACGAATTCGATCAGTGTCGCCAGCCCGGCGATCAACCCGCCTTTTTCGCCAAAGGCGCGACGGCTGTAGGCAAAGGGACCGCCGGCGTGAGGAATGGCGGTGGTCAGTTCGGTGAAACTGAAGATGAAGCAGGTGTACATGGTGGCGACCATGAACGAGGTCACCAGAAAACCTAATGTCCCGGCCACGCCCCAGCCATAGCTCCAGCCGAAATACTCTCCGGAAATCACCAGCCCTACCGCAATGCCCCACAAGTGCAAGGTGCCCAGCGTGGGCTTGAGTTGTGTGTTCATGTTTTTGCTCCCTGAGTGGTTTGGAAAGCTCGGGGGAGGCCAGTGCAGTGGACGTGCCATTTCACGATGGTGCGTCGTAATGGGATGAAAGGCGTCGTATCGGGGATGTTCGCCACAGGATGCGCGAATTTTGTGCATCAGTCAGGGGCGGCGCGGGTTTGAATGCCGCTTTCGCGAGCAAACCCGCAAGCCCGCTGCCCGACACCGCCGTAAAGCGCAGGTTTGGTATTTCAATTCAGGTGCGGGCAGCGGTTGATGCTCAGGCTTGCAGAGTGAGGCACTCGCGCAACGCCGTTTGCCAGTCAGGTTGACTGACACCCCAATCGCGCTGCAAGCGGCTGCAATCCAGGCGCGAGTTGAGCGGTCGGGCGGCGGGTGTCGGGTAGTCGCTGGACGGGATCGGAATCAGGTTGGCGCAGGGCTTGCCCCGTTGTCGCAGTGCTTCGCCGATTGCCTGGGCGAAGCCAAACCAGGAGGTCTCACCTTGAGCGGTCAGGTGATAGGTACCCCAGTTGGTAACTTCGTTCGCCTGCCAGTGTTCAATCAGGGCAAGGGTGCTGTTGGCGATTGTGCCGGCCCAGGTAGGTGCTCCGATTTGATCGGCGACTACACGTAACTCCGGTTTTTCTTGCAGCAAACGTTGCATTGTCAGCAGAAAGTTACGGCCATGAGTTGAATAGACCCAACTGGTACGCAGGATCAGGTGTTTACCTTGCACGTTCCTGATGGCCTGCTCACCGGCCAGTTTGCTCTTGCCATACACCCCGAGCGGATTGGGCGTGTCGTCCTCGTTGTAAGGTCCGGCTTTCGTCCCGTCGAATACATAGTCCGTGGAGTAATGTATCAGCGGGATGTCGAGAGCCAGCGCTTCTTCGGCGAGGATGCCCGGAGCGGTCGCGTTAATGGCAAAGGCTGATAGCGGTTCACTTTCTGCCAGATCAACCGCTGTATGGGCCGCGGCGTTGATGATCAGGTCGGGTCGGAGGTTTTGCACCTGACGGCGAATCTGATCGGGTTGCGCGAGATCGAGCTGATCGCGACCCAATACGATCAGTTCGCCAACAGTCCCCAGTCGTCGTTGCAACTCATGTGAAACCTGACCGTGCCGGCCATTGACGAGTATTTTCACGGGCGCAGCTCCGTCTCGTTACCGGGCAAGTCGGGCTCGCACAGGTTCATTGCTCTTCCCCCGCCAATTTGGCCAGGTACTGGCCATATCCGGTTTTGCCGAAGTACCGGGCGCGCTCCAGCAACTGTTCGCGGTTGATCCAGCCGTTTTCATAGGCTATCTCTTCGAGACAGGCTACTTTCAGGCCCTGGCGGTGTTCGATGGTTTGCACGTATTGAGAGGCTTCGAGCAAGCTATCGTGGGTGCCGGTGTCGAGCCAGGCAAAACCTCGACCAAAACGCTCGACCTGCAGATCGCCACGTTGCAGATAGACGTTGTTGACGTCGGTGATTTCCAGCTCGCCGCGAGGCGAAGGTTTCACCGCCTTGGCGATCTCGATCACATCGTTGTCGTAGAAATACAGGCCGGTCACGGCATAACTGGATTTCGGCTTTTTCGGTTTTTCTTCGATCGAAAGAGCACGGCCGTCGCTGTCGAAATCAATGACACCGAAGCGCTCGGGGTCTTTGACCCAGTATCCGAACACGGTGGCGCCGCAGGAGCGTTTTGCCGCATTCTGCAATTGTTCGCCAAAGTGCTGACCATGGAAGATGTTGTCACCCAGGATCAGACACACAGGGTCATCGCCAATGAACTCTTCGCCAATCAGGAACGCCTGGGCCAGACCATCCGGTGATGGCTGCTCGGCAAAGCTGAAGTTCACCCCGAACTGACTGCCGTCACCCAGCAGATTGCGATACTGCGGCAGATCCTGCGGAGTGGAGATCAGCAGAATATCCTTGATGCCGGCCAGCATCAGCACCGACACCGGATAGTAGATCATTGGTTTGTCGTAGACCGGCAACAGCTGTTTCGACACGCCGAGCGTAATCGGGTGCAGGCGCGTGCCCGAGCCACCCGCCAAAACGATACCTTTCATCATGCAAGCCGCTCCTTGGGATTGATGGCGCCAAGGCGTTCACCCTGATAGCTGCCGTCTTGAACGCGGCGGCACCATTGCATATTGTCCAGGTACCACTGAACGGTTTTGCGCAGGCCGGTTGCGAAGGTCTCTTCGGGCACCCAGCCCAGTTCGCGTTCAATCTTGCTGGCATCGATTGCGTAGCGCAGGTCATGACCAGGGCGATCCTGGACAAACGTGATCAGGTCGGCGTAGTGCGCAACGCCCTCAGGTTTGTGCGGTGCCAGTTCTTCAAGCAGGGCGCAGATGCCCTGCACCACGTCGATGTTCTTTTGCTCGTTGTGCCCGCCTATGTTGTAGGTCTCGCCGACGGTGCCGGTGCTCACCACTTTGAGCAGTGCCCGGGCGTGATCTTCGACGAACAGCCAGTCGCGCACTTGCAGGCCATTGCCATATACCGGCAGCGGCTTGCCGGCCAAGGCATTGAGAATGACCAGCGGAATCAGTTTCTCGGGGAAGTGGAACGGCCCGTAATTGTTCGAGCAATTGGTCAGCAGCACCGGCAAGCCATAGGTTCGCTGCCAGGCGCGGACCAGGTGGTCGGACGCTGCCTTGCTGGCGGAGTAGGGGGAGCTCGGCGCGTAGGGCGTCGTTTCCGTAAACAGATCGTCGACACCGTGCAGGTCGCCGTATACCTCGTCAGTGGAAATGTGATGAAAGCGAAAGGCGCTTTTCTCTGGCTCCGGCAGGGCTTGCCAATAGGCGCGGGCGGCTTCGAGCAGGCTGTAGGTGCCGACGATATTGGTCTGGATGAATTCCGATGGCCCGTCGATGGAACGATCGACGTGGGACTCTGCTGCCAGGTGCATGATCGCGTGAGGCCGGAAACGCGCCAGCACTGCACTGACGGTCGCCTGATCAACGATATCGGCCTGAACGAACTCGTAGCGAGTGTCGTTGGCAATGCTGGTCAGCGATTCGAGATTGCCGGCATAGGTCAGTTTGTCCAGGTTGAGCACTTCATGCTCAGTGTGTCGAATCAGCTCGCGGACAAGGGCCGAGCCTATGAAACCGGCTCCGCCGGTAATAAGGATACGCACGTTGGGCCAGCCTTTTTCAGTAATGCGAATGGCGGTAGCTTGCAGGCGCGAGCGGGGAGGTGCAAGAGTTCTTGACCCCGTAGGGTTGCGTCGCGCCAATCAGGCTGGATTATCCACGACTTGCAGTCGTCACTCACTACTCTGGCGCACAATTTGGAGCACTAATTACAACACGTCCGGTTTTCTGCGCACCGGAGCATCCTCCCGCACCCTGTAATCCCTGCGTAAACCCACTTTTTACGCATTCTTTATGCCCCGTGTGCACCCTCGGTCTCGTTCCTTTACAGCCTCCTTTCCGACAATGACTCCACACGCGGCAATACGCCGTAACACGGAGAACTTCCATGAGCGTTCTGGACGGGGTGTCACTGCTGCTGGCAGTGGGGCTGTTCATTTATCTGTTGATTGCGCTGCTGCGCACGGACTGAACCAGGAGCGGCTATGCACAGTTATGACTATTGGCTGGTCCTCGGGTTTTTCGCCCTGGTATTGGTCCCGGCGCCGTTTCTCGGGCGCTTCTACTACAAGGTGATGGAAGGGCGGCGCACCTGGCTGACGCCGATTCTCGGCCCGGTCGAGCGCGGTTGTTATCGTCTGGCCGGCGTCGATCCACAGGCCGAACAGAGCTGGCAGAAGTACGCGCTGGCCTTGCTCGCCTTCAATCTCGCGGGTTTCGTGCTGCTGTTCGCGATCCTGATGCTCCAGGGCCACTTGCCGCTGAACCCGCAGAATCTGCCGGGCCAGGAGTGGACGCAGGCGTTCAACACCGCCGTCAGTTTCATGACCAACACCAACTGGCAGTCCTACAGCGGCGAAGCGTCGCTGAGTTATCTGAGCCAGATGGTCGGCCTCACTGTGCAGAACTTCGTCAGCGCCGCCACCGGTCTGGCCGTACTGGTTGCGCTGTGCCGCGGCATCGGTCGCCAATCCACGGCATCGCTTGGCAACTTCTGGGTCGATATGACCCGCGCCACCCTCTATGGCCTGCTGCCGCTGTGCCTGCTGCTGGCGCTGTATCTGGTCTGGCAAGGCGTGCCGCAAACCTTCGCGCAGTATGTGAATGCGGTGACGGTGCAAGGCGTCGACCAGGTCATTCCCCTTGGCCCGGCGGCCAGTCAGATTGCGATCAAGCAACTGGGCACCAACGGTGGCGGCTTCTTCGGCGTGAACTCGGCGCATCCGTTCGAGAACCCGACGGCGTGGAGCAACCTGTTTGAAATGACGTCGATCATTCTGATCCCCGCCGCGCTGGTCTTCACCTTTGGCCATTACGTGAAGGACCTGCGCCAGAGCCGCGCGATCATCGCCTGCATGTTGGCGCTGTTCCTGATCGGTGGTGCGACCTCGCTGTGGGCTGAATACCAGCCGAACCCGGCGTTGAACAACGTCGCTGTCGAACAGACCGCGCCGCTGGAAGGCAAGGAAGCACGTTTCGGCACTACCGCCACGGTACTGTGGTCGGTGACCACCACCGCCGCGTCCAACGGTTCGGTCAACGGCATGCACGACAGCCTCAACCCACTGAGCGGCATGGTGGCGCTGGTCAACATGATGGTCGGCGAAGTGATCTTCGGCGGTGTTGGCGCCGGGCTTTACGGCATGTTGCTCAACGTGTTGATCGCGGTGTTCCTCGCCGGCCTGATGATCGGTCGTACTCCGGAATACCTCGGCAAGAAATTGCAGGCCAAAGAAGTGCAATTGCTGGTGCTGACCCTGATGGTCATGCCGATTGGCGTACTGGTGCTCGGCGCGATCGCCGCCAGCCTGCCAGGCCCGGTGGCCGCCGTGAGCAACCCCGGTGCTCATGGTTTCAGTCAGATGCTCTACGCCTACACCTCGGCCAGTGCCAACAACGGTTCGGCTTTCGGTGGCTTCGGCGCCAACACCCCCTTCCACAACCTGATGCTGGGCCTGGGCATGTTGATCGGTCGCTTCGGCTACATCCTCCCGGTGCTGGCCCTGGCCGGCAGCCTGGCGATGAAGAAAACCGCGCCGATCGGACAAAACAGCTTTCCGACCCACGGTCCATTGTTCGTGACCTTGCTGACCGTGACCATTTTGCTGGTGGGTGGTTTGACCTTCCTGCCGACTTTGGCATTGGGACCAATCGCGGAACATCTGAGCATGGGATTCTAAGGAAACCATCATGAATATGCCTGCAATCAAGCCTGCCGCCGTCAAGGCAGCGGAGCAACCGAAAACCGCAATCTCGGCCCTCTGGCGCCCGGCGCTGGTGCAAGCCTTCGTCAAGCTCGACCCTCGGCAGTTGCAACGTGCGCCGGTGATGCTGGTGGTCGAACTGACCGCGATCCTGACGACCGTCCTGTGCTTCGTGCCCGACACGGCCGTGCCGACCTTCGTCGCCGCGCAAATCGCTGTGTGGCTGTGGTTCACCGTACTGTTCGCCAACTTCGCCGAAGCCCTGGCCGAAGGTCGCGGCAAGGCCCGCGCTGACAGCCTCAAGGCCGGTAGCGAAGGCCTCAGCGCCCGGCGCAAGACCGGCAACGGCAGCTTTCAGGTGGTGCCCGCCGCCAGCCTGCGCAAAGGTGATGTGGTGCGCGTCGAAGCCGGGGAGATGATCCCCGGTGACGGCGAGGTGATCGAAGGCATCGCGGCGGTCAACGAAGCGGCGATTACCGGTGAATCGGCGCCGGTGATTCGTGAGTCCGGTGGCGACCGCTCGGCCGTCACCGGCAACACGCGGCTGGTGTCTGACTGGCTGTTGGTGAAGATTACCGCCAACCCCGGTGAGTCGACCCTGGACCGCATGATCGCTTTGGTCGAGGGCGCCAAACGGCAGAAAACCCCGAACGAAGTGGCGCTCGACATCCTGCTGATCGGCCTGACCCTGATCTTCCTGCTGGTGGTCGTGACCCTGCAACCGTTCGCCCGCTTCGCCAACGGCAGCCTGCCGTTGGTGTTCCTGGCGGCACTGTTGGTCACGTTGATTCCGACCACCATCGGCGGTTTGCTGTCGGCCATCGGTATCGCCGGGATGGATCGCCTGGTGCGGCTGAACGTGATCGCCAAGTCCGGTCGAGCGGTGGAGGCGGCGGGGGACGTGCACGTGCTGCTGCTGGACAAGACCGGCACCATCACCTTCGGTAACCGGCGTTGCTCGGCGGTGTATGCCGCACCAGGTGTGACAGCCAGGGAACTGGCCGAAGGCGCACTGCTGGCTTCGCTGGCCGATGACACTGCGGAAGGCAAGTCGATCGTCGAGTACCTGCGTGGCATTCATCGGCAACCGGAACCCTGCGCTCAGATGCTGACAGCCGTGCCATTCAGTGCCGAAACCCGCCTGTCCGGTGTCGACTATCTGGGGCGCGTGTACCGCAAAGGCGCGGTGGATTCGTTGCTGGCGTTCGTTGGCCTCAAGCGTGCTGATCTGGCACCGGCCTTGTCCCGTGAAATCGACAAGATTGCCCAAAGCGGCGGCACCCCGTTGCTGGTGTGTGCGGATGGCGCGTTACTTGGCGCGATCCACCTCAAGGACGTGGTCAAGCCCGGTATCCGCGAGCGTTTCGCCGAGCTGCGCAAGTTGGGAATCCGTACGGTCATGGTCACCGGCGACAACCCGTTGACCGCCGCTGCCATTGCCGCTGAGGCGGGTGTAGATGATGTGCTGGCCGAAGCCACGCCGGAGAAAAAGCTGGCGCGCATTCGTCACGAACAAAACGACGGTCGCCTGGTCGCCATGTGCGGCGACGGCGCCAACGATGCCCCGGCACTGGCCCAGGCGGATGTCGGCATGGCGATGAACGACGGCACTCAAGCGGCCCGTGAAGCGGCGAACATGGTCGACCTCGACAGCGACCCGACCAAGCTGCTGGACGTGGTGCAGATCGGCAAGGAGTTGCTGGTGACCCGCGGTGCGCTGACGACCTTTTCCATTGCCAATGACGTGGCCAAGTACTTCGCGATCCTGCCGGCGCTGTTCGCTGCGATCTACCCGCAACTGGGTGTGCTCAACGTGATGCACCTGAGCAGTCCGCAGAGCGCGATTCTCTCGGCGATCGTGTTCAACGCCCTGATCATTGTGGTGCTGATTCCGCTGGCGCTGCGCGGTGTGCGGGTTCAAGCGGCGAGTGCGGCGGCCTTGCTGCGGCGCAATCTGCTGATCTACGGCCTGGGCGGGATTCTGGTGCCGTTCGTGGGCATCAAGGCCATCGACATGCTGTTGACGGCGTTGCATCTGGTTTGACCGCCCTCTGTAGGAGCGAGCTTGCTCGCGATGGGCGTTAACGATAACGCGCCATTTCTGACAAAGCGCGGCGCCTTCAGATCCATCGCGAGCAAGCTCGCTCCTACAGTTGTTTTTACGAATTCGAGGATTTTGAGATGTCCACATTGATACGCCCGGCCCTGAGCCTGCTCTTCCTGATGACGCTGATCACCGGCGTCGCTTATCCACTGGTGGTCACCGGCGTGGCCCAGGTCGTATTCCCGGATCAGGCCAACGGCAGCCTGGTGCGTGATGCCGAGGGCAAGGTCCGCGGCTCTTCGCTGATCGCCCAGGATTTCGTTGGCGACGCCTGGTTCCATCCGCGTCCTTCGGCCGGTGCCTTTGCCACCGTGTCGAGCAGTGCCAGCAACCTGTCGCCGAGCAACCCGGCGCTGGCCACGCGGGTCATCGACGATGCCGGCAGACTGCTGGTGCCCAGCCAGGGGCCGGTGCCCTTGGCGCTGGTCACTACCTCCGGCAGCGGTCTGGATCCGCACTTGCCACCGGCAGCGATTGCCTATCAACTGGCGCGTGTCGCGACGGTGCGCAACCTGCCGGTAGCGACACTGCAAAACCTGCTGGACGCGCACATCGAGCAACCACTGGTAGGCCCGCCGGTGGTGAATGTGCTTGAGTTGAATCTGGCGCTGGAAAACCTGTAGAGCAAAAATCGCAGGCCTCGCCAGCTCCTGCAGGATGTACGCCATCTGGCGTAGGAGCTGGCGCAGGCTGCGATCTTTTAATGCCACACCCAAATATCAAGTCAGACAAGGCAACGAAAATGAGCAACTCCGGCCGCGCCGACGCGCTGTTAGCAGACCTGCCCCGCGATGGTCGTGGCCGGCTCAAAGTGTTTCTCGGTGCCGCGCCGGGTGTCGGCAAGACCTACGCCATGTTGCAAGCGGCCCACACCCAGTTGCGCCAAGGGGTGAAAGTCATCGCCGGCGTCGTCGAAACCCATGGCCGGGCCGAAACCGAAGCCCTGCTCGGCGGCTTGCCGCAGCAGCCGTTGGTGCGTTCGCAATACCGTGGTGTGTTGCTTGAAGAAATGGACCTCGACGGTCTGATCAAAGCCAAACCGAAACTGGTGCTGGTCGACGAACTGGCGCACACCAATGCCCCCGGCAGCCGTCACGAAAAACGCTGGCAGGACATTCAGGAACTGCTTGCCGCCGGCATTGACGTTTACACCACGGTCAACGTCCAGCATCTGGAAAGCCTCAATGATCAGGTGCGCGGCATCACCGGCGTGCAGGTCCGCGAAACCCTGCCGGACTGGGTGTTGCAGGAAGCCTACGAACTGCTGCTGATCGACTTGCCGCCACGGGAGCTGCTGGAGCGACTGCGCGATGGCAAGGTCTATGTACCGGAGCAGGCGCGGGCGGCCATCGACGCGTTTTTTTCCCAGACCAACCTGACGGCCCTGCGCGAGCTGGCGATGCAAACTGCGGCAGCTCAGGTCGATAACGATCTGGCCCAAGGGTATCGTCAGTTGGGACAAGCGGCGCCAGCGGTGCGCGGGCGATTGCTGGTAGGCGTCGACGGCGATGCCCAGGCTGAGCGCCTGGTGCGTCATGCCAGCCGCGTGGCCCAGCGGCGGCACCTGCCCTGGAGTCTGGTGCACGTGGACAACGGCCGCGTGCGTGACGAACAGTCGCGCCTGCGCCTGCAAAGCGCCCAGCAACTGGCCGAACGACTGGGCGGCGAAGTGGTGTTGCTGCGCGCCGGTGAAGTGGCGAAAACCCTGATCCAGCATGCCGCCGAACGCCGCGCCAGCCTGGTGCTGGTCGGTCAGTCCCGACCGCGTTTGCGCCGGCGTCTGTTCGGTGGCGGGCTGGCAGCACGGCTGCTGCGCAATGCGCGCGGGCTGGAGATCAACGTTCTCGACAGCGATCACCAACCGCATCAACCCCATCAGCGGTCGATGCATTCACTGGTCTGGTTCGACTACGCATTGGCCACGGTCGCGACGGTTCTGGCCAGCGCCTTGGCCTGGGCCGTGGCGAGCGTGCTGCCACTGCCGAACATCTCCCTGGTGTTCCTTGCGGCGGTATTGCTGGTGGCGGTGCGCAGCAGTCTCGGCCCGGCGCTGGCCTGTGCGGCGTTGTCATTTCTGACCTATGACTTCCTGTTCATTCCACCGAATTTCTCTTTCAGCATCCAGCGCGAAGAAGACGTGCTGACCCTGCTGTTCTTCCTGCTGATGGCAGCCCTCACCGGCAACCTCGCGGCGCGCCAGCGCAGGCAATTGCAGGCACTGCGCGATACCCAGGAAGAGACCACCGAATTGCTCGACCTGTCGCGCAAACTCACCGCCGCCACCGACCGCCAGGCCGTGGTCAGCGCGGCCGCCCAGCACCTCAACGGCTGGAGCGATGTGCAATTGTGTCTGCTCAATCGCGACGGGCAAAACGGCTGGAAAATCGAAACCGGTGGCCCCCTGGAGTTCACCGAAGCCGAACGCGCCGCCGCCGATTGGGCCTGGCAGCACGATCAACCGGCGGGCGCAGGCACCGGCACCTTGCCGTTCGGCCGCTGGTGGTGGTGGCCGTTGTCGGTGGAGGACGGCCCGCTGGCGTTGCTTGGTGTGTGCGCCAGGGAAGGCCAGACCCTGAGCGGCCAGCGCCGACGCTTGTTGACCGCGCTGAGCCAGCCGCTGGCCCAGGCGCTGGCCCGGGCGCAACTGGCCGATGATCTGGAAGCGGCGCGGCTGCACGGCGAAACCGAACAACTGCGTAGCGCCTTGCTGGCTTCGGTGTCCCACGATTTGCGCACACCGTTGACCTCCATGCGCGGCAGTATCGACAGTCTGCTGGCGCTGGGTGAGGCGATCCCGCTGGAGGATCGACGTGAGTTGCTCGAAGGCACCCGCGATGAAGCCGAACGTCTCGACCGCTATATTCAAAACCTGCTCGACATGACCCGGCTCGGCCACGGTGCGCTGAAACTGGCGCGGGACTGGGTGTCGCCGGCCGATATTGTCGGCAGTGCACTCAATCGCTTGCGCGCGGTACTCGCGTCGCTGCAGGTCAGTACCGAAGTACCGGCGCAATTGCCGCTGCTGTTCGTCCATGCCGCGCTGATCGAACAGGCACTGGTCAACGTACTGGAAAACGCCGCGCGGTTTTCGCCACCCCACGGACGTTTGCAATTGCGCGCCGGGGCTGATGAAAGTGAGCTGTTTTTCTCGGTCAGCGATGAGGGCCCGGGGATTCCGGAGGAGGAACGGGCGAAGATTTTCGACATGTTCTACACCGCGGCGCGGGGTGATCGTGGCGGGCAGGGTACAGGGTTGGGGCTGGCGATTTGTCAGGGCATGGTCGGTGCCCATGGCGGGCGCATCAGCGTTGCCGACGGTATCGAGGGGCGCGGCACCTGCATCACGTTGCACCTGCCGCTACAGGCTCAGCCGGGATACGAGAGTGAAGCCTGATGGTGCTTGCGCTACTCTCTTGCCACTTCTTTGTGTTGATGTGAATTCATGAGCCAGACTGCGACCATTTTGGTCATCGACGACGAACCGCAAATCCGCAAATTCCTGCGCATCAGCCTCGCTTCACAGGGCTATAAAGTGCTGGAGGCCGGCACCGGCAGTGAAGGATTGGCACAAGCCGCGTTGAACAAACCGGACTTGCTGGTGCTCGATCTCGGCTTGCCGGACATGGACGGCCAACAGGTATTGCGCGATTTTCGCGAGTGGTCGACGGTGCCAGTGCTGGTGCTCTCAGTGCGCGCCGGTGAAGGGCAGAAGGTCCAAGCCCTGGATGGCGGTGCCAATGACTACGTGACCAAGCCGTTCGGCATTCAGGAGTTCCTGGCACGGATTCGTGCGTTGTTGCGCCAGGCACCCGTCGGCGAGGTTCAACAAGCGGCGCTGACCTTTGGTCCGTTGACGGTCGACCTGGCGTATCGCCGAGTGCTGCTCGACGATGTCGAGGTCGCCCTGACTCGCAAGGAATACGCCGTGCTGGCGCAACTGGCGCGGCATTCCGGACGGGTGATCACTCAGCAGCAATTGCTCAAGGACATCTGGGGGCCGACGCACACCGAAGACACTCATTACCTGCGCATCGTGGTCGGGCACTTGCGCCAGAAACTGGCGGATGACCCGACCCGGCCACGGTTCATCGTGACTGAGGCTGGGGTGGGGTATCGGTTGTTGAGTGAATAGTTTTGAAATTTTGTGGTGACTGATCTGGCGCTTTCGCGGGCAAGCCAGCTCCTACAATGACCGCGTCGGTCACGAATCATGTGTACGACGCGAACCCTGTAGGAGCGGGCTTGCCCGCGAAGAGGCCCTGATAGTCACCCGAGAACTTTCAGGCGTTCAGTTCTGCTCATTCTCATACCGATCCAGCGTATCCCGCGCAATCTCCCGTCCCAGCGCGATCAGCTCCGGCGCCTTGTAGAACTCGAAAAACCGACACACGCGTTTGGGCACGTTGATCAGGATGTCCGGCGGATACCCGGCAATCTTGTACTGCGCCAGCGACGTCTGCATCACTTCGAAACTCTGGTTGATCAAATCCAGCAAGGACGCCGGCCCGACGTTGTCGATAATGAACGAACCGGTGGCTGAGCGAGGCGCGCCACCGGTTTGCGGAGCGGCCGCGGGTTGCTGCGCTTCGGGCTGGGCAGATTCGATCCACGGATTGATGTCTGCCCCTTCGGCCCTCAGGGCTTCCTGCTCGAGGAGCAACAGTTGCTCGGCCTGCTTGCGGCGGAACGGCAGCTTCGAGCCGAGGGAGTTGATCAGGCTGTCGAAGCGGGTCTTGAAGGCGGCCGGACGCTGGATGACCGGCAATTGATATTGGCGCTGGTTAGTGGAGTTGAGATTGACCGCGATGATCAAATCGCAATGGCTCGACACCACCGGCACGATCGGCAGCGGGTTGAGAATGCCGCCATCGACCAGCATGCGGTTGCCCTGCATTACCGGGGTAAACAGGCTGGGAATCGCCGCGGAGGCGCGCATGGCTTGATGCAGGCAACCTTCCTGGAACCAGATTTCCTGCTGGTTGGTCAGGTCGGCAGCCACGGCGGTGTAGGGGATGCGCAAGTCTTCGATGTTGATCTCGCCAACGATCTTGCGGATTTGCCCGAAGACTTTCTCGCCACGAATCGCCCCCAGACGAAAACTGACGTCTACCAGGCGTAATACGTCGAGATAATCCAGGCTCTCGATCCAGTCGCGGTAATCATTGAGTTTGCCGGCGGCGTAGATCCCGCCCACCACCGCACCCATGGAGCAACCGGCGACACAGGCAATGTCATAGCCGCGCCGCTCGATCTCTTCAATGACCCCAATATGCGCATAACCCCGGGCTCCACCCGAGCCCAATACCAGCGCGACACGCTTTTTCATGAATCGCCCTCGTTCGAATGGTTCAACAATGCACCTATCGAGGGGCATGCTTCAATCGCCATGATCGTTCGATGGGGCAAGAGCGTCGTATTTTCGACACCCCATGGCGGCACATGGTTATTCTCGTCAGGGCTATAGTTTGCACATCGGACCAACGGCACTTTTCAGGTGCCATACCGTCTTACCTGCACGACAGTTGACCTATCTTTGAGGAGTGAGTGATGAAAGCCTGGATCTGCGTACCATTGATTGCCCTGGCGCTCGCCGGTTGTGCCGGCAAAACCGCTTATCGCGACAGTTGCGGTAGTAACCTGGATGCTGCATGGCATGAACTGGACCTGGCCAAGGCCGAAGGTTTCGCCGGCACTGTCAGCTACTCCAAGGCCTTGTCGCTGCTGACCGCGGCCAAGACCCAGCAGCAATTCGAGGGGTTCGAAGGCTGCACCAAAAAAGCCGAGAAGGCCCGGTTCTATATTCGTGAGTCGCGCGCGGGGCGCTAGAAACTCTGCTAGTCCTGTAGGAGCCAGCTTGCTGGCGATAGGCCCCCATCGCTGGCAAGCCAGCGCCTACAGGTGATGTATGGCACTGTTTACGGAGTGAACCCCCATGATCGATCGGTTGGTGGCTCGTGTTCTGGGCCTGGAAGTTCGTCTGCTGGCCTGTCAGGCCCGCTTGAAAGACCGTACAGACCCGGAAGCGTTACACGATCTGCGCACAACCATGCGTCGGTTACGCAGCCTGTTGCGCCCCTTGCGCGGGCAGCCCGGTGTCGAACAACTGGAAGCGGCCGCCTCCCGGGTGGGCGACCTGACTACACCGTTACGTGATCGCGAAGTGTTGGCGGCGTATCTGCTCCAGCACCATCAACCCCAAGCCGCGCGGCGACGCACGGCGCAAATGGCCGAGGCCTACCCGGCCGTGGCGGCCAGCCCTGAACTGGCGCAATTGCTGATCGTCCTCGATGCATTTCCGCGTTTTCTGCGCGCCGCCCAGCGCCAGGGATTGCTCAAGGGCTTGCGCAAGTGCATCGACAAACGCCTGGGCAAACAGTGGAAAAAACTCGACGAGGCACTGCACGACCCGGCCCACGACCGTCATCGGCTGCGCCTGCTGATCAAGCGCGTGCGCTATGGCATCGACGCTTACCCCGAGCTGGACCGTTTGCCGAAAGCGGCCATGCCCCGATTGAAATCGGCACAGGGCGCGCTGGGCGACTGGCACGATTGCGTGCAATGGCTGGCCATGGCTGAACGGGAAGCGGATTTGCAGCCCTGTGTTGCGGTCTGGAAAACTACCATGGCCGAGGCTGAACAGCGTGCGGACCGGGTACTGGAAAAACTCAGTCGCGATTGCTTCAAATCCTGAATCTGCAGTAGACACAAACTGTAGGAGCGAGCTTGCTCGCGAAAGCGACGCATCAGTTGATAGTGATGTCGACTGTCAGTCCGTCTTCGCGAGCAAGCTCGCTCCTACAGGGTTATGTGTTCGGCGAGAGACCTGTTCGGCTCTTCTGTCAGCACTTTTGGCCGGAATAGGTGCTGTATAGCCTTCGCTGGCTGGTTAAGATCCCTTCATCTTTCTCCGATCCCTGAGGTTTTCATGCGCTTTTCCGAACTGCTCGACGCTGTCCGCAGCTATCCGCGGGAGCTGTCTATCCCGGCCTCCTGGGCTCAGGGGCGCGCCAGTTTCGGTGGCCTGGTGGCCGCTCTGCAGTACGAAGCCATGCGTGCCCGGGTGCCAGCGGATCGTCCGGTGCGCTCGCTGGCAATCACCTTTGTCGGCCCGGTCGAACCCCAGGTTCCGGTCAGTTTTGAAGTCGACGTGCTGCGCGAAGGCAAGGCGGTGAGCCAGGTGTTGGGCCGGGTGATGCAGAAGGGGCAGGTGGTGACATTGATCCAGGGCAGTTTTGGCGCCTCACGCCCCTCGGAAGTGGCGGTGGCCGCTGAACCGGCACCTGCAATGAAGCACTGGGACGAGTGTCAGGAGTTGCCTTTTGTCGAAGGCGTCATCCCGGAATTCATGCGGCATCTGGCGATGCGCTGGAGTGTCGGCGGGCTGCCGTTCAGCGGTAGTACATCCCGGCAAATGGGCGGCTGGGTGCGCTTGCGCGGTGACGTAAAGGAAGAGGCCTTGAGCGAGGCGCATATCCTGGCGCTGGTGGACGCCTGGCCACCGGCCCTGATGCCGTTTTTGAAGAAGCCGGCGATGGGCAGCACGCTGACCTGGACCATCGAATTCGTGCAACCGCTGCTGGAACTGAACACCCTGGACTGGTGCAAATACCTCGTCGAAACCGAGTACGCCGCCGACGGCTACGGGCATGCCGCCGCAAAAATGTGGAGCGCGGATGGCCGGTTGATCGCCATGAGCCGACAGACGGTGACGGTGTTTGCCTGATCAGTGACGGCGGTGGCGCTCACGCCAGGCGCGCCACCAGCCACCGCTGAGGAAGAACCGCGGAAACGTCAGGAACTGCTCGACCAACAAGCGCGATATCGCATCCTTGCGGTCACTGAATGGCTCGGCGGCTTGGGCCTCCAGGCTGTGGCCGTGGCGTTGCAAGGCCAGCGCCGCAATTACACCGATCACGCCGATGGCGATGTTCGAAAGGGTCAGGCTGAACACCCCGGACACAATCAGCACAAACGCCACAATGAACAACGGCACCGCGATCAGGTGCAGCGCCAGATTGGTCGGGTGCTGATGATTGTTCGGGTACGCTCGCCATTGCCAGGCGGGAAGGTTGGGGTGACGTTTGCCCATGATGCCGATCCTCGATCCATGTTGAACACATGTGATAAAGAATAGGCCCGGTCAATGCTGGCGGCGAATCAAGGCTCGCTATTGGCTTGATAGGTGTCATGGTCTGGATTGAGGTTGTCAGTACCGGCCTCTTCGCGGGCAAGCCCGCTCCTACACCTGAAATGCATTCCCCTGTAGGAGCGTGCTTGCCCGCGAAGAGGCCCTCAAAGTTTCAGCTGACCGATAGCCTTGCTCAACTCCCCGGCCAACGCCGCCAGTTCATTGCTGGTGGTCGCCGAAGTCACCGTCTGCTGCACCGTGTTCTCGGTCACGTCACGGATGCTCACCACCGCCCGGTTCATCTCTTGCGCCACCTGACTCTGCTGCTCGGCCGCCACCGCGATCTGCGTATTGCTTTCACGCATCTGCGCCACCGCGCCAGTGATCTGGGCTAACGCGGCCCCGGCGTCTTGCGCCTGTTGCACACAATCGTCGGCCTTGAACGAGCTCTCTTGCATGAAATCCACCGCGTCCCGTGTGCCGGCCTGCAACGCCGAAACCATGATGGTGATTTCGTCCGTGGAGGCCTGCACGCGTTTGGCAAGGTTGCGCACTTCATCGGCAACCACCGCAAACCCGCGCCCCATTTCGCCGGCCCGAGCCGCTTCGATGGCCGCGTTCAGTGCCAACAGATTGGTCTGCTCGGCGATGCTGTGAATCACGTTGACCACGCCGTTGATCTTCTGGCTGTCCTCGGCCAGGCGTTGAATCATCTCGGCGGTCTGCTGGACGCCGGTAGACAGTCCGGCAATCGACCGCTGCACCCGAGTCACGACCTCCTGCCCGCTGCCGGCCAAGGTATCGGCCGATTGTGAAAGGTCACGGGTGGCGCCCGCGTGTTGGGCAATGTGATAGACCGTAGCGGTCATTTCGTTGATCGCCGTGGCGGCCTGATCGGTTTCCCTTTGCTGGCCCAACATGCCGTGGCGCACTTCATTCATGCTGGCCGCCAGCTGCGCGGCGCCGTCATCCAGTTGCCGGGCGGTGCTGGCGACGGTGTTGACCACTCGTTGATACCCGGCCTGCATGGCGTTGAAGGCGTTGGCCATTTGCCCGACTTCGTCGCTGCAAGCCAATGGCACGCGGGCCGACAGGTCACCGGTTTTCTCCACGTGCAACATGACGTCTTTCAAGGTGTTGAGCTGGCTGAGCAGGAAACGGATCAATAACTGCGATGCGCCGAGCATTGCCAGCATCAGGATGAGCACGGCCAACGCGTAGTTGGCAAAACGTTCGCTGAACACCTGGCTCAGACTTGGGCCGTGGGCAATCACGGCCACCTGCTGGCCACCAATGCGGGAAAAGACTTCGGCGCCCATCAACGGGTTGTCACCGAACAGCGGCATCGCGTTGATCTCGACCCAGCCATTCGTATCGGCCAGTTCCGGCAGGGGTTGCCCACCGAGCGTGGGCGCCTGGCCACGATTGTATGTCAGCAGATTTGCGGCGTTGGGCAGCGGCTGCCCTGTGGGCCAGGCTTCGAGCAGTCGGGCCTGGGCCTGGGCCGAAGCCTGGTTGGCATGACTGCGGGCCTGCTGTTCGAGATGCACCGCGTACAGCACCAGCAGCAGCGTGGTGACGAAGGCGACGGCATTGACCGCCCAGAATTTGTACTTCAGCGAAATATTGCTAAGCCAGGCACCCATGGAGGTCTTCTCTGATAGCGGAAACAGTTTTGGCAGGGTGCCATCATTGTGCCGGTATTCAGGTGGCTGATTCTTGATGCAGATCAAATTCAAACCTGTGGGAGCGAGCTTGCTCGCGATTGCGGTTTGTCAGTCACATCCGTATCGAATGTGTTGCCGTCATCGCGAGCAAGCTCGCTCCCACAGGGATTTATGATTATCAGGAGATCAATGGCAGCCCATAAAACGCCCGTGCGCATGCTGTAGTGTGTGCCGCCAGATCTTCCTGGCTTTCTGCGCGATGCAGCGCCACTTCACGCAATACTTCGGTCAGGTACGCCGGCTCGTTTCGCCCGTTTTTCGGCTTGGGGCGCAGGCTGCGCGGCAGCAGGTACGGTGCATCGCTTTCGAGCATCAGGCGTCCACGCTTGATCTCCTTGACCAGCGGATGCAGATGCGTGCCCCGGCGTTCGTCGCAAATCCAGCCGGTAATGCCGATATGCAGATCAAGGTCGAGATAGCCGAACAGTGCCTTCTGTTCACCGGTGAAACAGTGCACCACGGCAGCCGGCAGTTGATCGCGGAAGTCGCGCAGGATCTCCAGCAAACGCTGGCTGGCATCGCGTTCGTGGACAAAAACGGGTAGCTGCAATTCGACGGCCATGGCCAGGTGTTCTTCGAAGACCTTTTCCTGCTGCGGGCGCGGCGAGAAGTCACGATTGAAATCCAGCCCGCATTCACCCACGGCCACCACATTCGGCTCCTTGAGCAAACTGCGCAACCGTCGGGCGCTGTCGGCGTTCCAGTCGCTGGCGCAGTGAGGGTGAATACCGGCAGTGGCGAACAGGCGCTGCGCACTTTCGTCCAGTTGCCGGCACAGCTCCAGGGCCTGTTCGCTGCCATCGACACTGGTGCCGGTCAGCACCAGTTGGCACACGCCGGCCGCATAGGCACGGTCGAGTACGGCCTGGTGTTTGTCGGCAAAAACGGGGTTGGTCAGGTTGACGCCGATATCGATGAGTTGCATGGTGCTACCTCGGCCCAAAGGCCGGAAAGCATATCAGAGCCGTGGATTTATAAGAAAAGCCAAGAACTACAACGGGTTAACGCTGTCTCTTGAGCCGAGGGGCAGGCCGGGTTGGTAGTTTTGCCATCATTGTGCCAGTCTTTCACACGTTGCCTGCGCCTTGGGCGCTCTGTTTTGTCGCTGCGCTTGATGCCATTCGTCATTGACGCGCGCCTCATATTCTTTCCGGAGAGTGGATGATTCGTCCCTCGGTTTTGCTACTGCTGTGCTGTTCGCTGCTACTGCCGATGTCGGCAGTCGCGCGTCTGCCCGGGCCACTGCAAGTCGTACCGGCCAGCGAGGTGCGGGACCTTGCGCAAATCCGCAGCAGTCGTGTGCTGCGGGTGTTGGTCAACCAGAGCCGCAACAGTTCCGGCGAAGTCCAGGGGCAGGCGATCGGGGTCGAATATCACCGCTTGAGAGCGTTCGAGCAATACCTCAACGGCCACGCCCGTGACGGCCAGGAGATCACCCTCAAGATCATTCCCAAGGCCAAGGATCAATTGCTCGGCGCATTGCAGCGCGGGGAGGGCGATCTGGTGGCGCCAGGCGAGTTGCTCGATCTGCAAGCGGGTTTCGCCGTCAGCACCAGCGAGCCGATTGCCAGCAACATCCCGCTGGTTCTGGTGGGCATCAAGGGCGAGCGCGGCTACACACGGCTTGAACAGCTTTCCGGCAAGACCCTGGCGTTACCCGCCGGCAGCGCCGCCGGGGATGCTGTCAGCCAGATCAATCAGAAGCTTGCCCTGCACAAACTGCCACCGGTCAAAATCGAGTGGGTCGATCCGAGCCTTGCCGTCGAGGATGTGCTGGAGATGGTGCAGGGTGGGATCTTCCACCTGACCATCGTCGAGCAGCCGATTGCCGAACGCTGGGGCAAGATCCTGCCCAGGCTGCGTTTCGACAAACAGGTACTCATCAGCGATCCGGGGGAAGAGTTCTGGTTCGTGCGCCGCGATGCCTCGATGCTGCGGGCCAGCATCGATCGCTTCCTCACCGTCTACAAAAAACCGTCGGATCAGGACGCCGCGTTCCTGCGGATCTATCGGCGTCTCTATCAAGTGCACTACCCACTGGCCAAGGCGGACCGGCAGCGCCTGGAGAAACTTCGTCCGGTGCTGCAGAAACACGCCGATGCACAGGGCATGGACTGGCTGAACCTGGCAGCGCTGGCCTTCAAGGAGTCAGCCCTGCAACCTGCCGCCCGAAGTGGCGGTGGCCCGACCGGGCTGATGCAGATCACGCCTGCTGCGGCGCAGCGGGTGGGGGTCAACAATATTCAGGACGTAGACGGCAATGTGCAGGCCGGTGCCAAGTACCTGGCGATGATCCGGCGCAAGTTTTTTGCCAGCCCGAAACTCAACGAGCGCGAACGCATGGCCTTCGTGCTGGCAGCCTACAACATCGGGCCGGAGCGGGTTCAGGGCATGCGCGCAGAAGCCCGGCGGCGAGGATTGAATCCCAACCAGTGGTTCTTCCAGGTCGAACGCGTTGCCATGGAGCAAGTGGGTATGGGGCCTGTCAGCTATGTTAATAGCGTGAACAAGTATTACCTGGCATTCGACCGGGAGCGAGCGTCGTTGGAGCCTCAGGAGCAAAAGGTTGCTTCACGCAAATGATCAACTAATCTGATTGTAATGGTGGGCTTTTTGCGCTTTTAACATGCAATTAATTGATTAATATAGCGGCCAACCAACACACACTTGCAAGGAATGAAACAGCATGAGCACTCTGATCAACAAGGTACTGTCTACCCGCGCTGGCTACGGCCTGACGGTTCTGCGTATCGTTGTCGGTATCGTCTTTGCCGCCCACGGCTCGCAGAAACTCTTCGGGGCATTCGGTGGCTATGGTCTGGCTGGAACCGCGCAGTACATGGAAAGCCTCGGACTGACACCGGGTTACCTGATGGCGGCACTGGCGGGCGGCACCGAGTTCTTCGCCGGCCTGGCCCTTATCATCGGCTTGCTGGTTCGCCCGGCCGCGCTTGGCCTGACCTTCCTGTCGCTGGTGGCGATTTTCTCGGTGCACATCAGCAATGGTCTGTTCATGGCCAACAACGGTTATGAATTCGCCCTGGCGTTGCTCGGTGGCAGTATCGCGGTATTGATCGAAGGTGCGGGCAAACTCTCGGCGGACCGTGTCATCGCCGGCTGACCGCTCTGGCTCAACAAAAAGGCCTGCATTGTGCGGGCCTTTTTTGTTGAGCGTCATTCTTGACACTGTCCAGTCAGCTTCTCTAGGATGTTGCCCATGCGCCGATTTAAACAGCTACTTGCGGGGCGCCAGGTGACTCATCCAGTTGCCGATAGAAGCCGGACAGGCTTCGAAATACCGCTAAAGCGCTGGTTCGGTGTTGCCTCTCACCTGCCATGCAGACTTTTGAGGCAGAGACACGACACAATGAATGCACTAAACCCCGTTGTACGTCCCGCGCCGATCACGGCACATCTCACCCAGCGCAACCCAAAAATCCTGCTTGGCGGTAAACATCAGCCGACGCTCCTGCGTTATCTCGATGGCTGGCCACGTCGTACCGGCGGTCCAGCGGCCTTCCTGATCCAGTTTGTCGAAGACGGTGAGTCGCTCGTTCGTTTCGCCGACGACAGTTTCGATCTGGCAGTGATTCAGTCCCCCAGCCTCGAAGATGCTCCTGAAGTGATCCGGCAACTGACCCGCGTTGCCCGGCAGGGGCTGATCACCCGCCGTTGAGTTTTATGGGTAGTCGATTGCCACGATATACACACACTGCTCACCGGTCGGTGTCTGGACTCGAACTTCGGCGTCCAGTGCCTTGCCGATCAGGGCGCGGGCCAACGGCGAATCAATGCTGATCAGGCCCAGCTTGAGGTCCAGTTCATCGGGCCCGACAATGCGGTAGCGCGACTCTTTGCCATCCTCGTCTTCGATCGTGACCCAGGCGCCGAAATAGACCTTGTTCGGATCGCTGGGTTTCTCGCTGACGACTTTCAGCGCTTCCAGGCGTTTGGTGAGAAAGCGCACGCGGCTGTCGATCTCTCGCAGCATCTTTTTACCGTAGGTGTATTCGGCGTTCTCCGAGCGATCACCCTGGGCCGCGGCTTCGCTGACAGCCTGGGTAACCTGGGGCCGGCGTACATGCCACAGCTCATGGAACTCGGCACGCATCCGCGCTTCACCCTCGGGGGTGATCAGCGCGGTGCCGGCAGTGCGGGGAGGGCGGTAACGGCTCATGACAGCTTCTTGTGGTGAGGATGACAGGAGTCTATCAACCCTCGCGCAGGACTGTCAGCGGGCTGGCGTTCAACGCCCGACGGGTGCCGAACACCCCGGCACCACCAATGAGCACGGCACCCAGCAGTGGCAGCAACATCAGCCATGGATGCGGATGCCACGGCAGATCAAAGGCGTAGCGGTAGAGCACCCAACTCACCACTTCCGACCCCAGTGCGGCCAGCAAACCACTGACGGCGCCCAGCAAACCGAACTCGATGCGCCGCGCCTTGACCAGCAATTGTCGCTCCGCCCCCAGCGCACGCAGCAACGCGCCCTGGCGAATGCGTTCATCCAGCGTCGCTTGCAGGCCGGAGAACAGCACCGCCATCCCCGCCGCCAACACAAACAACAACACGTACTCCACCGCCAGGGTCACCTGGGCGAGAATGCTGCGCAGTTGCTCCAGCAAGGCTTCGACCTGCAGGATCGTCACCGCCGGGAAGGCCCGGGACAGGTCGACGACCTGCTGGTCATGACCGGGGGCGAGGTAGAAACTGGTCAGGTAAGTCGCCGGCAGATCCTTCAGGGTGCCGGGCTGGAAGATCATGAAGAAGTTCGGCTGGAAGTTGTCCCAGTCGATCTCTCGCAGGCTGGTGACTTTCGCCTCGCGATTGACCCCGCCAACGCTGAAGATCAGGTGGTCGCCGAGCTTGATTTTCAGGCTTTCGGCGATCTTGCCTTCTACCGACACGCCGGGAACATCGTCCGGCGTTTGTTCGTTCCACCAATTGCCGGCCGTGAGTTTGTTGCCCGACGGCAAGTCCGCGGCCCAGGTCAGGCTCAGGTCGCGCTGGATCGCCCGATCGCCTGCCGATTCCTTGGTGACGATCTGTTGCACCGGCTCGCCGTTGATGCTGATCAAGCGCCCCGGCACCACCGGGTACAACGGCGCCGATTGCGCCGACACGGCGATCAGGTGATCGGTGAAGGCCTGTTTATCTGCGGGCAGGATGTTCAGGGCGAAGTAATTGGGGGCGTTTTTCGGCAACTGGTTTTGCCAGGTATCCAGCAACTCACCACGTAGCAGGGCGATCAGCGCCATCGACAGCAGAATCAGGCCGAACGCCAGGGACTGACCCGCAGCAGCGAGCGGATGACGCAGCAATTGCCCGAGTCCAAGACGCCAGGGCAAGGATGCACGCGCGAGCATGCGCCGCAGACTCTCCAACAGCAGCAACAACAAGCCGCCCAGCACCAGCGCTGCGATCACGCCGCCGCCGAGCAGGGCAAAGGTCAGCACCAGGTCCAGGCTCAGGCGCCACATGATCAGGCCCAGGGCGCCCAGCGCTACACCGTAGACCATCCAGGTGCTGGAAGGGATCGGCAGCATATCCCGACGCAGCACGCGCAATGGCGGAACCCGACCCAAGGCCGCCAGCGGCGGCAAGGCGAAACCGGCCAGCGCCACCAGTCCGGTGCCGATCCCGGCAATGGCCGGAAACAGCCCGCCCGCAGGCACGTCGGCCGGCAGCAAGTCATGCAGCAGGGCAAACAATCCCAGTTGTGCGAGCCAGCCGAGGAGGGCGCCGCTGATGCTCGCCAGCAGCCCGAGCACTGTCAGTTGCAGGCTGAACAACACCATGGTTTCCCGGCGTGACAGCCCGAGGCAGCGCAGCAAGGCACTGGCATCGAAGCGGCGGGTGGCGAAACGGGTTGCCGACAGCGCCACCGCCACGCCGGACAGCAACACCGCCACCAGGCTGGCCATGTTCAGGTAGCGTTCGGCCTTGCCCAGGGCGCCGCCGATCTGCCGGTTGCCATCGCGGGCGTCCTGCAAGCGTTGGTTGGCGGCGAGCCCCGGTTTGATCAGTTGCCGATAGGTCTCGAGTGCCTGAGCATTGCCTCGCCACAGTTCACGGTAGCTGACCCGGCTGCCGGGCTGCACCACGCCGGTGGCCGCAAGGTCGTCGAGGTTGATCAGCACCCGCGGCGTCAGGCTGTAGAAATTGCCGGCGCGATCGGGTTCGTAAGTCAGCACCCGCGCCAGTTTCAGGGTTTTCATGCCGACATCGATGCTATCGCCGATCTTCAGGTCCAGGGCGGTCAGCAGGCGTGCCTCGACCCAGGCTTCACCGGGTTGCGGTCCGCCACCGACTGTTTCCGTGGCGAAAGGAGTGGGCGCGCTTTTCAATTTGCCGCGTAACGGGTAAGTGTCATCGGCGGCCTTGATGCTGGACAGCTGAATGCCGTTATCGGTGGCGATGACGCTGGAGAACTCCACCACCTGAGCGTGTTCCAGACCCAGTTCGGTGCCGCTTCTGATTTGTTCGGGGCGCGCAGGCGAACTGCCTTCGAGCAGCAGGTCGGCACCGAGAAACTCGGTAGCGCGCAGCATCATGGCGCCGTTCAGGCGCGCGCCAAAGTAACCGATGGCGGTGCTGGCGGCCACGGCCACCAGCAAGGCGAAAAACAACACGCGCAATTCACCGGCGCGGGCGTCGCGCAGCAATTGGCGGATAGCGAGACTGAACAGGCGCAACAGCGGCAGACGTGCCATCAAGGCTCCAGAGGGGCGACCAGCAGGCCGGCTTCAAGACGGATCAGGCGCCGGCAGCGATGGGCCAGGCGTTCATCATGAGTCACCAGCACCAGGGTCGTGCCGCGCTCCTTGTTGAGCTCGAACAGCAAGTCACTGATGCGCTCGCCGGTGTGGCTGTCGAGGTTGCCGGTCGGTTCGTCGGCGAACAGCACATCGGGCTCTGCGGCAAACGCGCGGGCAATCGCCACGCGTTGTTGCTCGCCTCCGGAGAGTTGGCGCGGCGAGTGAGTCAGGCGTTGGCCCAGTCCCACCCGTTGCAGCAATTGGGTGGCGCGTTCGCGGGCGTCTTTGCGGCCATCGAGCTCCAGTGGCAGCATGACGTTTTCCAGGGCATTGAGGCTGTCGAGCAACTGGAATGACTGGAACACAAACCCCACGTGCTCGGCACGGATGCGCGCACGCTGGTCTTCATCGAGGTCGCTCAGGCCTTGCCCGGCGAGAGTGACTTCGCCGCTGCTCGGCAAGTCCAGGCCGGCAAGCAAACCCAGCAGGGTGGACTTGCCGGAACCCGAAGCGCCGACGATGGCCAGGCTGTCGCCCTTGTTCAGTTCCAGGCTGAGTTGGTGCAGGATGGTCAGTTCACCTTCCGCGCTGGGAACCACTTTGCTAAGGTCCTTCGCGATGAGAATGCTTGCGCCCATGGAGAGTCCGATGCGTGTCTGGTTTTTGAGTGCTGGCCTGGCCTTGATGTGCATGGCCCAAAACGCAGCGGCGGGTACAGTCCTGATCGTTGGCGATAGTATCAGCGCCGGTTTCGGGCTGGATACCCGCGTGGGGTGGGTATCGCTGCTTGAACAGCGGCTCAAGCGTGAGGGTTTCGACGATAAAGTGATCAATGCGTCCATCAGTGGCGACACCAGTGCGGGAGGCCAGGCACGCCTGCCTGCGCTGCTTGCAGAGCATAAGCCTGAGCTGGTTGTCCTCGAGTTGGGCGGCAATGACGGCCTGCGTGGAATGCCCCCGGCTAATTTGCAACAAAACCTTGCGTCGATGATCGACAGCTCCCGGGCCAGCGGTGCCAAGGTGGTGTTGCTTGGCATGCAACTGCCGCCCAATTACGGTGCCCGCTACACCAAGGCCTTCGCCGAGGTCTACAGCAACCTGGCCGATGAGAAAAAGATCCCGCTGGTGCCGTTTTTCCTCGACGGCGTGGGTGGCCATCCGGACTTGATGCAGGCTGACGGCATACACCCGGCGGCCGGGGCCCAGGACAAGTTGCTGGAAAATGTCTGGCCTACTCTAAAACCACTGTTATGACACTTTTCTAGACGCAGGCTTTCGGCTAAGGTGGCGCCCCCGATTTGGAGCCCCCGATGCCGCGTCCCGCCTGGTCACTATTTGCCTACCAACTGATCGAGCCTGACGAACAGCTGGATCTGTTCGCCTGCCAGGAAGTGCGGGTGCATCTGGTGACCCGTCAACTGGAGTTGGGCGGCTCGGCTGACCGCACCTTGTGTGGCAGCCTGTTGCCGGCACAGCCGCGCTGGTCGAGTGTCGATCGCCGGGTGTTTCAGGACCAGCGGTTGTGTTCGTTGTGTCGGGCCATTCTTGAGTCGCAGAAGCGGGGTACGTCGCCGATCTGGCCTGAATTGCGGTTTGAGCTTTGATCCGTCGGGAGTCGAGGCGGCCTGCCAGCCGACCAATCTCTCACAGACATACGCCGATCCACTGTAGGAGCGGGCTTGCCCGCGAAGGCGGCCTGCCAGCCGACCAATCTCTCACAGACATACGCTGATCCACTGTAGGAGCTGGCTTGCCAGCGAAAGCGGCCTGCCAGCCAACCAATCTCTCACAGATGTACTCAGCACCTGTGGGAGCGAGCTTGCTCGCGATAGCGGCCTGCCAGTCGACCAGGAACATCACAGACGAACGACTCCGGTAACCAGGCCGGCCGGTAGGCCGCCTCGGATACGCCCCCCCCACGCCCTGAGCCTGCCCGTCAACCTGTGACGACCTCCATCGGCACCTCTACCAACGTTGATCCGCGCCGCGTTAAAGCCTGCCACGCCGCCATCGCGAGCAAGCTCGCTCCCACAGGTAACCGCATCCGCAGAAACGGATATGTACACCCGTAAAAAACACGTCACCCAACACACAGCCATCGCGAGCAGGCTCACCCCCACACGGGAGCGAGGACAATCGAAAAATCGCCTTGCATAACCTGCAATCGGGCCATCTCCCCGAAATAACGGACAGCGGTGTACAATCGCGCGCTTATACTCTCAGTTGATCATGCGAAGGATTTTCCGGATGTTGTCGCGCTTTCCTGCCGTCACCCGCTGCCTGACACTTGCCGCCCTTTTGGTGGCCGGTCCCGTTGCAGCATTGGAGTTTCCCCTGCCACCGCCCGGCGAAGACATCATCGGCCAGGTGCAGGTGATCAAGGCCAAGTACGAAGATACCTTCGCCGACCTTGGTACCGCCTACGATCTGGGCTACACGGAAATGGTCGCGGCCAACCCGGGTGTCG
Source organism: Pseudomonas sp. A-B-19 (assembly GCF_019947515.1). Lineage (NCBI taxonomy): Bacteria > Pseudomonadati > Pseudomonadota > Gammaproteobacteria > Pseudomonadales > Pseudomonadaceae > Pseudomonas > Pseudomonas sp. A-B-19. Next base: position 262,780 of record NZ_JAGYGN010000006.1, read on the forward strand.
ATGCCTGGTTGCCAGGCGTCGGCACGGAAATCATCCTGCCGACCCGCTTCATCCTGCCACCAGGCCCGCGTGAAGGCATCGTGATCAACCTGGCCGAATACCGCCTCTACTACTACCCGAAAGGCAAAAACGTGGTGTACACGTTCCCGCTGGGTATCGGTCGTGAAGGCTGGGGCTCGCCGATTGCCCACACCAGCATCATTGCCAAGACACCTAATCCGACCTGGACGCCTCCGGCTTCGATCAAGGCCGAACACGCAGCCGACGGTGATCCGCTACCCAACGTCGTGCCGGCCGGCCCTGACAATCCGCTGGGGCCGTTCAAGTTCACCCTGGGCACACCGGGCTACCTGATCCACGGTTCGAACAAGAAGTTCGGTATCGGCATGCGCACCAGCCACGGTTGCTTCCGCATGTTCAACAACAACGTGCTGGAAATGGCGAGCATGGTGCCGGTCGGTACGTCGGTGCGGATCATCAACGATCCGTACAAGTTTGGTTTGAGTGGCGGCAAGGTCTATCTGGAGGCGCATACGCCGCTGGACGACAAGGGCAACCCGTCGGTGGTCGACAAGCACACCGCGGTCATCAACGCGATGCTCAAGCGTGAAGACATCACTAACAACCTGCGCATGAACTGGGATGTGGTGCGTGATGTGGTTGCCGCTGAAGACGGCCTGCCGGTGGAGATTGCTGTGCCGGGCAACAACGCCGTACCGATGGTGTCGAGCACTCCGGTCGACCCGATGCAGTAAGCTTGTAAAGGGCCCGTCGGCGCGGACCGCGTCGACGGGTTTTTTATTGCCTGGAGAAACGCCGGGCAATAAAAAAGCCGACCCAAAAAATGGATCGGCTTGATAACAATCCCGAAGGATTATTACTTGCGGCTAGCTTTGTCCAGCATGCGCAGAGCACGCTCGTTAGCTTCGTCAGCAGTCTGTTGTGCTTTTTGAGCAGCAGCCAGAGCTTCATCAGCTTTACGGTAAGCTTCGTCTGCACGAGCCTGGGAGCGAGCAGCTGCGTCTTCAGTAGCGGTCAGACGTGCTTCAGTTTCTTTCGATGCGCTGCTGCAACCGGTAGCCAGAACTGCGGCCAGAGCCAGAGCAGAGAATTTCAGAACGTTGTTCATCGTGTTCCCCTTCAAGGACTTTCTATTAAGTAGCTATCTCCTCCGATTGAGGAAATAGCCGGCGTACATACTACCTATTACTTGTAGTAAGTAAAACTGACGTGACGCAAGAAGCAAAAAAAATTGTAGGCGTTGATTCTTTTTCGAGCAACTTTTAACTGAATTGATTAAAAAACATCCAGCTGCAAGGCCCGTGGCTGAGCCAGCTGGTGAGAAAAAGTTCCTTCGGCATACCGCTCTTTCTCCAGTCTGGCTAGAGCCGCCTACATGGATTCGTCTACACTTTTGTTCGGCTTTGCGTAGCGCCTCTCAACATCTTTCTCGATGTTCAGGTGACTTTAACAATGGGCGCTCGTCTTAGTCTCAACATCCGGCAATGTTCAGGCTATCGACCCGGAGTGATCTTCGGTCGAGCCATTCCTGCGTGATCCGGAGCAGCACCTGCCAACCTGCATGATGACGAGCGCACCTTGAGCATTTCTGTCAATGGTGCCTACTATTTGTACGTGCCCGGTAGCGCGAGTTCGGTGCAGCTCTTCTCGGTGTCCATTCAGGCACGGGGTGGCGTAGATGTTCCTTCGCCGGAAAAACATCGGTAAGGTAGGGGTCGGAATTCCAGACCCGCGAGGAGTAGTGATGAGCGAGGCGTTGTCCATCCACCATGACCAGGCTGGTCATCAGTTCGAGACCATTGTGGACGGTCATCGTGCCTATCTCACCTATATGGATCTGGGGAAGCAGACCCTGGATATCTATCGCACCTTCGTGCCCAACGCGTTGCGTGGTCACGGTATTGCGGCAGCCTTGACCGAGAAGGCCCTGGAGTACGCGGAGGAAATGGGCTACACCGTCATTCCATCGTGCTCCTACGTCGAGCGCTACATGGAGCGTCACCAGCGGCATGCGGCCAAGCTGAGCCAGTGACCTTCAGTAAAACGAACGCATAAAAAAACGCCGGATTCAGTCCGGCGTTTTTGTGTGTCCGCTAAAAGCGATCAGCTGCGATCGCGTTTAGGCAATACATCCTTGAGCTTGGCATGCATGCTGCGCAAGGTGTTTTCGGTCGCGGTCCAGTCGATGCAGGCGTCGGTGATCGAAACGCCGTATTGCAGGTCGGCGAGGTCTTTCGGGATCGCCTGGCAGCCCCAGTTCAGGTGGCTTTCAACCATCAGGCCGATGATCGATTTGTTGCCTTCGAGGATCTGGTTGGCGACGTTTTCCATCACCAGCGGTTGCAGGGCCGGATCCTTGTTGGAGTTGGCGTGGCTGCAATCGACCATGATGTTCGGCTTGATCTTCGCCTTGTTCAACGCCTGTTCGCAGAGCGCAACGCTGACCGAATCGTAGTTCGGCTTGCCGTTGCCGCCGCGCAACACCACGTGACCGTAGGCATTGCCCTTGGTGGTCACGATCGACACGCCACCTTCCTGGTTGATGCCCAGGAAGCGGTGTGGGCTGGAAACCGACTGCAGGGCGTTGATCGCCACGGTCAGGCCGCCATCGGTGCCGTTCTTGAAGCCGACGGCCGAGGACAGGCCGGAGGCCATTTCACGGTGAGTCTGGGATTCGGTGGTGCGCGCGCCGATGGCCGACCAGCTGATCAGGTCCTGCAAGTATTGCGGGGAGATCGGGTCGAGGGCTTCGGTGGCAGTCGGCAGGCCTTTTTCGGCCAGGTCCAGCAGCAACTGGCGACCGATGTGCAAGCCGTCCTGGATCTTGAACGAGTCGTCCAGGTACGGGTCGTTGATCAAGCCTTTCCAGCCGACGGTGGTACGTGGCTTCTCGAAATAAACGCGCATGACCAGATACAGGGTATCGGACACTTCGGCAGCGAGAACCTTCAGGCGCTCGGCATACTCATGGGCGGCCTTGATGTCGTGGATCGAGCAAGGCCCGATGACGACGAACAGGCGGTGGTCGGTGCCATCCAGAATATTGCGAATGACTTCGCGGCCCTTGGTGACGGTGCGCAGTGCGGCGTCGCTCAGGGGAATATCGCGCTTGAGCTGATCGGGAGTGATCAGCGTCTCGTTGGAGGCGACGTTTAGGTCGTTGATCGGTAAATCAGCCATCGTTTACTCGTCAGGTCACGGGTGCCGGCCGCCAGCGAACCCGCGCGGCGGAGCACAGCAAATTAAGCGCGTCGGGAAGCCGAACCTTAGCGCGTTACACCGTGGCTCGACAATGGGCAGACACCGGTTTGGTGGGGTTTTGCAGTCAGTTTCCCTGCCGCGAGGGGCAAACCGATCAAGAACGCCTCTATTCCAGCGCCGGTTGCGCAAAAGCCTTGCGCACCGAATCGTGAGAGAACTCGTCGGCATGCTCCTGGACCCACTCGAGGGCCAGGGCCTGGATGTCCTGCAAGTCGTCATGGGCGTCGTGCAGGCGGCAGTAGCGTTCGATCTGACACACCTGCTCGCCCATTCGGGCGCTGAACAGCGTTTGCTCGTCGACAAAGGCGATGCCCACCAGATAACCGCGTTTGCGCCGCAGGCACCAGGCGACATAGCCCAGGTAGCGCATGTCCGGGTTCACGGTCGGCATGCGTACCTCCAGCGCCGTGCCGTAGCGCCACGCGCGGTGATAATTGCAAGCCATGCCCCCGAGACTGATAGTGTGCAGCTGTCGTCGCGAAATACACTCAGGTTTCAGCAACGTTAATTCAACGGGCACATCGTCAGGGTGAGGAATAAAACGTCCCATGAACACAGACTCCATGTGTCGGCCATCTGACATTGTTCACCCAAGTATAGTGGTCGAATTGGAACTGACCGATTTTGACGCCGACCAACGGCTGCTGGCGATGAGCGGCGTGTCGCTGGTCATTTTCACCAGTGTCGGCTGCGCCGGTTGCCGTTTTGCCCGTGAGCAATTGCCGACACTCGATCTGGCAGTCGATCGACTGTGCTGGATCGATGCCGGCAACAACGGCGGGGTGGTCGAGCGTTATCAGGTCTTTCACTTGCCGGCGCTGTTTGTCGTTCGCGACGGCGAATTCTTCGGAGCACTGAAATCGCGCCTGACCGACACCGAGCTCAATCGGACGGTGCGCCAGGCGTTGAGTCGAACAGCAGAGGAGTTGCCATGATGGGGACAGTTGCCAGGCCGAGAATCGGCATTATCGGGACCGGCGCAATCGGCGGTTTCTATGGGGTGATGCTGGCGCGTGCCGGTTTTGATGTGCATTTTCTGCTGCGCAGCGAGTTTTCCGCTGTGGCCGAGCACGGGTTGCAAGTCGATAGCGCGCCCCACGGTGCGCTGAAACTGAACCCGGTGCAGGCTTATTCGAACGCTCAAGACATGCCGCTCTGCGACTGGCTGCTGGTGGGCGCGAAAACCACCAGCAATGCAGAGCTGGCACCCGCCATCCTGCAAGCGGCGGCACCGAACGCCAGGGTACTGCTGTTGCAAAATGGCCTGGACGTCGAAGACAGCCTGCGCGAGTTGCTCCCCGATTCGCTGCATGTGCTCGGCGGGCTCTGCTACATCTGCGTCCATCGCGAGGCGCCGGGTGTCATTACCCATCAGGCGCTGGGCGCAGTGCACATTGGTTATCACAGCGGTCCCGCCGACGGACCGGCACGCACTGCGATTGTCGAGGAGGGTGTCGGGCTGTTTCGCAACGCCGGCCTCGACTCACAGGCCATGGCGAATTTACATCAGGCACGTTGGCAAAAACTGGTCTGGAATATCCCGTACAACGGTCTCTCGGTGTTGCTGGGGGCGAGCACTACACCGTTGATGGCCGATGCCGACAGTCGCGAACTGATCAAGGCGTTGATGGCTGAAGTGGTGCAAGGCGCCGTCGCGTGTGGGCACGACATACCGGCGGGGTATGCCGAGCACTTGTTCATGGTGACCGAAAAAATGCCCGACTACTGGCCGAGCATGTACCACGATTATTTGCACAAGCGACCGCTGGAACTGGCCGCGATCTACGCCCGGCCTTTGGCCGCGGTAAAGGCGGCCGGGTATGAGATGCCGCGCATCGAGGCCTTGTATCGCAGTTTGAGTTTCATTGATCGACGCAACACCTGAGTCGACCGACCTGAGGGGGAAGGGCATGCCAAAGGCAATTGACGACAAGCTGGTGCTGGCGATTTCTTCGCGGGCGCTGTTCGACCTGAGCGAAAGCCACAAGGTCTACCTGTCGAGTGGCGTCGAAGCCTACCGGCAATACCAGATCGAACATGAAGACGAAATCCTCGAGCCCGGAGATGCCTTCCCGTTGGTGCAAAAGCTTCTGAACCTCAACAACAGCCTTGGCCGCGCCCGGGTCGAGGTGATTCTGGTGTCGCGCAACAGCGCCGACACCGGGCTGCGGGTGTTCAACTCGATTGACCACTATGGACTGGCGATTTCCCGTGCGGCCTTTGTCGGCGGGCGCAGTCCGTATCCCTACCTCAAGGCCTTTGGCTGCGACCTGTTTCTCTCGACCCACGCCGAAGATGTACGCAGTGCACTGGACGCCGGGTTCGCCGCGGCGACCATTCTGTCGGGCGGTGCCAGTCGTGCGGCCAGCGACGAATTGCGCATCGCCTTCGACGGAGACGCGGTGCTGTTTTCCGATGAGTCGGAGCGTATATATCAGGCCGGTGGTCTGGAGGCGTTCCAGGCCAGCGAGCGTGAGGCCGCCCGCGAGCCGTTGCGCGGTGGGCCGTTCAAGGGTTTTCTCGCCGCCCTCAATCTGTTGCAGCGTGAGTTCCCGCAGGATGCCTGTCCGATCCGTACCGCGCTGGTCACGGCACGATCGGCACCGGCCCATGAGCGAGTGATTCGCACGTTGCGCGAGTGGGACATCCGTCTGGACGAGTCGCTGTTCCTCGGCGGCCTGACCAAGTCAGCCTTTCTCGAAGCCTTCGCGGCCGACGTGTTTTTCGACGATCAGGCCGGCCACTGCGAATTGGCCCGTGAAGTCGTCGCCACCGGTCATGTGCCCCATGGCATAAGCAACGAACAAAAGGTTTAAGCCCCGCGTTCAATGCGTTGCGCCGCACGTCGCAGTCGTCAAGGCACTGCTAAGCTGAATCAAATCTCCGCCATGTCGGCAGTCGAGGAGGTCATATGATTCGTTCGATGCTGTATGCCACTGACCTTGGCCTGTACGCGCCCGTGGTGATGCAGCATGCCCTGGAACTGGCCCGGATCTTCAATGCCGACTTGTATGTGGTGCATGCGGTTGAACCCATGGGGTTGTTTGCCGAATCGGTGCTGGAAAGTTATCTCGATGAACAGGCGCTGAACGAATTTCACAGCCAGGGCCTGAATACCGTGATTGCCAGTATCGAGCAGCGGGTGCTCGACAGTTTTCGTGAGGAGTTGGGGGATGAAGGGGAGCACGATCTGGAGCGGATTCAGGCAGTACGGGTGCTGCAGGGCGACCCATCGCAGGTGATTCTGGACCAGGCGCAGAAACTCTCCGTGGATTTGTTGATCGTAGGAAGTCACAGCCACGGTGCGGGTGCGGAAACGCCTTTGGGACGAACCGCCGCCCGTGTGCTGCAACTGTCCACGGTGCCGGTCTATATGGTGCCCCTGGTGCAACGTCGTCGCCAAGGGGATCGCTAGAACACGAATAGTGGCAATCTGACAAAAAAGTTCTAGATTTATTCTTCGTGCCATTAATATAGTTATATACCGTCGCTGATGCCCGTGGCGTCTACCTGCTTTGAGGGATTCATATGAAGCTTCAACAATTGCGCTACATCTGGGAAGTGGCGCACCACGACCTCAACGTTTCCGCTACAGCCCAAAGTCTTTACACCTCTCAACCAGGCATCAGTAAACAGATCCGTCTGCTGGAAGACGAGTTGGGCGTCGAGGTTTTCGCCCGCAGCGGCAAGCACCTGACCCGTGTGACCCCGGCCGGTGAGCGCATCATCACCACCGCTGGTGAAATCCTGCGCAAGGTTGAAAGCATCAAGCAGATCGCCCAGGAGTTCTCCAACGAGAAGAAAGGCACCCTGTCGATCGCCACCACCCACACCCAGGCGCGTTATGCGTTGCCGCCGGTGATCAGCAGTTTCATCAAGCAATACCCGGACGTTGCCCTGCACATGCATCAGGGATCGCCGATGCAAATCGCCGAAATGGCCGCTGATGGCACCGTGGATTTCGCCATTGCCACCGAAGCGCTCGAGCTGTTCGGTGATCTGGTGATGATGCCGTGCTACCGCTGGAACCGTTGCGTGGTCGTGCCTCAAGGGCACCCGTTGACCAAACTGTCGAAACTGACCCTCGAAGCGCTGGCCGAGTACCCGATCGTGACGTACGTGTTCGGTTTTACCGGTCGTTCGAAACTCGACGAAGCGTTCAGCCATCGCGGCCTGACGCCCAAAGTGGTGTTCACCGCCGCCGACGCCGACGTGATCAAGACCTATGTTCGCCTGGGGCTGGGCGTGGGCATCGTGGCGAAAATGGCCGTCGACAGCAAACTCGACAGCGACCTGGTCGTGCTCGATGCCAGTGAGTTGTTCGAGTCCAGCGTGACCAAGATCGGCTTCCGTCGCGGCACCTTCCTGCGGGGTTTCATGTGCGACTTCATCGAGAAGTTCGCGCCGCACCTGACCCGCGAAGTCATGGCCAAGGCCATTCAATGCCACAACAAGCAGGAACTGGAAGAGCTGTTCGACGGCGTCGAGCTGCCCGTTCACTGATAGCGTTTCCTGCCGGTCAAATCACCTCGGTGACAGCGAACTGTTGCCGAGCGCCCGCCACCATGATCTCCACCTCATCGCCCTCGAACTTGCCCAGCAGGCTTTTGCCCAGCGGTGAGCGGGGGGTGATGACAGTAATCAGCTGCCCCACCAGATCGACCTTCAATCCGGCTGCATCGGGGGCGAGAAACAGCCATTGTTCGCGTCCCTTTTCATCCTCGAGCCCGAGCAGCGCGCCCACTTCGATGCCCCGCTGATCGTCATACGGGCGCAGGGCCAGGTTCTGGCAGAGGCTCAACGACTGGCGAATTTCTTCGACCCGCCTGGCTTGTCCGGCCGCGAGATAGGAGGCTTCCAGCCCCAGGGTGTCGTACTTGTTCTCGGCGATGTTTTCTTCATGTGTCGCCGTTTCGTAAGCGGTTTGCGCGGCTCGTTCGGCGATGTCGAGATCGATCCGCAGCTTGTCGAGAATCAGTTGGTGGACGGTGTGCTTATTCATGTTCAATCGCAGAATTGCAGGACGTTGGCGCGGCTTTTTTCGCTGGGTGCGGTCCGGTCCTGTTGCTGCCAGAACTGACAGCTTGGGTTGGACAGGTTGCGACCGCTGTTACGAGCCTGATCGAGCCGTTGCTGCTGCTCGTTCTTGCGCAGGTTTTCTTCATATTGCTCGAACAGCGGGCTCTGTGGCGCAATGTCCGGCACCGGTTGCGCTGCCACCGGTGGTTTGGCCAGTTGTTCCACAGCTGCCGCCACAGATGCCAATTGTTCGCTGAAAAGCAGGCGCGAAGCGAGCCAGCAGGTCAGCGCAATGGCAATGAATCCCAGCCACATGCCGAGGGCGATGCTGCCGGCCAGTTGCAGGGCGTTGAGGCTGATTGGGAAAGAACGGCGCGGAGTGGGGCGATGGGGCATGGTTGCCTCCTGGCGAAAGGTCACTGGCGAGTGGCGATTGTCGCATGAAGAATAATCGCCGTCGGCTCTTCTGCACGGGGTAATTTATGCGGACAATCGGCGCCTTTGCCAACGGGAGCCTGCAATGCCTGAAATGAAAACCCGCTGGGATATTTTTTGCACTGTGGTCGACAACTTCGGCGACATCGGTGTGACCTGGCGACTGGCCCGGCAACTGGTGGCCGAGCATGGAGTGGTGGTGCGCCTGTGGGTCGATGATCTGCGAGCGTTCGAGCGCCTGTGCCCGGAAATCGACATCCACGCCGCGCAGCAATGGCAACAAGACGTCGAAGTGCGCCAATGGCCCGCCGAATGGCCGCCGACCGAAGCCGCCGATGTGGTGATTGCTGCATTTGCCTGCCAGTTGCCCAGCGCCTATATGGACGCCATGGCCGAACGGGAAAAGACACCGCTGTGGATGAACCTCGATTACCTGAGTGCCGAAGACTGGGTGATCGGCTGCCACGGTTTGCCCTCGGTGAAGTACAAAAACGTGCAGAAGTTCTTTTTCTTCCCGGGGTTCCAGAAGGGCACCGGCGGGTTGTTACGTGAGCGCGGGTTGCTTGAGCGTCGTCGGCAATTTCAGCAAAACCCGCAGGCTCAAAGAGAATTCCTGCACGGTTTGGGGATTGATCGTGCACCCCGTGCGCAGTTGATCTCATTGTTTGCCTACGAAAACACCGGGCTGGCCAGTTGGCTCGATGGGATGGCAGGCGATTCTTCGGCCACTCATCTGCTGGTGCCGGAAGGGCGGATTCTCGGCGACGTAGAGCGTTGGCTCGGTGTGGAGGGTCTGGCGGCCGGTGCCGTGCATGTGCGTGATGCCTTGACCGTGCAAGTGCTGCCGTTCGTCCGCCAGGACCAATACGACTTGTTGCTATGGTGTTGCGATTTCAATGCCGTGCGCGGCGAAGACTCCTTTGTGCGCGCTCAATGGGCCGGCCGGCCATTTCTCTGGCACATCTACCGGCAGGAAGAAGATATCCATCTGGACAAACTCGAAGCCTTCCTCGAGGTCTATATAAAGGGGCTTTCGGACCCTGCGCGGGAGGCGATCAGCGGTCTCTGGCGGGCGTGGAACGCCGGTGAAAAAATGGCCGACCACTGGCAATCCACCCGTAAACACTGGCCAGAGCTGGAAAAACACGCCGAAGCGTGGTGTCTGGAACAGGCCTTGCAGCCCGATCTTGCCACGGCGCTGGTACAGTTTTATGGAAATTGGATATGATATGCGGCCTAGATTTTTGTAAATCCCATCCAAATTCGGATATTCGCAATGAAAACTGGTAAAGAACTCAAACCCGGTACCGTGATCCGTATCGACAACGATCCTTGGCTGGTTCAGAAAGCTGAATTCACCAAGTCCGGTCGTAACAGCGCGATCATGAAGACCAAGCTGAAGAACCTGCTGACCGGCTACAAGACCGAGACCGTATACGGTGCGGACGACAAGCTGGACGACGTGATCCTCGACCGTAAGGAAGCGACCCTGTCCTTCATCAGCGGCGATTCCTACACGTTCATGGACACCACCGACTACACCATGTACGAGCTGAACGCTGAAGACATCGAAGCCGTTCTGCCATTCGTGGAAGAAGGCATGACTGACGTTTGCGAAGCCGTGTTCTTCGACGAGCGTCTGGTTTCCGTAGAGCTGCCGACCACCATCGTGCGTCAGGTTGACTACACCGAAGGTTCCGCTCGCGGCGACACTTCCGGCAAGGTGATGAAGCCTGCCAAACTGAAGAACGGTACCGAGCTGTCGGTTGCTGACTTCATCGAAATCGGCGACATGATCGAGATCGATACCCGCGAAGGCGGTTCCTACAAAGGCCGTGCCAAATAAGCACCGCTTGAGGAATGAAAAAGCCCGACCATTGAGTCGGGCTTTTTTGTGCCTGCTGGAACACGCCCCCTGTAGGAGCGAGCTTGCTCGCGATGGAGGTTAACGATAACGCGTATTTCTCGATGAAACGCGTCGCCTTCAAGTCCATCGCGAGCAAGCTCGCTCCTACAGGGTGGGGCGGTGTTATTTCTTCAGGTGTTGCTTCAGCTCTTGCGAAGCCTGCAACATCGCCGAACGTACCGCCGGCACCTGGCTCACCACGTTGAGCAAACCGTAGTCGTGGATCAAGCCGTTATAGCGCACCGAGGTCACCGGCACACCGGCCTCATCCAGTTTGCGGGCATAGGCTTCGCCTTCGTCGCGCAACACGTCGGCTCCGGCGGTCTGCACCAGCGCTGGAGGCAATCCTTTCAACTGGGCGGTGGTCGCACGCAGTGGCGAGGCGTAGATCTCGTTCCGTTGATTGGCGTCGGTGGTGTAGTTGTCCCAGAACCACTTCATCATGTTTTTGGTGAGGAAGTGCCCCTCGGCAAACTGGTTATAGGACGCCGTTTCGAAGTTGGCATCAGTCACCGGCCACAGCAGCACCTGGAACCTGATCGCCGGTGTACCCTTATCCTTGGCCATCAGCGCGACCACCGCCGCCATGTTGCCGCCGACACTGTTGCCGGCTACCGCCAGGCGCTTGCCATCGACGTTGATCTCTTTACCGTGCTCGGCCACCCATCGGGTCGCCGCGTAAGCCTGGTTGATCGCCACCGGGTAATGCGCCTCCGGCGACGGCGTGTAGTTCACGAAGACAGCCGCTGCACCCGAACCCGTCACCAGGTCACGTACCAGCCGCTCGTGGGTCGGGAAATCTCCCAGTACCCAGCCACCGCCGTGGAAGAACATGAACACGGGCAGCTCGCCCTTGACCCCGGCCGGCCGGACGATGGTCAGGCTGATCGGTTGGCCGTCGACTTGAATGGTCTTCTGGCTGACATCGGCTTTTGGCAGCATCAGCTTCACCCCGGCCTGGGCGCCAACCAGAACGGCGCGGGCCTCGGCGGGCGTCATTTGCTCCATCGGCTTGCCGGTGCCGGCGTTCAGAACGTCGAGGAATGCCTGGGTGTTGTGTTCAACCCCGGTACCTGCGAACGCGTTGCTGATGGACAAGGCGAGAAGAGTACCGGTCAAGACTTTGCTGAAAGTGTTCATGTTCGTTTCCTGTTCGGGCCTGGGTAGTCAGTGCTTAGACGGTTACGTGCAGACGCACATCGACGTTGCCACGGGTGGCGTTGGAGTACGGGCAGACCTGGTGGGCCGCGTCGACCAGTGCTTGTGCGTCGGCTTGTTCAAGACCCGGCAGGCTGATGTGCAGGTCGATGTCCAGACCGAAGCCACCAGGGATCTGGCCGATGCCGACATGGGCGGTGATCGAAGCGTCGTTCGGGATGCTGCGCCTGGTCTGGCTGGCCACGAATTTCAGGGCGCCGATGAAGCAGGCGGAGTAGCCGGCGGCGAACAGTTGCTCAGGGTTGGTGGCTGCGCCGCCGGCACCGCCGAGTTCTTTCGGGGTGGCGAGTTTGACGTCGAGGATGTTGTCGCTGGAAACCGCACGACCGTCACGGCCACCGGTGGAAGTTGCGATTGCGGTGTAGAGAGTTTGCATGGTGAAAGCCTCGTTCAGGTTTGGTTTGTTTGCGCTAAATGTTTGCGCGCTAAGTAAGTGCGAGATGAATGTATCGCGCTAATGTTTAGCGCGCAAGCTAAATCTTCAAAGAAATCTGAAAAGACGAAATGTCAGCAGGGGCGTTTTTATTGGAAGTGTTGAGCTAGAGCTATCGAGGGGAGTTTTTCAAGAAGAGGTGGCGAACCCGATTTTTCGGTCCCGCACAAAACAAATGTGGGAGCGAGCTTGCTCGCGATTGCCGTCTCACATTCAGCAATGATGCTGACTGACACACCGCCATCGCGAGCAAGCTCGCTCCCAGTGTGCCCGGCATGGGCCAAAACCAGTCACCTGAAAAGTGGTGACCAGAATGAGTGACGAGAACTGTAGTGAAACGCAAGGGGGAAGCCGCGAGGCCAACCTG